>JANPNA010000471.1:0-4380 GCA_031427235.1 Pirellula sp.
TTGGTCCCCACCCCCCGCCAACCATTGTTCTTTGTTAACACAAATGTATTTGGGTGGGCCGTGTTGTTTCTTGTAAACCACCCTAACCCACCGGTATATTAAAAAACACCCACTACCCTAAAATCAAGCTGTCACAAAGCACTAGCCCACCAACAGTAGAACATCCTATTTTTTTTGCCGACGGCTTTGACACTCAAGAAGGCTTGCAAGTCATGAGCCCAAAGGAGGAGGCAAACTCGCCGACTATCGCACTCCTCGAAAGTGCATTCGCGATCGATCGCCCGCTATTCAACACCGTTTCAAAGAAATGGTCGCTCTCGAATCTTCGTTCCTCAAGCCTTCTCCGTATCAATCCCCATGATCAAAGAGAACACAGATGGGGTTCGGGACAAAAACACTCGTCTGCTGAAACGTTATCCGTCCTGAATCGGAATCCACGGAGAATAGTCCTAGGGTATTTGATAGTTGGCCCGCTGCGAGTAACCATTTTGCATCTGGCGTTAGATTGAAATTGCGAGGAGTCGCGCAGCGTGGGTTTTCTCGCTGGACTAAGTTCAATTCGCCCGTTGCTTGATCCACAGCAAAGACGGTGATCGTGTCGTGACCACGATTGGCGGCATAGACGAACTTCCCATTGGGATGGACGCGAATCTCCGACGCGCTTTTTGCCTTTTCTCTTTCAAGTTCTGCAACTGGGACGGTCTCTATCGTTTGACGTGGAGTCATCGTCCCCATCTTGGGAGCGTATTCGAAAACCGTTACCGACAACGCCAGTTCGTTGAGAACATAGATCCAACGACCATTGGGATGAAATTTCATATGCCTTGGTCCACTTCCTGGGGGAACAACTCCGTTTCCATGAGCTTCGATTTTGCTGGTCGCAGCGTCCAGCTTGTAAATAACTACTTGATCGAGTCCCAAATCCGGAACGAACAAGAATCGATTGTCGGGCGATACGCCTGTCCAGTGAGCATGCGAAGCATCTTGGCGATCCGAGACAACCCTCGATCCTCCTTGATGGTCGATCAACTGAGTCTTCTCGCCGAGTGTTCCGTCCGGCTCAACAGAAAAAACGGCTACCGATCCCCCACCGTATTGAGCAGTAAAGAGAGTCCTTCCCGTCTTGTCGAGCGAGACATGCGCAGCCCCTCCGTCACCGATTGGAATTGAATTGCGAAAGCGAAGGCTCGGTTTGTCCGGTGAACCTTCGATGGAAAACGCCGCTACGACAGGCACGTTGCTGAGTCCGCCAACGGCATAGAGAATCGGCTGGGTTGGGTGCTTGGCGAGAAACCCTGGACCGTCCATCTCAGCCATCAACGTTGGTTCGCTCAGCTTGCCTCCGCTGGTGTTCAGTTGACAATGGTAAATACCACGACTCAATGGGCTTCGGCCGGTACCGATCCAGACGTTTATGTTTTGTGCTTCTGCTGGCGAAAGATTTGCAATGATGCAACCCACCACAATCACAATGCTATTCCATCGAATTGTTCGAAACAAATTCATATTGTCGTTCTTTCCAAGATTGAGAATCACCGTTTAGGCGAGCAGCGGATATGCTTTTGCTGGGAGGGCGAGGCTCCTGCCGAGCCAAAGCCAAGCTCTCCCACATGAACACGCGGCAGGTAGATTTCAATCCGCCGCTCGCCTTAATACCGTCTAAGGCGAGCGGCGATTTTACCACAGTCCGCGAGCATCGTTCGTCGTCGGCTTGCGTTGATCGCGTAGATCGCGGAAGATTTGCGTTGAGGACCTACCATAACTGAATTCATGAGAATTCGGTTCATTTAGAATTCGGACGGATCGTATGCCTGAACCCAGCCCCGGATTGCGTTTCCGAAAATTGTTGCAAGTTGAAAAACCGCTGCAAATCGTCGGCGCAATCAATGCCCTTTGCGCCATGCAAGCAGCCAGGGCAGGATTTCAAGCCCTTTATCTTTCTGGTGCTGGTGTTGCAAACGCGTCGCATGGATTACCAGATCTTGGCATCACCAGTTTGAACGACGTCCTTGACGACGCAGCCCGCATCACCGCCGCTTGTTCATTGCCTTTGTTGGTGGACATCGACACAGGCTGGGGAACGGAACTTACCATCCAAAGAGCGATTCGAGAGCTAGAGCGAGTTGGAGTTGCTGCAGTCCATATGGAAGACCAGGTTACGGCCAAGCGTTGTGGCCATCGACCTGGAAAAAACTTGGTGGAACTGGAGGAAATGCAAGCTCGAGTTCGAGCCGCAGTCGCCAGTCGAAAAGATCCCGATTTTGTAATCATGGCCCGTACAGATGCGGTCAGTGTGGAAGGTGTCGATGCCGCAATCCGTCGAGCCAATGCCTACGTTGCTGCGGGAGCCGACATGATTTTTGCAGAAGCAGTTGAAACGCTGGATGACTTCCATCGATTCTCCAACGAGGTAAAGGTTCCACTCTTAGCCAACTTGACCGAGTTCGGACGAACGCCACTCTTCACCTTGGCACAACTCAACGAAGCCGGTGTGCAAATGGCACTCTATCCATTGACGGCCTTTCGGGCCATGAACGCTGCCGCCAAAAGCGCCTATGAAACAATCCGAATCAATGGCTCACAACAATCCATTCTCAATTCGCTCCAAACTCGCGACGAACTCTACGAAGTCTTGAATTATCTGTCCGCGGAAAAACGTGTCGATCAACAAAGGTTGCAACCATGAACAAAGTAAATCGAGGTGGACTGGAAGGAATCGTTGCGGGCCAAACCCGACTGAGCACAGTCGGAATCGACGGCGTCGGATTAACTTACCTAGGATACTCGATCGAGGACTTGGCTGCGCACGCAAGCTTTGAAGAAGTGGCTTATCTCCTGCTGTACGGTGAGCTGCCCAAGGTGCTTGACCTTGCCAATTTCATTCAAAGATTAAAGGAGCGTCGCGGAATCCCATCGCCCCTGAAAACGGTTTTGGAGAATCTTCCGGCCTCGTCGCATCCGATGGATGTGCTTCGAACCGGCTGTTCGGTGTTGGGAACGCTTGAACCCGAGGTTCGATTTGCAGATCAATATGAGGCCGCCGAACGCCTACTGGCCTGCATGCCATCGATCTTGGTCTACTGGCATCATTTTCAACATTCGGGACGACGCATCGAAGCGGAGCTAGACGCAGATTCCATCGCGGAACATTTTCTCCAACTGTTGCATGGCAAGGTGCCATCCGAGTTAGATCGTCGAGCCTTTGACGTGTCCTTGATTTTGTATGCAGAACACGAATTCAACGCCTCGACTTTCACGGCTAGGATTGTCGCCTCGACTCTTTCCGATTTCCATTCCGCCATCACTGCGGGAATTGGCGCTTTGCGTGGCCCGCTACATGGGGGCGCTAACGAAGCAGCCATGGAACTGATCGAGCGATTCCAAGCTCCAGAAGCCGCAGAAGCGAGCCTGCTTGAGATGCTTTCCCGAAAAGAAAAGATCATGGGCTTTGGACATCGCGTTTACAAGCAGTGCGATCCTCGATCCGATATCATTCAAAACTGGTCGAAGCGACTGTGTGAGGCCGTTGGGCAAGAGCAGCTTTACGCGATTTCCGAGCGGATCGAGCTTGTCATGCGGCGAGAAAAGAAAATGTTTCCGAATTTGGATTTTTATAGTGCGTCTGCTTTTCGGTGCCTTGGCATCCCGACCCCCATGTTCACGCCGCTATTCGTCTTGTCCCGAGTCACCGGCTGGTCAGCCCATATCTTTGAACAAAGGGCCGATAATCGGCTGATACGGCCATCCGCAGAATATGTCGGGCCAACTACGAGAAACTGGCTACCGATCGAACAACGGGATTAACCACGAAAGACACGAAAGAAAAACACACTTCTAAGCACCCTGTGCACAAGTATTTCCCGGTAATTAGCCGTTTGGGCGCTAGCCTGGGGTGTTAAAAAACTGGTGTTGACATGATGTATTGCGAAACAATTTCACTCGATAATTCTTCCGCTTTCATCCCTACTGGTATCACTGAATTTAGCGGGGGTGCGCCGCTTCGCGGCGCCCCCCCGGAGAACGAAAGGACACGCGGGAGAACGAAAGGACACGCGAATGACCCTGAAAGGCAACGCTGTGAAGCATTTTCACCAACAATTCACGTAGGTTGAGTGGGAGCTTGCCTCCCCTCAACCTTGTTTTGGCGTCCTACGTATGCACGCTAACCGCCGCACTCCGTTCCCTGCTCGACCGCCTAAGGCGGTCGAGCAGGGAGCGGAGTGCGGCAATTTAAGGTCGGAACCGCACTTTTAGTACGCCAAAACGGCGTCCGTCGGAGGCAAGCTCCGATCGGACGAAAATACTTCACAGCGTTTCCTGAAAGGGTCACCGATTCTGCGATCCTTTCAGGATCGGAACGCTCTGCACGATTCTTTTCCG
>JANPNA010000472.1:0-19838 GCA_031427235.1 Pirellula sp.
CGTTGCCTGAAAGGGTCACAGATTCTGCGATCCTTTCAGGATCGGAACGCTCTGCACGATTCTTTTCCGGTGGTGTCGCTCCGCTCAACCACCGGCTAATGTCTGATATCCCTTCGGGATGAAAAGTTGCGCAACACTAAAAGCACCACAACCCCAAACTTTTAACACCCCAGCGCTAGCCCCGGTTCCGTGTGCTTGACAATCGTCGAAAACTGCGGCTAACGCCGTGCGGCTAATTGTTGCTTTCACTTAAAGACTTGTGCACATATGCTTAGTAGTTTTTTTTCTTGGCTTTTTCCATTAGTTCACTGTACTGTTCGCCGTACCCACTGTTGGGTGCATACGGCTGAATGGGCATTGGATACGGTTGATACGTTTGTCCCGAATACGGTTGCGAAGGACTGCCGATGACAGGTGGTTGCATCGGGTAGCCAGCATACGGCGGTTGACCAGAAAGACTTCCCCATGAATCGGGAAACGACAACCCGGAAGCGTCATTCTCCAACAGTTGCAATCGTAGTTCGACCAACTTGTCCTGCGACTCTTCCCGTTTCGCAAGCTGTGTTTTAAGTTGCTCGACTTGCTTTTCAAGTCGTTCCACTTGCTCGCGTCGCGACTCTTGGTCCGCTTGGAACTCGGCTTTTAAGTACTTTGCAATGAACTCCTTGGCTTCCTTTTTCTTGGTGGCTTCGGCATCCGGCGATTTGATTTGAGCGACTGCGATTTGCAACTTTTGTTTGGTTTCGTTGATTGCCTGCATTTCTTCAGGACTGAAAGGTACTCCTGGCTCCTTTTCGATTCGATCGATAGTCCCATCTTTTTTGACGATGACACTAGGTCTGCCATTTTGCATGTATGGGACGGCGTAACCTACAGCGGGCGTGCCATAAATGGCATTGGGGGAGAAACCCTGTGTTGAGTAAACTGGTGGATTCGTCGGTCCAATTGGATTTTGGTAAGGACCATTGCCGAGATTATTGCTGGGACTATTGCTCTGGAAACCGTTCATTTGACGGTTCGGACCACCCTGCCCAAAGACTTGCATGCTGCTGGCAACGCCCGCGAATAGGATTGCACCGAGGACGAGGTAGGCTGTGAAATTCCGTTTCATAATTGTTCTCCGTAAGTGTCTGGGGATGTACCTTGGTTCGAATGGGTTTTTTGCAGACCCTATCCGTAGCGATTCCGCACCAGTAGACACAAGGCAGAATGCAGTTTCTTTCAGCTTGAACCGAAGAAAATCCAAGATTCAGGGGATTGCTTTAGCATGCAAATCCACGGTGGTCTCCGCCGTAGCGAGGCCGTGATTTTATTCGAGCGGTGCAAACATTGTCGCCTTTTGCTCCGCAAAAGTGCGTTATTGCGGCACACTTTCGCGGAGCGAAAGGCGACAATAAATCACAGCCTCAGGAGCCACACCTTATCGAGCAATGCCGATCGAACCACGCGAAGTTCGTTTGAAGGCGGTTTCAAGACTCTCCAATTGACCACTCAACTCGGTGAGACTCGCTTCCCAACTCAGGTGGGTGCGAGAGTGCTCGTCCCCCAATTGATCCCACCGCTTGGATATCTCAAGCATCTCGCTTGTTAAGAGTTCGGTACTCCGAATCGAGGCTTGTGATCGTTTCTTTTGAAAGTCCTGGCGAAACTTTGGAGACAGAATGGCTTCGACTGCCGCCAAGCTCGCTTCGTCGATGTCAATCCATAGTTCGTCTGGCTCGTTTCCATTGTCTGGTGTCGTTCCAATCATTTTTCCAACAATATTGGTTTTCTCGCTCGAGGAGACCTTCTCAATGGCAAGTGCGTCATTGGCTGGAAATTCAATGCAGTTTTGAATCGGCAATGAAAACGAAGCCGCCCAACCTTGGCTTGCGTGTTGGATTGTGGTGACGGTTTTGGGTCGTCCACTTTGCGTTCTTTCGAGAACGACTTGGATTCGGGTTGTGTCCGACTGAGGCAAGCCAACTTGCTGGGCGGAACAAATCAGCCACGGCACTTCGTGTTGAGTAGTCGAGTGCTTCATCGATATCGTGATCGCGGCTTTCTCTCGATCCGAAAAGTCCCGGCTGGATAGGTTTTTGAACTGAAGCTCGAACCCCGATGTGACTTCGGTTGGATTGAAAGCAACGTCCGGAAGGTGGATGGTCCCGCTGACTTTGCCGGCAGCGATGCGAGTAAAGCCGACTGGGAGTTGAGAAAGGAGTTCTGAACGGGAGTTTCGCGGCCTAGCTCGGTTTTCTTCTTCGTCGCTGTTTTGAGGAGTCGCTGGGAGTTGTAAGGCCGTCAGCGATTGCATGGCCGCTTGGACAATCGGTCGGTTCCTGTTCCACTCCTTGGCGACCGCGTTCTTGGCAAGTTGAATTGCAGATTGATTGGCCTTTACGGAACCAAGATCAGGCAAGTCTTCTAAACTCTTCACGAGTTTTTTCTGAGCCGATTGCCTCATTGAGTTCATCACTTTATCCGATTCGTATCGAGCGATGTGGGCTTCGGCAATCGATTGCTTGATTATGGCAAGTTCCTTATTTGCATCCTCAACGACGTAGCGTTGCCTCAGAACATTCAACGAGCCGTCGCTTGGCATGGCTTCTGTCAGTCGCTCCGACACGGACTTGATTCGCGATGATACAGTCTGGTGAACGCGGTTTTGCTTGGCCGCCTCCTCAACAATCCTCTGCTTGATCGGCTGAACAATAGAATCAATGCTAAAATCCAACGCTTCGTTTTCGTCGAACTGCGTTGTGGTTTTAGGAATATTGCTTTCGGCTGCTGTCGGGATGACCTCTCGGCTCGGATCGACAAGTCTCCAATGAACCTGGGAGGCAATGAAATTTTCAACCTTCAGATTGCGGTAGAGCAGGCTATTCCAGTTGAACTTGAATGCCGCATCTTTGATTTTGAAGCAACTCGTTAATCTTTCGCTGCTTCCGTGGCGCGGATTGGCTGAGTGGATGGTTATGTCACGGAGCGCGATCGTAGCATCGATTAAGGAAACTTTTGACGAACCAATTTCCACTCGCCCACCAAAGAGTTCGGAGATCCGGGACTCCATGCGGTTCCGCATGATGGGCTGAAAACAACATATGCCGCCACCTAATGTCACGGTCGCAATGAACAATCGACGACGTATCGTCATGCGGTTTTCTCCGAAGACTTTCGAGCACTCTCGCGCGAACCATTGATGTGCCAAAGCAGATATCTCAAAGATTCATCGCGATTGCTCGTTTGGCTTGGCGTGTGCCCTGCATCAAAGACAATGGATTGCTCGATTGGGGTGGCTTTGTTCATCGCCGAAAGCCCTTTGTTAACGGACTCATTAGTACCGATGGTCGAAGCGTTTCCAATGGGCATAGAAATTCCTTGTGTTTGAGTAATTGCAGGAGTGTCGAGTTTGTTTTTGCTTGGCCCTCCGGCGGGATTCGCAGGGCGTCGATATCGAACAATTTCTATGACCGTTTCTCGAAGATACGTGTCGTGTCCATCCGGCATGATTTCGCCCGTGAAGATCATGGGAATAGTCCTTTGCTTGCTTTTGTGTTCCATCCACTGGTACGCTACTGGATTCGACGGCTTTGCATCAACCGCTTCGGAGCCAATCAGCAAAGCTAGCGAAGTTGACCCAACCGAGGGCTGCTCTCCAACAACCATTACGTCTGCATTGTCCTCGGACAGCAGCTTGAGCGACGGCGACGACTTCTCGTTGCGCGATCGGGATTGATCTGCAACGGATTTTCGATATTGGATGGCTTCGTTGGCCACTTGCTCCAACGCGCTGCTTTCCAGTTGTTGCTCTGCCTTAGAAAACGAACGCCTGCAAACCGTATAGGTAGGAAGGAGAATCACAAGACCTATGCCGACACCTCCCAACACCAGCGAGTTTTCTAAGCAAGCCCATGGAAGCAAAGGATATCGATAGAGAAATACAATACCGCTGAATACGAGCGGTTGCTCAAGCAAACTGGAACCTACATAGCTCGTGATGGGGCTAAACCAACCACCTAAGACGCTCATCGCAATAGCCGTACAGCATCCGGCAAGCTGATTGACATGCAAGCATGCCAAGACGGCAACGAGCGATATTGCAACGAGATTGTCCTTGGGGACAAGTCCGAGCATCATCCCGATGGCGATGCCCCAAGCGATTTGCCCCGGCTTGCGGTGTTGGGAAAGGACCGCAATGATTCGCTTTGAATTTCTGCTGATCCTAAGAAACATGGCCCCTACTGGATTCTATTAGTACGTTGGATAACCAACGCGATGTCGGAATGGAACACCCGTCCATGGCTTTACGCACTAGACTTCGTTCTTGAAACATCGGTTTGTCTGGAACGAAAATAAAGCCGAATGCGTCGACACTGCCGATTTTGCGGATGTTGACATCCTTTTCTTCGCTAGCAAACAGGGCTGTTTGCACTCTGCATTCCATGGATTACAGTGGCGTGGTGACAAAAACCCGTACAAGTTCTCAATTTGAATTAAAGTGGCTCGCGATGCATGAACCCAATGAACCCCAACCAGAAATGGAAACCATCGAGCTGGACCAGTTTCTAAAGCTTGCGGAGGTAACCCAGTCCGGTGGACAGGCCAAGCACTTGATTCAATCGGGAGCCGTCTTGGTCAACGGGATGGTTGAAACGCGACGGGGAAAGAAACTCCGTCCTGGCGATTGCGTTACCGTGGCTGGCGAAGAGTTCATGGTCGGATCGGATTCGGATGAGGAGGCGGATGCATAGGCGTTCCGTTTGCCCCAGGTCCCCCTACTTGAGTTTGCCCGCTAATAGCACGAATCGACATGATTGAAGTATCCACTTCTAGCCAGCCATCACGATCCAGTAATGATGTAATTCAATCGGCAGTTGGCCATTTGGAGCCAAGCGAGGGTGTTCTGATTTCATGCAATGAGTACTGGTGTCTGACTTGGATTGAAGCTTACTCAGTTTCTCATTATCGCGCCATTGCAGGCTGTCGTTTGGGTTGCTCTTGGTTAGATCTTGAATCCATTTGTTGGGGGCAAAAAAAGGTGTCAGGAGTCATTGATTCGTAGGTAAGCATTGGATAAGCTGCTTTTCAAAACAATGACTCCTGACACCTTTGATTTCACCTTTGATTTCAATCGAGGTTGGCCAGGACTTGATGGGCTGCGTCGATGGTGTATTCGATATCTTCTGGGCGATGGGTTCGCGAAAGGAACAGCGCTTCGAACTGGCTGCAAGGCATATACACCCCTTCGTCAATCAATCCCCAAAAGTACTTTGCAAAGCGTGTTCGATCGGAGCGATTCGCGCTTGGCCAATCCACTACAGGTGCATCGGTGAAGAAGAGCGTCATCATGCTCCCCATCCGTTGCATCTGGGCTGGATACCCCGCTGCATCCGCCGCATGCTTGAGGCCATCGGCCAACCGACTTGCCTGGGTTTCCAAGTAGTCGTACGGTGGATCATCGCGCAATATTTCAAGTGTGGTCGCTCCGGCCGCGGTTGCCAGTGGGTTGCCAGACAGCGTTCCAGCTTGAAAGACTTTTCCTGCAGGCATGACGTTGTCCATGATCGCGGCCTTGCCTCCGTAAGCAGCCAACGGCAAACCGCCGCCGACGATTTTGCCTAAGGTGGTCATGTCGGGCTCGATTCCGAATAGGCTTTGAGCACCGCCGTAAGCAACTCGAAATCCGGTCATGACCTCGTCGAAAATGAGGATCGCCCCATGACGGGTTGTTTCGTTTCGAAGAGTTTTCAAAAAATGGGGCGTAGGCAAGACCGTCCCCATATTTCCGACGATCGGCTCAAGGATGATCGCGGCGATTTCGTTTGGGAATTGCCGAAACGTTTCGATGATCGATTCTGAGTCGTTGTAGTGCAGGACGATGGTGTCCTTAGTGGTGCCTTCGGTCACACCAGGCGAATCGGGAACGCCGAGAGTCGCAGCCGCAGATCCGGCGGCAACCAGCAGAGAGTCGACGTGGCCATGATAGCAGCCAGCGAATTTGATAATTTTGGCACGGCCTGTGGCCCCACGAGCGACGCGGATCGCACTCATGGTGGCTTCGGTACCACTGTTTACCAATCGAACTCGCTCGATACTAGGGACCGCTTGCATGATCAGTTCCGCTAGCCGGGATTCATTCTCGGTCGGGGCACCAAAAGAAGTCCCTTTGGCTGCAGCCCTTTGAATCGCCTCGATGACTTGCGGATGCGCGTGGCCCAAGATCATGGGTCCCCAGGACCCGATGTAATCGAGGTAGCGATTTCCATCGATGTCGAACAAGTACTGGCCAGTAGCCTGCTCCATGAAAATGGGTTCGCCACCCACACCATGAAAGGCGCGGGCCGGTGAATTCACTCCACCTGGGATGAGTTGCTTGGCTTTGGCAAAGGCGGATTGGCTATGGATGCGTTTCGAGCTGGGTATGGACATGGGTTAATCATTCGAACGGGGAGCTACCAACCCATCACCATATTGGATTCAATGATGCGGCGAGCTTTTTCGAGATCGGAACCGGTTTCGGACATGTACAATCGGATGGCGTGCAATTTGTCACCCGAGGATTTGGCCAGACAATCACGCGCAATGGAGCAAATATCGAGTTGCCGACCCGAAGCACCTAGAACCGCCTTCGAAATAACCCAAGTGTCCCTTGGACGCTTGGTTATGCGAACGACTGCATCCGTCGGATAGGCATCACGTAACACGTCGCGCGCCGACACTTCGTCTTTCGCCCAGGTTACAATTATGTGAGAATCTGTTTCAATCTCGAATAGTGGCATTAGAGCATACCCAGTATGGGGGTGATTGCGTAGCAAAGGATTTTCCGAGATGGTAGCAGGCAAATGCTGGTAGCGGAAGGATTCGCAAGTGCCATCGATCGAATCGACTAAGGATGTGGGGAGTTTCCGGGATTATCCGTCAGACAATATGAAAAAGTATCTCACTACCATAATCATTGTCGCCGTTTGTGCACTGGTCCTGGGTCCTCTTTTTGCAGGATTTTTGGGTCCGGACTGGCGCGCAAGATGGATGCTGGCTTGGGCCGCAAACGCTTATCAAAATGGGCACCCCGAAGAAGCCGAGGAGACGCTTAACCGAGCGAGCGAACTTTCGAGTCAACTCGCGACCGATTCCGAGTTTTGGAAATTGAAATTCGACTTCGTTTTTAACAAGGAAAAAACCAGCTCGGAAGCCGTTTCGAAGCTTTTTGAAGAGTCCTTGACTCAAATATCGCGAGCACCCGAATATCACCATGCCGCTATCGCCAGCTTTGTGGGTCAACTGTTCCACTTGCACCGCAAAAATGACTTGGCAGTAGCGGTTTTGGAAAAATTCTATCCTCCGATTTCCAAGCGAGATGCTGCCGAAAACAACACCATTGCGTATTTTCGCTCGTTGACAGGAAAGGGGCTCGAAACCGCACTTGTAGAAATCGATGCTGCGCTCGTCGCGGACGGAACCTCTCGCGAGGAATACTTGGATACCAAAGCCTGGGTCCTGCACGGGCTCCGCAAGGACGATGTGGCCCTTCCATTCATTGAGGAAGCGGTCAAAAGACTTTATTCTCATATCCAGCGATATAACGGAGTTCGAATCGCGGATCGAGTGGAGTTTCATGCATGGCTCTATTCGGAGGTGGTCGCGAAAACCGACGCAACCGAATCGGCGGACGAAGTAGCGGTAGAAAAGATCATAAATAAGGCGTCCGCACCCAATCGCTTGGATGAGTTGAAGCTCCGATTTCCCTACATCAACCCTGACGAACTCGACGATCTTGCCAGGAAAACCGCTGCTTTACGCTTTCATCGCGCCTGCATTCTGGACGAATTAGGACGAAACGAGGAATCCGATTTGGACTATGTTTGGTTAGACCGTTTTGGTTTTACGGAGACGGAAAACCTCAACTAGACGCCACTCGCGTTACGCTCTAGGGTGATCACGGCTGGGACCGCCGTGCCACACTAGGGTGCCCCTCCAAATGCGGTTTCGCGAATTCAAGACTTCGGATACCATCCAAGGGCCGTCCTTTTGCCCACCCTGTACTCCGAACCGCCCCGTTTTCGAGGATTGATTTGGACTTATGAGCGAACTGCACCACGAATGCGGTGTTGCCGCTATCTACCACCTTGCTAATGGCGAAGAAAGCACACTTTGCCCAGAAGGTGGACGAGAGGCAATTTCCTACTTATTACCGCGCATGCTCCAAGATATTCAAAATCGAGGGCAACTTGCTGCGGGCATGACGACGTTCAATCCAAATCGATCGCTGCTGCTCGACACGATGAAGGATATCGGAACGGTTAGCGAGGTCTTTCGCCTTTCGCATCGCGGCAAACACGAATCGATCATGGAACACTATGCCGGTCGGGCGGCAATTGGTCATGTTCGTTATGCAACCTGCGGTCAAGATGACCGCAGCTATGCACAACCATTCGAACGTCAACACATCCACAAACACAAGTGGTTCAGTTTCTGCTTCAATGGTCAACTCGCCAATTACCAAGAGCTGAAAGATAAGCTGACGCTCGAAGGCGAGCATCACTTGGCTCGCGACACGGATACTGAGATCATCATGCATGAGATCGGTCGAGAGCTGAGCAGCGGTCCTACGAATCGAAATCTGATTGATGTTTTTGCATCCGCAGCCAAGAATTTTGACGGGGCTTACTCCTTGGCTTTACTCAACGCACGAGGCGAACTGTTGATGGCCCGTGACCCGCTGGGAATGAAGCCGCTATGCTACGCGGTCGATGGCTCTCTGTTTGCATCCGCCAGCGAAAGTGTGGCCCTTTTGAACTTGGGCTTCGATCGTGAGAGTATCAAGTCAGTACCGCCTGGGAACGCAGTTCTGGTGACTCCAGACGGGATTCGCATCGAGCAATTTAGTGCTGCAAAGCCACCTGCTCACTGCTTCTTTGAGTGGATTTACTTCGCCAACGTGGCTAGTACCTTGGATGACAGAAGTGTGTATCTGTCTCGAACACGACTGGGAGAAGAGTTGGCACGCATTGAAATTGCGAGGAACCAAATCCCGCTCGATGACGACACGATTGTCGTGCCGGTTCCCGATACCAGCAAAGCGGCTGCCGATTCGATGGCTTATCACTTGCGAGTCCCAAGCCGCGAGGGCTTGATACGCAATCGCTACAGCGGTCGAACCTTTATCGAAGGTGGTCGCGCTCGCAAAGCAAAAGCTTCGCTCAAGTACACTCCGTTGCGAGAAGTCCTTGAGGGAAAACGTGTCATCTTGGTCGAAGATTCCATTGTGCGATCGACCACGATGAAGGTTTTACTCAGCCGAATTCGAGACATGGGTGGCGCGAAAGAAATTCACGTCCGTGTAGCATGTCCACCGATCATTGCGCCGTGTTTTTACGGCATCGACATGTCGACGATTGGCGAGTTGTTTGCGCCCAAGTTTCTAGAAAATGGGGTTTTGACAGAGGAGGGACAAGATCGCATGGCCCTGCAATTGGGTTGCGATTCGCTTCGCTACTTGCCAATCGACTCGATTGCCCGTTCTATTGAATTGCCGGCATCGCATTTGTGCCAAGCCTGCATAACGGGCAACTACCCAACCCCATGGGGGCAAAAACTCTATAACATCGCCAAGCAGAATCACATCTCCGGAAGTTCTGCGGCGAGAACTTACGAACTCGATCCGGTGGTGTGAGCTATTGTCGCCTTTCGCTCCGCGAAAGTACGCCTCGTTAAACGCACTTTTGCGGAGCAAAAGGCGACAATCGTGGACGAGCGAGGCCCTTCGCTCGTTGGATCAGCACCTGTCCTGTGCGAGGGCCTCGCTCAGCCACAAAACCAAACGTGTGGCAAGGACCGGACTAAACTTACTTTTAAAACTGCAGCAGTTCCATGGAAGGTGCAGAATAGCGAAACGAAAATGAAGCGAAACGAAGCGTTGCAGTTGATGCACGAATATGTTCAAAGCGAATCCTTGCGGCGACACATGCTTGCAGTGGAGGCAGCCATGCGAGCCTACGCACAGTCGCTTGGCGAAGATGTGGAAAAATGGGGTGTCGTCGGATTGCTGCACGATTTCGATTACGAACGTTGGCCCAAACCACCCGATCATCCAACCAGAGGCAGCGAGATTCTGAGGCGGAGGCATTATCCTGACGATGTGATTTATGCGATTCTCTCGCATGCCGATTATTTGCCTGATTATCCACGCGTTTCGACACTCGACAAAGCGCTCTATGCGTGCGATGAGCTGAGTGGATTCTTGGTCGCGTGCGCGTTGGTTCGACCGGATCGCTTGAATGGGTTGGAACCCAAGAGTGTTCGCAAGAAGCTAAAAAACATCAGCTTCGCCGCGGCCGTGAATCGAACGGATATCACACGTGGTGCCGAAGACTTTGGCGTCGACTTGGACGAACACATCGCTTTCTGTGTGGCTGCACTCCATGGCATTTCGGATCAACTTTTCGATTGAGCTAAATCGCGCCACTTCGGCGGCGCACGATCCAACTGGTTATCCAGGCACCGAGGATCGCGAGCATCACAATAGGCCGGTCCCAAATCGTGGTACGTATGGTCTGTGGCGGTCTGTTCTGATATAAGCGTTGCTCAAAACGATCGACGACTGTTCCCACTTGATCCAGCCGCAGCGCTTCTCCGCCACTGATCATGGCGATGCGCTTCATCAAATCCGGTCGAGAGTCCGCCTCTAGCTTTTCAAACCATGGGTCCCGGACCTCAATGGCCGTGTCAGCCAAAACTTCTTCCTTGTCCCCTTGAACGACCGTAGCGGTAAAATAACCGACGTCCAAAGCCCCGAACTCCAAACGAAACGTTTCGGGCTGCTCTGTTGGAATAGGAACAATCCGTTTCGGCAACGAATTCTCATCTCGATACAAGAGAACCGCCAAACCCAACTTGCCGTTCGCATCCAGAAATTGATCGCGATCTCGGACCAATAAGGTTGCGGTTACTTTATCACCGGTTAAGAACGTAGCGCGGTCAGGTCGTATGGCCACCCTCTGACCCGGCATCAAATCCTGTTGCGAAATAATCCATTGCACCAGCGACTGCCACAGCGTTGCATAGATTTTTTCCTTGTCTGCATACTGCGGCGCGAGGAAGGCCCATCGCCACATCCCAGCTCCCTCCACCACGATCGTCTGGCCGCTGCCGACCGGCTGATACGTCACCACCGGTATGTTCTTGCCTGTGGCGTCGGAAACGCTCTGCAGCAAGACCTGGGGTAGCCCCGCACGGGTCGTCGGCTTGTTGGAGGTCGACAGCGATGGCAATTGCGATAGCGGATCTCCCTCCATGGTCAAGGAATCAAACACGGCCGAGTCGAATCCGTATTGGCTGATTTTAGTGCGAAAGCGAGCCTCGGCTTGTTCGCTCCATTGAATCGGCAGCAATGCGTTGAGCTTGGCATTTCCTAATCGAGCCGGTTCGCCACGCGAGCATACCAAACAGCCACCCTTGGTGTTGATCCACTCCGTTAAATTTTGAAGCCCTCGATCCGAAAGGAACACTTCCGCATCGCGTCCAAGGATAACCACACGATATTGTTCCAGCGTCTCCATCTCGTCCAAGGGAGACTCCAACTGATCCAAAATCATCCAGTCGGTGGCGACATTTTCGACGGCGGCCCGAATATCGATTTCGGGTTCTTCCGCAAGGTCCAATTTCTTTTCCGTTTTCTTCAATTCAGGCCGCGGGTACTTTTTCCGCAAGAAACGCTTGTCGCTAACCCGAATCAAACTGGTCAATTGCATCGTAGGATTCGTACCGAGATTGGCCGCTAGGAATTTGCTGTCCCAGTAAGGCTTGCCTTCCAGAAGAATCGCTCCAATCGGCTCATCCAAGCGTTGCACGACCACCGACGTCTGGTTGTCTAGATCCGTGGCCTCGCCAACGATGGGTGTTGCCACGATACGCAATCGGGTCAATCGCTGTGAAGGTGGTCGGTCCATCACAAATCGGACTTCTTGATTGGGTTCTCTTCCAAGACGGACGGTGCGCGACTGAACGATTTCGTTGCCTTGCATCAATGCGATCTGAGTCGATTCTCCTTCCAAACCGGAATGGCCAACTCGAATTTTTAATGAAAGCGGATGGTCTGCGAAAGCGATCATCCGCGGACTGCGGGCAGCCAGAGACAGGTTTTGTGTACCAACTTGCTTTCCAAGTGTGACTGTGTAGATCGGTATGTCCAACGACTTGGCTTCGTACGCGGCCGAGAGAACAGAATCCACATTGCCAACATTGTGAGCCCCGTCACTGATCAAGACGATGGCATGGCCTGATTCGGTGTTGTTGCGGATTCCTTCTCGCAAGACTGCGCCTAAATCGCTGCGATGGCCGCGTTGGGGCTGCGAATCCGAGGCGAACTTCGGTTTCGCGTTGGGGTCCGCCATGATCAACGGATGCACGTCAGAATCGAACGCACTCTTGCGAACATCGACCGTATCGGTGCTCTCGCCAATTTGCTGAGCCGCGATGATGGCGGATTCATGGCGAGTCTGATTGGGGCGTTCATCGACGTCCGAAATGTCCATACTCATCGTTTGGTCCACGAAAACAGAAACCAATGGTTTCCCCGGTGTTGGAGGAACCTCTTCGACCCAAGTTGGATTGAGAGCTATGAGCAATGGTCCGACTACGCTCAGTCCGAGCAAGACCGTCAAAAACGTGCGACGGAGGTTGCTGAGAGAATGGTCGCGGCGAAACCAGTATGCCGTCAGTGCGGCGGTGCAGACAAAGACCAATAGCCACCAAAAGGAGATCGGTATCCGGGGCTCGAAGTTCCAAAAAGCAAGCATCATGCGGAAAACCATCGCAGCGTGACTATCTCGCTGGCCAATCCAAGGATGCAGGCCACGATCAACCAATTCCACCATTGGTCTGATTTCTGGTCGGCTGACTTAGCATCTCGAAAGGCAACGGTTCGAGACCCTGCCAAACGCCCCTGCAAAACTTCCGCAGCCAGCGTTTTGGGATCGGACTCAACGGCGGGGGCGGAGATGGCCGTCGCAAACGCTGCCTCTCGTTTATTGCGAAGTTCGTAGATGCCAGGGCCAACCGGATCAGGCCAAGCCCAAAGGAAGCTGTTTTGGGCGGCGTTCCATTCCCACTGACCGAAACTGTCGGCAGGGGCCGAGCGTTTGTCGGCGGACTCCGCGACCAAGTTGGTTGTCTCCGGGATACTGCTGGACAGTTGCCTGATGAGAGGTTCGCCGCCAAACGATTCCTGAGTGGTGTTGCGATTGCTAAATGCTACATTGATCAGTTCGTTGAACACAGGGAAAAAGCTAGGTTGCGAACACCAGTTGCTTTCATCGAGATCCGCATTGAGTACGGTAACGGTACCCGCATCGCAACTGGTCAGGAACAGCAGGGCGGACGAATCGCTTAATTCTGCGAGCACTTGGTCTCGCAAGCCTGTCTCCAGCGAGCGCGAGGCTAGCCCACCACTGATTCTGACGGTCTGCATAGCTGCGTTGGCTTGTTCGCCAAAGATTTCAAAGGGTGGTTGCCGATTGCGAACTTCTCTTACAAACAGGTCCTTTCTCTTTAGATCATTGTCGGGCGGGACAAGCTGCACGGGGGGCTGGTAACCACTCCCCATCGCCGTTGCAAACATGTCCAAATTGACCGCGTCCACGTGCTCGCTTGCTATATAAAGCAACCCCTTGCCCCGTCGAACGCGAGAAGAAATCACATCGATAACCGAACGATCGAGCGCACCGCATTGATGGATCAGGTAAATGTCTGCATCGCTCCAGTCGTCCAAAATCGCATTGTCCAAAATCGCGCTGTCCAAAATCGCGCTGTCCAAAGTCGCGCTGTCAGGATCGACGGATTGGATACGTCCCGATGGGTTGTTGGTTTTGTCGCTGGAACGTTCGGTTCCGGCAATGACTTCCAGTGCCTGGCGAAGAAAGAATGCACCTTTTACTTCCTTCCTATTCGTCGATTTTGTTATCACCACGACCTTGGGTGGCGGCTCGATACGAAATGCGATTGGCCGGGAATCATCGGCTGGAATAGAATCGTTGCTTTCTTGCAATTCGATCCAGCCTGTCACCCATTGTGGTTGGGTGAATTTCATGGATGCCGTAAGTGTGCTGACACTTTGAGCGTTCACTCGGCCACGAACAGCAGTCTTTAGGTCTCCCAAATCGACATTGGCTCGAATCTCTGCATCTTGATCTGAGTAATTGGCGATATCAAATTCTAGAATCACTTCGGAATCGACAATCGCGCGTCCAGATAGTCGAAAGCCAGTAATGGCAATATTGGAGCTGGCGTCTGGGGCCACCGACTCCAACTGAATTTTGGTGGCGGTCGGAATCGAATCAAGATAGAGATTGCTCCAATTCGATCGTTGGAAATCGCTGATGACGATCAGTTCCGTTTTCGCAACCGTCGATTCCGAAAGCATGGAGCCGATTAAGTTCATGGCAGATTTGACATCGGCCTTCTCGCAACGAGGGATCGCCGATTGGACCGCTTCTCTTACGATCGCAAGGTTGGGAGAAACCGACTTGAAAACCGGCCGAGCTTTTGCACCGACCAGTACCACGTTGGCTTGAAGGTTGGGCGAGTATTCCAAGTATTTCAAGGCGATTGTTTGTGCTTGCGCGATCGAGGTCGTCCCGGCGGTTTTGGCCGACATGCTTTGGCTGATATCGATCACAATCACTCGGGCAGTCGCATCGTCCGGTACGGCCTCGATGGCCTGCGAATTGCTAAGCCAAGGGCGTGCAAGGGCCATGGCCAGAAGTCCCACGGCCAACATTCGCAAAAGCAACACAATCAGATCTCGCAGTCGACTACGCGAGCGTTTCTCTTCGATGACTTCACGCAAAAATCGAATCGTAGCGAGCGGATAGGTCACAGGCCGAGGCTTGGTCAAAAAGTGCACAGCCACCGGAATTGCTAGAGCGCCTGCACCAATTCCGAGAGCCCACAAGTGCAGAAAATTCATTGGTGTACGGGGATGGTGAAGGTAAGGGTTGCTAGTATCATTGAATTCCCGGATAACAGTCCTACCAATCATACCATCCGAGAGTGGTCAATTGACAGGTAGCTGAATTCTCACGAATTCTTCTGAATTCACCCCCATTTGGAGTGCGGAGATTCATTTCCGCTTTAAGATACATGAGGCAAAAACCATGTGGAATGTTCGAACGGCCCAATTGGTCCACGATACGATACACGATACGATAGTCATGCACTGCAACATACCTTGAGACATCGCAGCATGTCTAACAATCTTAAAGCTCCGATGAATGGGAGCACTCCAAATAGCCGTTTTTCGAGCGATTTTTTGGCTGTAGCTTGGCCGACGTTGGTCTTTGCGGTGCTGATCGGTTTTTGTCTAGCAATCGCCATCGTAACGATGCGCTGGCGAATCGTCTCCTCAGCCTGGCAGGAGCGTCAACTCACTGTCGCCAAGTCGGATCTGCTGGCTATCAAAACCGTTTTCCAAATTGCGGCAACCAGTAAGTCCGAGAATCGTTGGAAGCCTTCTAGGTTGACCGAGTTGGACGCTCGTTCGCAACGTGCAATCGCATGGTTGGCCAAAGGGGGTGAGTTGATTTGGACGGGAGCCGTAGACTCGGTCGCACTCGAATCGCAAAGCCCAACCCAGAACGAAATGACGTACATCTGGAGTGTCGAGCCGGGCGGTTACAACAGGCTTAAGCTGACCTGCCGACTGGATGAAGTATTTGACGATGGAAACGAATTGACACTGGCTCGCCGATTTTCAGCAAAGGAGTTCGCAAGACTCAGTTTCTGGGATTGGGTAAGTGCGAGTTTAGTAGGTTCCGGCTCGATGTTGTTTGGTCTGTGGCTTGCAATGAAGAAGTACAATCGCCAGCAGTTCCTGGCTTCGCTTTACGCTTGGTCCACGCAGCCCACCCTCCAGCCATCGCCCCTCTCCCGAATGGTGGGAGATGGAGTTGCGAATGCGATTGCAAGGCATGACTCCAGTGTCGCGAGAATCCTGCAGCGAGCATCCGACGGCATACAGAATCGACTTGAATCCATTCAGCAATCCGTGGAACAATCGTCGCGAGTCATGTCGGCCATGCCGGTTGGTGTCTTGGCATTCGATCCGCAATTCAGGTTGTTGTTTGTCAACCGTGCCGGACGAGAGCTGTTGGGGTTAGAGGCTTCCTTTCAGTTTGGGCAAAACCTGATCGAGGTCATACGGCACCCGACTGTGGTCAATCTCATTCAAGAGGTTTCGGCCGATCCGCAAATCCAAGAGGCAGAATTGGAATTGCCGCTCAGCAAAGCAACCCTGAGACTTCGCGCGCACCCGTTGTCCGATCCCGATCCGTCCACAACCCCAACGGCTTCCAGCGGAGTGCTATTGACGGTCACCGATGAAACACGGCTAAAGCAATTGGAGAATGCGAGACGGGATTTCACCGCCAATGTCTCGCACGAACTAAAAACGCCGCTCTCCGCTATCAAAGCGTATGCCGAAACACTGCTTATGGGGGCTCTCGAGGACGAACAAGCGAGTCAACGATTTGTGGAACGAATTGCCGAGCAAGCCCATCGACTTGACTTGCTCATACGCGATCTGCTTCATCTCACGAAATTGCAATCGCAACCGGATAAGCCACAGCTTACCGATTTGTCGCTCGACGATGTGCTTAAAACCTGCGTGGAAGAACATCGCACCATAGGCCAAGCACGAAATATTTCGATCGATACCACAGGTGTCGAGCCAGGCTGCCGCGTGGAAGCCGATTTGGAGTCCCTCCGTACCGTGATCGGCAATTTGCTCGGCAATGCGGTGCGATACAATCGCGTGGAAGGCTGGGTTCGAGTGTCAAGTCGTCACGAACCTGACCACGTCGTTCTGATCATCGCCGACAATGGAATCGGTATCCCCCCCGAAGATTTGGACCGAATTTTCGAACGGTTTTATCGCGTCGAAAAAGCTCGAAGCCAAGACACAGGGGGCACAGGACTTGGTCTGTCGATCGTCAAGCACTTGGTTCAGGGCATGTCGGCTGAGATCCAAGTTTTCAGCATTCTCGGCAAGGGCAGTTCGTTTGAGTTAAGATTGCGATGCGCCGAGGCGCGCCGAGGCGGAACATGCGATTGAATTATTTCCCTGGAGTGGTAGGACGCCAAAACAAGGTTGAGGGGAGAAAAGCTCCCGCTCAACCTGAGGAATCATTGATTGAAATGCTTCACAGCGTTGCCATTCAGGGGCATTCGCTTGTCCTTTCGTTCCCCGGCAAGTCAATTCGTGCCTGGCATCTACCGAATGATCCTCATCATCAGGCAACAATTCGTCGTTGAGATATGTCTCGTGGTACGAAATCCATGCTGCTGTGATGCTCATCCAAATTGCGACTTCGTTTTCAGGATGCGAGTCTCGCATGAAGTTGAGTTCAAACTTCTCAAGATTCGTATCCAGGTAAGGACCAATCACTTCGTAGACAGCACTGATTCGTTCAAGCAGTTCCGGCGACAGCGACTCATGGCGAATTGGTCCAATGCGAATTTTGCTAGGATCAATGTTTTGTGGTTCATTCATGGGTCGATTTCGTTTCAGTTTTCAGCCCAAATACCCTTTTGTATTTTGGCTTGTTTGGTTCATTTAACGGTAAGGATTGCTCGCTTCATTGGCACTTGTTCATAGCATACTTGAAACGCATAGCATTACTATGAACAAAGATTGGGACTTGTTCATAACAGTGATTACATCGCAATGCAAAGCGAACTGAATAGATGTTTGGCTTGCTGCAAATGAGTTTTGCTGTTGGTCTAATTCGCATCGTTTCCAATGCGGCATTCATGTGGATAATTTGTCCAACTGAAGGATCACCCCACGGCGAAACTCCAACGGCAAGTAAGCGAAATGAATGTCGCAGGAGGAAGTTTTTAACTATTCAACACACAAACCAATTCGTTCAAGCACCAAGCCATAGTGGTAAGGCGGTAAATCAACGTCGGAAGGCGAGACTGCGACGAATCCAACTTCTTCTGCCCAGGCTCGGCATTGTCCAGGTTTGGGTCGAATGCACATGCCTGGACCTCTTGGAGTAGAAGCATCGAAGTTCCAGTGAATGATTGCGAGCTTGCCATTCGGTCGAAGAACTCGCCATGCCTCATGAAGAATCGACATTCGTTCCTCTGCATGAAGGATGTTGAATAGCATGACGTAATCAACGGTTCCATCTGCAAGTCCAGTTCCTTCTGCTACGAAGTCTCGTTGTATCAACTCGATATTGTGCAAACCAGCGGCTTCGGCTTTTGCCTTATTGATTGCAAGCATCTCTGGTTCAATGTCCAGCGCATAGACTTTTCCACGAACTGTGAGCGCTGCTGGTATCGTGAAAGTTCCAAAACCGCATCCGAACTCCAAAACGTCACCGCAGTTCGCATCCAAGCCGAGCTTGGTCAAGATAGCTATAGGTTCAAAAAATCCCTGCCACATATCTTCTGGTGGCATTCCACTTTCACGAGTCTTCAAGCTAGCGCCCCACTCACTTCACCAAAGTCAGCAACATAACAACAGGCGATTCTGCCTTGATGCTATGCGGCGTCTTTGCGACCATTTGAATCCAAGTTCCAGGTTTGCCCTCCACTGATTCATTACCAACGGTGAGCGTTGCCATTCCTGAGATAATTTGAATCGTGGCATCGAAAGGTGCAACATGCTCGGCAAGTCCAGCGCCAGCAGCAAACGAAAATAGGATCACTTTGGTTTTCGGGGTGTCGTTGAGGACGATACTCTGCTTTCCGGATTCAGGAATTGCGAGTTCGCCGGTAAGTTGTTTGACGAGGTATTGAGATTCGTTCATTGGCTTTGTTCCTTTTGTCCCATCATAGCGTGTAGTGGACCACATCTGCCTCGCTTGCTCGGTTTAGCATTGCGTGATCCGTTCTTTTTCATCGCTTGATAGATGAGAGGCAGGGCAAAGGTGCTGAAGCATCTTGATCCAGCTTGGGTCAAGTGTTTTGCGGCGTGAATGCAACTTCAGTAAGTAGCACTACATGGTTTTGGTTGTTTATTCTTGCCTTGCAAATGATAGAATGCACCGCATGAACGATCACAAACTCTATATGCAGCGGGCCATCGAACTGGCGACGAATGTTCCCGATTTTCCTTTTGGGGCATTGATAGTGGATCGGGATAGTGGCAAGATTTTGGCTGAGGGCTGGAACAAATCTGCCATCAATCCGACATTTCACGGGGAGATTGATGCCATCAATCAGTTGGTCCTTTCCAGCCCCGGAATCGACGGGAACCAACTCGTACTTTACACAACTGCCGAACCCTGTCCGATGTGCCAAGGGGCGATCCTCTGGACGGGTATTGAAATGGTCGTCTTTGGTACGTCAATTCGCTCACTACAAAAAATGGGGTGGCGACAGATCGACATCTTGGCGGAAGAAGTGATTCGTCGCAGCCCAGCGTGGAGATGCACGATCATAGGCGGTGTGTTGGAGCAAGACTGTGACACACTGTTTGCATTGGCAATTTCACGAAGGGATTGTAGAAAATGAAATTAGTATACTTGGTTGGCTGCTTAGCTTATTTGATGGTGACAACGGTGATGGCTGACGACACGCTACAACCCCTATTCGACTTTACAGAAGCCGATGCTGCGAAGGAGTGGCAGACGGTAAATGACGGCGTGATGGGTGGCGTTTCCGATGGCAAGTTCAAGATCACCGATGCAAAGACAATGGAATTCTTCGGCACGCTCTCGTTAGCAAACAATGGCGGCTTCGCTTCCGTGCGAACCAAGCCTAAGAATCTCGGTCTTGAGAAAGGTGATACTTTGGTCGCCAAAGTCCGGGGCGACGGTCGAGAATACATGCTTAATCTCTACCCTGCC
>JANPNA010000473.1:0-2927 GCA_031427235.1 Pirellula sp.
CGTGTAAACATCGCTGCGAGTATCGACATCCTGGCTGTTCATTTGTTCAGGACTCATGTACAGCGGGGTACCGATCATCTGCGATAAACCTGTTTGCAGCGAGTGTTCCGTGAGTTGTTGCTGTGTCGCTTTGGCGACTCCGAAGTCGATGACTTTCGGAACCAATGCCGTTTCATGCTCCTCCACTAAGATGTTGGAAGGCTTGAGATCACGGTGAATGATTCCTTTTTGATGGGCATGCTGCACAGCTCCGCACACTTCGACGAACAATTCGATTCGCGCGCGAATATCGAGCTTTTTATTGTCGCAGAATTCAGTGATGGGCAAGCCCTTGACGAGTTCCATTACGAAGTACGGGCGGCCTTGTTCTGTTGTGCCCCCATCAAATACGCGAGCAATGTTGGGGTGATTCATCATCGCCAAGGCTTGACGCTCGGCTTCAAATCTGGCTACGACCTGGCGCGTATCCATCCCGGCCTTAATCACCTTGAGCGCCACAGTCCGGCGCATCGGCGCTTTCTGTTCGGCCACATAAACCGTTCCCATTCCACCCTCTCCGATCTGCTCCAAGACCGTGTAACGGCCAATTTCGGTGCCAGGTTTTATGAAATCAAATGGATCGCAAGCGTACGCGTGCATCGGCGTGGCATCAGAAATATGAATACTTCCCATTGCAAGATGGGCGTTGAGGAATTTCTCGACTTGATCGCGAAGCGCCGCGTCATTGCGACAGGCGACATCAAGAAACTGGGGCCATTGATCCGGCGATTTGCCCGAAATCGCTGACATGAAGATAGACTTAACATTTTCTGACATGGAAGACATATCCTACCTATTAGATGACGAAACGCTCTCTAGAGACAGTGCGTCAAATCCTTCTCGATTTTCTCATCAACAAGAAAAGTTTTTCGCGAAATTAACTAGAATCGCCGTTCACAAGGGCGGCTTGAAGCCAAACTCGAGCGTAGGCCCAGTGCCGATACGCGGCAGCAGGTGAGATACTCAAGACTGAGGCGGCATCGGCAAGCGATAAGCCGGAAAAATACCTGAGCATTACAAGCTTTTGAGCAAGGGGATCTTCGGAACCAAGTCGCACCAGGGCTTCGTCGATTGCCAACAACTGATCGGAAGTCACCGAAGTCATTGGGTCAAGCTCCTCGAAATTGACCTGTTTCCAATCGCCCCCATTTTTTTGACGGGATTTACTACGAGCTCGTTCTACGAGAATTCGCCGCATTGCTTCGGCGGCGGCACCGAAGAAATGCCCTCGGCTATTCCAGTGCTGTACTTTCTCGACATCGACGAGCCGAATGTAGGCGTCGTGAACCAACGCCGTTGCTTGTAAAGTCTGTCCGGGTTTCTCCTGAGCCATCTTAGCCGCAGCCAGTTTTCGCAATTCCTCGTAAACAAGCGGCAACAGTTGCTCCGCCGCTGCCGGATCGCCGGATTCGATTTGCGACAGAATACGGGTAACATCGGACATATGGCATACGTACATAAAGAGGAATCTTGATCTGCACTAGTGTAACCGCTCGGTCGCTACCACGCTCGCATTAGCTTCTCAATCTGATCGCGCCAGCTCTGAATATCCTTATTGGATCGCTCCAGTGCCTTCGTCTCTGCACGCAATTCCACCGCTCGTTTGTTGAACGCAACTGCCTGCCCACGACACGGATCAATATTCGAGCGAGATATTTCATGCCCGGGTCTGAGATCTGCGTTCTGCGCTTTGTGATCGAGCATCGAAATCTCTGATTGCAAGTCTCGTCAGAACCATGAAAACATTGGGTTGACCAAGCGTCTTCCAAAGTACGAATGACAAAAAATAAACGAATATGTGCGCAGCGTCGTCAGACGCCGCATTCTCCTGGGTTTGATTCCGTTTCAGGAAAGAACTTCGACCATCGCAAAACTTGGATCGAAGATTATCTCAAAACATTGACACGCGCGCCAATCAGGAATCTAAAAACAAGCAAGATCCTCACCCCTAAAAAGTGGAGTGTCTTTAGGTTCCTCACCCACGGTTCCACCAGGTGCCACCCATTCTTACGCCGCTGGTCTAAGATTCGGTGGCAGTGACAGACCACTTGGCAATCTTTCCATGCCCAACTGCATAAATCGCATCGCCCGATTCATTGACGGCGATACTGTGAACGTGCATCGGTGCCTTTTCGTCGCGGAACGATTTCTTGGGATCAGCGAGGTCAAAGAACATCAGGAACCCGCTGTTGTCGCCTCCCGCAGCGACAAGCCAATCTCCATTGGGATGAAATGCAAGTGATTCCACTAGTCCCTTAAAACTATTGTCACCATAGGAATGTGTCTTTTCCCCAACCTGCCAGGCGAATATCTCGACTCGTGCCTTGCCTTCGAGATGGTCGATATTTCCGACTTGTCCCATCCCTCCAACGGCTAAGTGCCGACCGTCGGGCGAGAAAGCAACACTTCGGATCCCGCCGATAGAATGCCGTCGCTGCTTAGGATCCCAAGTGTACATTTCGGAGGCCTCTAACTTAGCGACCTGTCGACCGTTTTCGGATTGCCAAATGAGAATCGTTCCAATGCGATCTACCGTAGCAATGTGTTGGCTATCGGGAGAGATAGCACACGCATAGAGCATGGAAGGATAGTGATGGGGCGTCACAGTCTGATGACCATGAAGCTCCCGAACTCCGGGCCATCCATCTTAACGGTTCCGTGGTCGATCACGAAATTCTGTTGTTCGGTGATCGTTTCGATCCAATCCTCTTGGGTGCCAACCAATTTTGTGGGTTACCGCGTTCGTCAAGGTTTGACAATTTTTTCGACTGCCATTTCCAGCTTTCTTCAGAAAAGCGCAAAGTCGGTGGGTGAAAAGCCTTATGGCAATAGCTTTGAAATGACGATGGAGCCCTTGAACCGGAATCACCGTTGTATTTGCTACAGCC
>JANPNA010000474.1:0-12233 GCA_031427235.1 Pirellula sp.
CTCTAGAATGGCAGGTCAGAACCCTCGGCATAAAGCCGACGGCATGCGAATGCCCTCGAGTTCAACACGGGGGATGCTTACCATTCCTCTAGAATGGCAGGTCAGAACCCTCGGCATAAAGCCGACGGCATGCAAATGCCCCCGAGTTCAACTCGGGGGATACTTACCATTCCTCTAGAATGGCAGGTCAGAACCCTCGGCATAAAGCCAAGGCATGCAAATGCCCCCGAGTTCAACACGGGGGATGCTTACCATTCCTCTAGAATGAAAGGTCAGAACCCTCGGCATAAAGCCAAGGCATGCAAATGCCCCCGAGTTCAACTCGTGGGATACTTACCATTCCTCTAGAATGGAAGGTCAGAACCCTCGGCGTAAAGCATGGGGCGTTTTAGGACTCATCATAACACGCGGCGCAATTCTTCCATTCTTGCTTTTCCAAGCTTCTTCAGCGTGGCCATGTTCTTCTTGTAAATCGAATCCACCTCCGGAAACGATTGCACCGCCCGCGTAACGCTATCCTCTCGCAATAAATGAAGCATCGGGAACGGTGACCGGTTTGTGTAATTCGTTACGTCATCGATTTTGGTTCCTGCAAATTGATACTGCGGATGAAAGCTCGCAATTTGCACGATCCCATCCAGTTCCAATTCGCGGACGACAAAATCACAATCCGTTAAAAAATCATTGTATTCAACAAAGTCCTTGAGCACCGCTGGATGGATCAACAGCGTAGACTCGATCTGCTCTGGGTCGGTGGCAACCAACAGGCTCAACTCGCGTTTCAAATCGTCTAGCAATCCAATACTTTCACGTGCAGTACTGACGACAAAGCGGATCTGATTCTTGACATGAATCGCTTTCGCAAACGGGCAGAGGTTCAGGCCGATAACCACGTTTTCCAGCCAGAGAATCGTCGTCGCAACAACCTGTTCTTTGGCAACATTCGCTTCCGGACTTCTCATTTGACAGAAAATCCAAATTAAAGTTTCTGCCGTCCGCTGAGCGCATCGGCAAGGATCTCTTTGTTGGTGAATTCAAGTACGCTACCGCTGGTGACACCCCGCGCTAGCCGCGTCAGCTCGATCGGAAACTCATGGAGTTGGTTCGAAATGAAAAGGGCTGTTCCGTCCCCTTCGACATTCGGGTTGGTGGCCATGATGGCTTCGGAAAAGTTGCCATTTCGCACGCGTTCCACCAGTGCGTCGATGGTGAGTTGATCCGGTCCGATTCCTTCTAACGGAGCAATCCGTCCCAGCAACACGTGATAAAGACCCTTGAAAACCCCCGACTGCTCCAAAGCGATCAAATCGCGTGGCTGCTCAACGATGCATAACAGCGAAGAATCGCGACGGGAATCCATGCATATTCCGCACAGTTCTCCCTCGGCCAAATTGTAGCAAACCGAGCAATAACGAACGTTTTCTCGGACGTGACGGATGGCGTCCGATAACGCAAACGCTTCCGATTCATGGACCCGCAATAGGTGGTAGGCGAGGCGCTCCGCCGTCTTGCGGCCAATGCCAGGCAACTTGCCCAACTGATCGATCAATTCGGTGACGGAATGGGATATCTCACTCATGTGGCCAATAGTTCTCCTTGGTATCTTTCGAGCCTGTTGATAACATATCACAAGCGGTTTTGAACGCTAAGTTGATTTTGCCTGATCCCTCGCTTTTCCCCGGTTGCTATGTCCGTCCTGTTGCAAATTAGAAATGCTTCCAAACACTACGGTGACCAGATTCTGATGGAAGATGCGGAATGCACCATCATGAGCGATACCAAGGTCGGATTCGTAGGCCGAAACGGGGCGGGCAAATCCACCTTGCTCCGTTGCATTCTCGGGGACGAAGAGCTCGACACTGGACAAATCATCAAACATCCAAAGCTCAACATCGGTTACCTGCGCCAGCACGATCCGTTTCTGCCTGGCGAAACGTCCCTCGAATTCATGATACGGGACAGCGGACAACCCGACTGGAAATGCGGCGAGGTGGGTGGCCAGTTCGAGCTCAAAGGAAAATACCTCGACGGCCCCGTAGGAGAGCTCTCCGGTGGTTGGCAGACACGCGTTAAGCTGGCTGCGCTGCTGCTGCACGAACCCAACCTGTTGCTCCTGGACGAACCGACCAACTTCCTCGACTTGCGCACCCAGATCCTTCTAGAGCACTTCCTACGCGATTTCCATGAAGCCTGCTTGATCGTTTCCCATGATCGGGCCTTCTTGACCGCCACCTGCGATGTCACGCTCGATCTGTCGATGGGCAAACTCACCATGTACCCTGGCAAGATCGATGACTTCCTCGTCTATCAGCAGGAGCTCAGCGAACACGACCAACGCGTCAACTCCGCCAACGAAGCCAAACGAAAACAACTTCAAGAGTTCATCGACAAGAACCGTGCCCGCGCTAGTACTGCGACCCGTGCCAAGTCCAAAGAAAAGATGCTCGGCAAAATCGAATTCCGGGAAGTGCAAGGTGAGCAAGCCCGAGCCACGGTTCGCGCTCCGATGGTAGAACCCCGCAAGGGGCCAGCCGTCCGCTGCAAGGACCTGACCATCGGATACGGCGACCATGCCATCGCCAAGGGGATCGACCTGGAAATCGAACATGGGTCGCGGGCTGCCATCGTGGGTGACAACGGCCAGGGCAAGACGACGTTGCTGCGCACTCTGGTGCAATCGCTGCCTGCATTGCATGGAGACGTCAAATGGGGCTTCGGCTGTGAGATCGGTACCTACGCGCAACACGTTTACAGCAGTTTGCCTGAACGCAAAACCGTGCTGGAATACCTGGAGTACGAAGCCATCCCAGGGACTAAGAACCAGACGATTCTGGATGTCGCCGGAGCCATGCTGTTTCGCGGTAGTGCGGTTAAGAAGAAGATCCCGGTTTTAAGCGGTGGCGAGCGGGCTCGACTTTGCATGGCCGCCCTCTTGCTGAGCAAATGCAACATCTTGGTCTTGGACGAACCCGGTAACCACTTGGACGTCGAGACGGTCGAAGCCTTAGCCAATGCCCTGATCGAATACAAAGGGACGGTCATCTTCACCTCGCACGATCGTCACTTCATGAAGCGCGTGGCGTCGAGCATCGTTGAAGTCAAAGATGGCACGGTCGTGAACTACCGAGGGGACTACGACTCGTATCTCTATATGGTCAACAAGGAAATCGACAACGTCGAGAGCGAACGAAAGGGGACCAGTCCGAAAGCCAACGACAAACCGGCAGCCAGCGCGAAAGTCAAGGCACCGCCGCCCCCCAAAGATCGTGGCCACACTTCGCTAGCGACACCGAATCGCAAAGGGGGCAACGCCAGCAAGAACGTCATCGACGACGATCGATCGGTCAAGCGAGAGGTCGGGCAACTTGAAAAAACGATTGCAAAACTGGATGCACAGAAGAAATCGTTGAATGACGAGCTCATGCAATCCACCGAAGCGATCGCCGCCATGAAACTGCATGAAGAGCTGACCAAGGTATCCACCGAATTGGAGACCGCGGAAATGCGCTGGGCCGAATTGCAAGAACAGATGGAAGCGTTTGAATAACTGTCAATCTGTCAATCTGTCAATCTGTCAATCTGTCAATCTGTCAGACGCCCCGAATGGGGCAACAACATACTAGCCCAGGGCAGAGTGTAGCGACGGAACGTCGCGAAACGCCGCCCTGGGTAACCGCAAAACGTTCCAATATTGCCCTGAAGGGGCATGACGAAATATTTGCGTCAATCAGGATTTGTTCGTTTCGCCCTTACAGGGCTTTTTGGCAATCTGTTTGTTGCATACCCAGGGCGGCGCTGCGCTCTGCCCTGGGCTAAGTTGTGACAGCCCGTTGGGCTAAAATCGCACACAGTCCGAGATGCAATCGACGTCCGAAATGCAATCGACGTCGATTATCCGAACGTTTGGCTTCGAGGCACGTCATTTCACGTTCGGCCCAATTGTGGATCACACCCACTTAAATCAAATCATCTAAACCATCTAGGTTAATGACAGGCTTTTTGTTCTGACCGCCGTAAAACTTCGTGATATCGATTCCTTGCCGCTGCTCCTCTTCTAAGAACTTGAGCCGCTGCTCAAGCCGTTCAATCCGGCGGTGCATTTGTGGAATCATCTCGATCGTCGTGTCTTGAACTTGTCGGCGAGGGACAGCCGGATAGCCTAGATGACGATGCATGGCCGCGAACAAAAAAAGCGGCTCTTTGCGGCGATTGGCGAAGGCTATTTTGCCCTCGCGTTCGCCAAACAGTATCGGGTACTCCGCTTCCGCGTCTTCCCCTAAATGACGTTTGCGATAGTGCACAAACTCTTCGCTGCGACCATAGATCAAATCAGCGATCTCGACGATCCCCAACTGCTTGCGGACGATCAGGATCCAATCCCGCCACTCGGGCGAGTACAGCGGGTCGTCGCTCATCGCCTTCAGCCCTTGATCGTAGTTCAATCGGTTTCGGCACAGCACTTCAAATTGGTAGAAGAAGAAGCCTTGTCGGATATCGGATTTGGCTCGGTACTCCGCTTCAAACCGAAGGACGTTGAGTGCGGTTTGGAAATCGAATCGACCGCTATCGAGTTCCGACTGCTCGACGACAAAGGTTTGGAATGGGGTGAAGTAATGGCTCAGGCGCTTCATGCCGTCGGCTAGAATTCCACAGTGCTTAAGCTCGGTACAAAGAAAATCAATTGCCAACGGCAGTTTGGTGGTAGCCAGCACTTCAAACCGACATTGCTCCAAGAGATCTTGGAGCGTCATGTCTTGTCCCAATCGTTCCGCGAGAACTCGAAAAAGGTAAGCTTGTTCGATAAACTCTTCGCGAGGCAGCATGCTCTAGTGGGCTGCGGTTGGAACGACCCAAACCTTGAGTTCGGTCGCAATCTCTTGGTGCATCTGAATCTTGACCGTGTACAGTCCGAGTTCTTTGAGAACGCCTTCCAGCTTGACTTGGTCCGCCGAGATGTGATAGCCGTTGGCTTTCAGGGCTGCGACGATTTCGGTGGCACCTACGCTGCCGTAGAGATGCCCTTCGTCATTTGCGTTGGCTTCGACGTTGATCGACTGCTTGGAGATTTGGTCTGCGAGCGTACGAAGTGAAACAAGCCGTTGCTTTTCGATGTCGAGCAACTTGGCACGATGCTTTTCCACCATTCGTTTGTGGTGATCGGTCGCGACGATGGCCAAGCCTTCAGGGATCAAAAAATTGTTAGCGTAGCCCGGCTTCACTTCCACAACTTGCCCCGATTTGCCCAAGTATTCGACATTTTGGATGAGCATCAATTGGATGCCGCCATTAGGTCCTTTGGGCAATCGTGGGAATTGAGGGACTCGCTTCTTTTTGGTAGGTGCCATTTTAAAAATTCGATCCGAAAAAAGTCATCGTGTTAGGGTGGTGATGGTTTGCTGTTAAAAGGGCATGTCTTCGTTAACGTAGACATCTTCCCCAACCTCGGAAACGTGCATCTCGGAATTTCCTCCGGTGTGCATGGCTCCAGGCCCGTCGTGTGCGGAATCCACGAATCGTGTATTCCCTGTTTTCGCTTGCGATTTAGACTCGCCGTTTTTGCCGTCGGTCTTTCCGCCGAGCAATTGCATTCGGTCGACAATCACGTAAAGCTTGCTTCTCTTTTGGCCGTCTTTTTCCCAAGTGTCTTGTTTCAGACGGCCTTCCACGAAAATCGGTGATCCTTTGGAAAGATACTCGCTGACGACTTCAGCGGTCCTTCCGAAAAAGGTCACATCGACAAACGATGTTTCATCAATCCACTCACCGCTTGCATTTTTGCGTCGATCATTGACCGCGATTGCATTTTGACAAACCGCCATGCGGGTTGTTGTGTACCGCAATTCAATATCTCTCGCTAAATTGCCAAGCAGAATAACTCTATTGTAGCTAGCCATGATGGACCCTCGACCAATGTTGAAACGATTGAGCTGCCCGCGAACGTCTTATTCGTCTTCAGCTTCGAGATCTTCTTCATCGTCGGCACCCACGCCAACGCCTACCGCTTGTTTCTCAAGGACAACATCGATTGGCACCACTACCTTTTCTTGAGCGTGTGCGACCAAAGCGTCAATGAGTCGTGGATCGATTCGTGTGAACATAAATCGAAGCAGGCTTTCCTTTAACTGGCAAGCACGGTTCAATTCTTTGAGCTTGGAGGTATCCAGCTTGAAGTATGCAAGCCAATAGGTCCCCTTTTGATGCCCTTTGATCTGATATGCAAGTCGTTGTTCAGCCCAAAGTCGGGTGACCAAGATTTCCCCGCCGACATCGCCGATCATGGACTCGACCGAACCCGCAACACCGCTTGCATCGCGTGCGTAGTGATTGCTGTCGAAAAGGAACAAGCACTCGTAAATTCCGGTAACCAACGTATGAACTCCTGAAAACTGATCCAAATACTGGTGAATGAACCTGGGTGGTACTATTTGTTATGATTTGCTTTTCGGCGGTGGCATTTCACGATTGAAATCGTTCATCGCCACGTCAATGCCATGATTGAGCCAACTTGCAACTGCATTGACAGCCTTCAAAAGTCCATCATCCACAATCGCCCGTTCGGAGGCCGAGAATTTGCTCAGAACATAATCCGTTGTTTCCCAGTGCTGGGGCGTTGGATCGATTCCGATCCTCAGCCTTGGAACATCTTGTGTTCCTAAGGATTGAATTATGTCGTTGAGCCCTTTCTGGCCGCCGCTTGATCCCGATTTGCGAACCCTGAGTTTACCAAGTGGCAAACTCAAGTCATCGCAAATCACTAAAATATTTTGTGTTTCGATTTTGTAGAATCGAGCGAACTGTGCAACGCAACGTCCACTGCAATTCATGAATGTCAGGGGCCAAACCAGGCAAACATCCCGTTGCCCAAATCGACCTTTGGTAAATTGCCCTTCGAACTTAGTCTGCAAACCGGGCGAACCCATTTTTGCAAGCAAACTGTTCAGGCAATCAAAACCAATATTATGCCGAGTTCTTTCGTATTTCGCACCTGGGTTCCCCAGCCCAACCACCATCGCCATACCGGCATCCGCGATGGGATCAACCAAGGGACCGAAACCGCTCATTACGAAGCCGCTTCAGCCGCTTTTTCCTTGCGAATTAGTTCTGGCTCAGCGGTCACCGCTGTTCCATCTGCACCCGTTTCACCTGCGACAGCGGCCATTTGTACGATTACAACCGAACCCGGGGTAATCGCTACGGCTCCTTCGGGCAGTGTCAATTCACTGACGTGAATCGATTGCCCAACTCGCAAGGAACCTATTTCACAAAGCAAATACTCAGGAATTTTCATGGCTGAGCAACGAACCTGAATTTCGTGGGTCACGAATCGAAGTTGTCCGCCAGCCGTCGTCTCACCGTGCAACCGAATCGGAAGAACGACTTCGACGTCTTCCGTTTGGGAAACTCTGGCAAAATCCACATGGATGATGCGATCCCCCATGCTGCTCCACTGGACCGAACGCAACAGAGCGGTATCGGAAACGTCACCGGTCAAGGTAACCAACTTGGTTCCGTGCTTGATCAAACTGTTAACGGTGTCCAGAGACACAGTCAGGCATACGTTTTCTTGCCCGTGTCCGTAGAGAATGGCTGGGATAAGCCCTTTTTCACGAATTTTAATCATGGCTCTGGAGCCGAGTACATCTCGCTTGGCCACTTCAATCGATTCAATCATTACTACTGCGTTCCGCTGCTTCAAATTTTCGGTTTTGTCGACGAGCCGAGAATCCGGCTCTTCAAAATCATAGGGAAGTCCAGCAGTATGACGATTTTGCCTCTAGATGCAAGTGCAAATGTACTTGCCGTTTCTCGGGCGTCGCCTATGCTTTGTCGATGGCAAAAAAATCATCCCAGTTTGACTACATCGAACCCATTGGCGCGCGGATTTTGGTTCTAAAAGATGAGCCGAAGAGGGAAACCAAAGGCGGAATTGCACTACCTGACGCTTCGGAAATCCCAACGATTACGGGGAGAATCGTCACCATCAGCCGTCAGGTCGAACATGATGAGAATGTGCCATTAAGGCAATACGACAAAATCCTGTTCCACCCGAAAAACGCCATCCCAGTCGATTTCGAGCCGGACAATCAACTTTATGTCGTTCCCGTTGAGGACGTCGTGGCGGTTTTTCGCCGCAAACCGTTGGAAAACGGCAAAGACCCTGACTGAGAGATTTCGAGGCGGTATGAGTAGCCAAAATTGCCTACGCGGTGAAAATTGCCTGCGCGGTGAAAATTGCCTACGCGGTGAATGGTGGCAGGTGTCACCTGCGACTCCCACCCCCTTCGTAAACTCAGGGACGTGCCACACGACTCGGCTTCTTGGAAGACTTTGGGTTTGGGTGCCGCTAATAATGCTTGCGCTTCACTTCGGCACAACATTACCGCGTTTATCTGCTCAGGTGCAAAACCAATCGGATAATTCGGTTGTCGCGGTACCTGTTGTCGAAGACCGTGAAAAGACCCTGATCGGCTCCGTACTTCGAGTTTCCTTCGAAGAGAACAAACAACTCCGCCACGTGACGGGCGAACTGATCGCTTTGGACGCTACCCTTGGGCAATTGATTCTCGACGCGGATGGCCAATTAACCGCGATCGCCCCCAATGAACTCAAACGCATCGAAGAGCTGCCCGAGGCGTTAACGCCGACCTCCGCCAAAGACCTTGCGAAAAAGGTTCTCACGCTCCTGCCGCCGGGCTCTAAGTCGATTGTTACCGATCACTTTGTAGTCTGTTACAACACCTCAGATGTCTACGCCCGCTGGAACTCGGATCTCTACGAAAAGCTATACAAAGGTTTTTATCGATTCTGGAAAGAAAAGGGGGTCGAACTCAACGCTCCTCGATTCCCACTGGTGGCCGTCATCTTCGAGACGAAAGCGGACTACATTCAGTTCGCTGCCAACGAATTCGCCGGGGCACAAAATACCATCGGTTATTACCATCAATCGACCAATCGCTTGGCCTCCTTCGATCTGACGGGTATCCAAGGCTTGATTCCACCAAAAGCCCAAGTCATGCGAACGGAGCTCATCAATCAAATCGTCTCGCGACCTGAGGGCGAGAGATTGATTGCCACAATCATTCACGAAGTATGCCATCAGATATCTTTCAATAGCGGATTGCAGGTTCGATTGGGGGACAACCCGCTGTGGTTGAGTGAAGGGCTAGCAACTTTTTTTGAGTCTCCCGACTTAACAAGCCAAAACGGTTGGGCCGGCATCGGGAAACTGAATAAGCACAACTACGTGAATTTGGCCAACTACCTACCTTCGCGATCCAAAGAATCGCTCGAGCTCTTATTGATGGATGACAATCGTTTGCGAAATGGCGAAACCATGTCCTCCAGCTATGCCGAAGCCTGGGGACTCACCTTCTACCTGATCAAGAGCAAGTCGAAGGAGTTTGTGAAATACTTGGACTGCATTCGCAAGAAACCGCCCGGAAGTCGTTCAAGCCCCAAGGAGCGCATCGAACTCTTTCGGGAATGCTTCGGCGATGACCTCAGGAAAGTCGACAGAGACTTCATCCGCTTGATGCAAAACCAAAACCTCCGTTGATCATCGTTTAACCCCGTTTAGCCCCGTTTAGCCCCGTTTAACCCCAATACCATTCAATGAATCGTTTAACAGTCAGCCGTAGGCGTACTCGCTACGATTTACGTATGCCTTCGGCTAACGGTTAAACAATTTTCGCTTGATTGTCCCTCCAATCGTCGTTAGAACGATAGGGTGACGTGATAGCTTAATTGAATGTACTCTTGAGGAATTGATATCGATGGCCGTTAACCCTCGTTTTATCATGATTGGCGGTTTCCTAGGGGCAGGAAAGACGACGACCATAGCTCGCTTGGCCCACCATTATCAATCGCAAGGAAAGCGAGTCGGGATCGTCACCAACGATCAAGCGACGGATCTTGTCGACACAAACCTGTTGCGTTCGCAAGGCTTCGATGTGGGTGAAGTTGCTGGTTCTTGCTTTTGCTGCAACTTTAATGAGTTAACACGCACCATGGAGGGGTTGGGCGAAAAGGAGCTACCAGAGATTGTCATTGCCGAGCCGGTTGGCAGTTGTACCGATTTGGTGGCCACTGTCATTCGGCCGCTTCAATCCGTTTATTCACAGCCATTTGATATTGCACCCTACGGTGTAATCTTAAAGCCAAGCCATGGTCTGAAAATTCTTAAAGGAACATCCAAAGGGGGCTTTTCGCCTCAGGCGGAGTACATCTTTCGAAAGCAGATCGAAGAAGCCGACTTCGTAATCATCAACCGAATCGACGAGTTGTCCGAAGAGTTGATTGAGGAGTTGGCTTCCCTTCTCAAGTTAAATTTTCCGGGCATTCCATGCTTGCGCATTTCGGCATCGACCGGTCAGGGGTTTGACGCATTTTCCGAATACCTGGACCTCAAGGGAGTGTTCGGCAAACGCGTTATGGAGGTAGACTACGATGTGTATGCCCAAGGAGAAGCGGAACTCGGATGGCTAAATGCGCAAGCTGTATTGGATTCGATAGATCCATTCAAACTGGATGATTTCATCATCACCCTCCTCGATCGCATCAACCAATCGCTCAGCCAACATTCGGCCGAGGTGGCTCACTTAAAAGTGATTGGCATGACGGATGGAAAATATGCCGTCGGTAATTTGGTGAGTAGTTCGTCCGCACCGAAACTTTCGATTGGATGCGGCATCGCCACGACCAATGCGAACCTTGTGATCAACGCAAGAGTTGCCGTCGATCCAGAATCTCTGACCAAGACAATCGAAGAGACCTTGCATGCCGTTTGTTTGGAGTACGGTGTGAGCGAGACGATCAATACCCTTCAAAGTTTCCGACCTGGACGACCCGTACCAACGCATCGACTGGCCGGGACGGAATCGTAGCCCCGGCCGTTCGCCTTAAAGCCTATCCGGAAAAGATTCCCTTGTTTTCGCCGATTGGCTGTTGATGCATGCTACGCTAGGTGTTGCTTCACGTCCAGCTTGTACACAAATGCGGGTGCGCAATGCAGTCAGGATTTTGTCCAAGGTGCCTTCGTCTCGCCATTTTGCGAAGTAGTCATACACCGTACTCTTTGGAGCCAAATCATGCGGAAGCAGATCCCACTGACAACCAGTTCGATTGATGTAGAAGATGGTATTCAAAACATCTCTTAGCGAAACTGTTCGGTGGCGCCCTAGGCGATTTTCACAAGAAGCGCCAGTAACAATTGGTTCAATAATCGCCCACTGCTCGTCCGTAACATCCGTAGCGTATTTTTTCCGTGTAATGATATCAGGCATCGCGCAGTCCTTTGCAACATAGAATTGGGGGGAGACTCCTAACTCTCGCAAATTTCAGGCTTTACAGCAATTCCAATTTCCGGATAGACTCTGAATTCCCAGTTTTTCTGACTTTCACCACTCCCCATTCATATTAGAAATCTGTTGCTTTGCGTCGTATTTCAGGTATGATTGGGGCATGAACAGTTTGCAGGACTACATCGATTCTGAGCTTGCCCGAGGGCGAAGCTACTTCACCAAAGAAGTGGCTTTGGCTGGGCTTGGGCTATCCGAAGAGGCTTTCCAAGCTGCTATTCGCCGGGCGACGAAGAAAGGAATCCTTGTTTCTCCTCGCAGAGGGTTTTACCTGATTTTGAGACCAGAAGACCGACAACTCGGCGCTCCCGACCCCTCACGCTGGATTGATCCGCTGATGAAGTATCTGGGGCATGATTACCGAATATCTTTGCTGCGTGCGGCGGCGTTTCACGGTTCGTCGCATCAAGCGGCAATGACCTTTCAGGTTATCGCACCGAAGCAATTGCCGAAGATTACCATTGGTCGGCAGCGAATTGAGTTCTTGTTCCAGTCTTCGGATGCCTTCGCAGACGCAAACAAGCCAGAATGGCTCTCGAAACTCAAAACGGACGCCGGGTTCGCCCAGATCGCTGGACTGGAATTGACCTTGCTCGATATGTGCCGTTACTTCCACAAAGCAGCGGGCATCAACGGAGCAGCCCAAGCCGTACATGATCTAGGCAAAAAAGCCGACACACGAATTCTGAGCAAGGCGGCAAGCGCCTATGAGAATTCGGCGGTCAGACGCCTTGGCTATCTTCTGGAGCGTTTCGGACATAACCGGCAAGCAGAGTCGCTGAAGTACATTTGCAGGAAGGCAAATTCATTAAAAGCTCATGATCCAGCCGTCAAACCCCTGGTTGCAGAGCTTGCATTTCTTTAAGAGAAGAACCA
>JANPNA010000475.1:0-12066 GCA_031427235.1 Pirellula sp.
ATACAAACAGTCGAGGCCACATCGACAGTACTTTCGGGAGCGGGGCAGGAGGGATTGGCGTGCACGGGTGGGAATGAACTATTGTAGAAGCATATTCGGAACTAAGCAATTTAGATAATTGGGTTCTGAAGTTCTTTTAGAACTAAGGTAACCATCCCCCGAGTAAACTCGGGGGCATTGGACATGCCGCCGGCTTTATGCCGGGGGTACTGACCTTTTCTCTAGAGCTAAGGTAACCATCCCCCGAGTAAACTCGGGGGCATTGGACATGCCGCCGGCTTTATGCCGGGGGTACTGACCTTTTCTCTAAGCTAAGGTAACCATCCCCCGAGTAAACTCGGGGGCATTGGCATGCCGCCGATGAACCGTATTCTCACGGATGCAGTACAATTATCCATGTAAACCAACAATGCACCATAAAGGGGGGTAATCGATGCCGCCGTATGCAATGATTCCAGCCGTTTTAATCACAGCAGCCATCTCAATGTTAGTTGGCGAACCCTCGCGCGGTTTTGCGGACGAAACGCCCTCTTGGTCCGAGTGGCGTGGACCAAATGCGAACGGTGTGGCATTGAATGTTAAACCACCTATTGAGTGGGGAACCGAAAAGAACGTGCGATGGAGCATAGCCATTCCTGGACGTGGACACAGCACCCCCGTTGCTTTTGGCGATCGTATTTTCTTGACAACTGCCATACCGATTGGAGCAAAGTTGTCGCCAAAAATGAGTGGTCGTCCGGGCGAGCATGACAATTTAGAGGTGGATAGCAAGTACCAATTTGTGGTACTGTGCGTTGATCGAAAAGAAGGCGCGATAGTCTGGAAAAAAGTCGTCCACGAAGCAATCCCAATCGAAGCGGGGCACAACACAGCCAGCCTCGCTTCTGCATCACCCGTTATAGATGATGAGCACATTTATGCCCACTTTGGTTCGCACGGACTGTATTGCCTCGATTTTGACGGCAATCTCGAATGGCAAAAAAACTTCGGTCAAATGCACTCCAAGCATGGGCATGGCGAAGGAGCGTCCCCAACGCTCTCGGGATCCACGTTGATCCTCAATTGGGATCACGAAGAGAAATCGTTTTTAACGGCTTTGGACAAGTCGACGGGCAACGAACTGTGGCGCCGGGATCGCGAAGAAGATACTTCATGGAGTTCCCCCATCGTCATTGATCAGAGTGGCAAGAAACAAGTGGTGGTGTGCGGCACCAATCGTGTGCGTGGTTACGATCTTCGGTCAGGTGAGACCCTGTGGCAATGTGGTGGCATGTCTTCCAATATCGTTGCGACGCCGGTGTTTGCTAATGGAGTATTGTATGTGGGAAGCAGTTACGAAAAAAAGGTGCTGATGGCGATTGATTTGAATGGTGCAACCGGCGATATATCGGGGTCGAAGCACATACTTTGGTCCAGAACACGCGGTACGCCCTACGTTCCATCCATGTTGCTGTACGACGAGTCGCTCTATTTTCTGACGCACTATCAAAACGTCCTGACGCGAGTTCATGGTCCAACTGGAAAAGACTCGCCCGGTCCGATTCGTTTGGGTTCTTTAGGAAACATTTACGCTTCCCCCGTCGGAGCAAACGGTTACGTGTACATCACAGACTTGTCTGGAACCACTGAGGTAATCACACACTCCGAGACCCCTCGAACGGTCGCGGTCAATCGGTTAGACGAAAACGTCAATGCGTCGTTGGCAATCGTGGGAAATGAAATCTTTATTCGAGGTGAAAAGCACCTATTTTGCATTTCCAATACAATGGAAAACCAGCCATAATTCGGTGGCAATCCCTCGGTCGCAGCTCCCGTATCGCAACGCCATGAAGGATTTTACGTCCGCACGGAGCTTGCCTCCGACGGACGCCGTTTTGGTGTCCTATAGTGGGTAGGACGCCAAAACAGGGTTGAGGGGAGACAAGCTCCCCCTCAACCCTTACCCCTCAACCCTTACCCCTCAACCCTCAATCCTCAATCCTCAATCCTCAACCCTCATGCACCCCCACCTTCCACTCCTCGCTCAATGCAAAACGCTCTTTCTGGGAACGAACAATCGCAAGAAGATTGTTGAGTTGATTAACTTGCTGGAGCCACGTGGATTTGACATAAAAGTACCCGCAGATTTTCCTGACGTTTTTGACGTGGATGAGACAGGGACTACATTTATGGAAAACGCGAGACTTAAGGCCACATCGCAGGCTAGGCACCGAGGGCTTTGGGCGGTGGGTGAGGATAGTGGGCTTTGCGTGCCTGAATTGGGTGGTCGTCCCGGGATTTATTCCGCTCGTTTTTCTGGACCGGGAGCCAATGACCAAACCAACAACGCATTCCTCTTGAAGGAAATGCAGTCGTTGCCAATGGAGAAACGTAGGGCCTACTACGTATCGACGATTGCGTTGTCGGACCCTGAGGGCGGAATCCATATTGAGGCGCAAGGGGAATGCTGGGGTCGAATCTTGACAGAACCGCGAGGCGAGGGGGGCTTTGGTTATGACCCATTGTTTGAAATTGAGGAGTACCATCAGACCTTCGCGGAACTGGGACTGGCAGTCAAACGCGAGATCAGTCATCGGGCACGAGCCTTAGGCGCTTTCCTAAAACGTCTTGATGAGTTGATCGCGGAATAATGGCACCAAGCAGTTACACAGATTGGTTGTTGTTAGCCATTGCTGCCTTTGGCATTGGGATTACCAAGAGTGGTTTTTCAGGCGTGAGCATGGTTCACGTCTATCTTTTTGCGTCGGTTTTTGGGGCCAAAGACTCGACAGGTATCGTATTGCCGATGCTGATTGCCGGTGACATCTTCGCGATGTCGGTTTACGGTAAACGCGCCAATTGGAGTTACGTTCGCCGGATGATGCCGCCAACGTTAATCGGAGTGGTGATGGGATGGCTTCTCATGTTTCAGCTTCCGGAAGCCTATTACCGTCCGCTGATTGGCCTGATCATTCTTTCGTTAACGGTGATGCAGATCATTCGACTTTGGAAAGAGAAGTGGTTGGCAAATGTTCCCCATGCAGCTTGGTTTGCTTGGAGCATGGGGATCCTTGTCGGGCTGACCACCATGTTGGCCAACGCGGCGGGCCCGGTGTTCGGATTGTATTTGCTTGCGATCGGATTGCCCAAGTTGGAATTCGTTGGGACGGCTGCTTGGTTCTTCTTGCTTTTGAATATCGTCAAGATACCGTTTAGCTGGAGCCTCGGCCTCATTCGACTCGACACACTTGCACTCAATGCAATGTTGATTCCACTCATTGCGGTTGGACTTTGGGTCGGGACGCTGGTCATACGGAGAATTCCGCAACGACTATTTGACAGCCTCATTCTCGTTTTAACCGGCGCAGCCTCCATTCGAATGCTGTTTTCTTAGAGTGGCGTAAGCTTCCAGCTTGCGATTATCTCAAAGTGGCGTAAGCTTCCAGCTTGCGATTATCAATGATCGATTTAATGGCAGGCAAGATGCGCACGATGCCTACCTCACTATTTTATCTGGAAAAAGCACTAACGCAGGCTTTGTGTGTTTGGTCACTTTCAAGAACCGAACGAGCGAAGGGCCTCGCTCGTCCACAAAGGTTGAATTCTATCTAGCCAGAACGAATTGCAACACGCCAGCCAGGCCGAAAAGTGAAAATCCGGCGAAAGCAATCGCTAGCCATGACAGAAAACGGCCCGGATACAGAACGCCTGACTCATCCGCAAGTTGAAGGACTATTTCTTCTGCTTGTAGCAACGACAGTCCCAATTCATCGCGATACAAACATACCGCTTCAGCCCATTGGCCTTGTTGGATCAAATGTGTGGCAAGGGAATCTATATTGGTCATGTTTTTCTGACTGCTTCACCGCTCAGTTAATTTGAGGCGATTGAGAGGATTAGGGCCTCTGGCGATGATGGAGGAAATGTGGAACAGAAAACGAGACTTTTTTCCTGGCTAGGGAGCTTCGGCACGATAGTTTTGCCGACTTTAGCTAAACCTTCGTATTGAGCCAACTTTTTTGGACTCCTATACTGCCGCAGCCCCTATGAGCCGCTGGCGCAAGCAAGGCTAGCAAAGTCAACGATTCTGAACGCGGCAAACGGCCGCCGCTCCGATCGTGCAATCACCGACACATTTAACCTATGGAGAGCGATTCGGTAGTGGAACAGAGTCCCCCGACCGATTCAAACCCTACGATCCGGCTACTTGCCTTTTGGCAGTCGTTGCATCGAATGGCCATTCAACCAGTTGCTCACGCTATTGTGCGCTGGTGTACGGCTGCGCTTTTTCTGATTGCAACCACTGGTTTATCGATGGCGTTTACTCCGATTCAAGCAGCCAAGGCTGCAGAGATTGGCGTACCACTTTCCGATCCGAAGTTCGCCATCAATGCTTTTGCGCATCATGCTTCGAAGCAGCGGCAGGGAGTTTATGAAGTTTATACGCTGACTGGCGGGTGTCGCATCTACCAAGGCTCTTTTTCAGCCACTTGTGAGAAAGCACTCATCTGGGTCGATCGCTCACTGCCAGAGTCGCATTCCGAAGAGCATCCCAAGAAGGTTATCGTTCAAACGTTGGGTAATTGCGAAGTGCGTTGGTCTGACGAACAACGCATTCTAGACGAACAGTGGATGGGACGGCTATTTAGTAATTTTGAAGTGGGAATCCATGTCGATGGTTGGGACCAGCCCAATGGAAAAGACCCGGATCTCGATTGGTCGACACGCAGCTCGGTGACCACTGCGGTTGCTTGGACTGCGGCCGATAATGCGATGCATACGCAATTAGCAGCACAGATTACCAACCTGACGCAGAACCGTACGGGCGACAACTTGCCCCGACCAGGCATCCAATCGCCACCCAGAGGCGGAATCGAAATTCCAATTGGCTCACTGGGTCAAAGTATGCAAATAGGTAATTCTCAGCTAGGAGGGACCGTTCTTGAAGCCGGCTCGCCCGAGTTGTTTGAATCGATTCAAGCCATTCCAAGGCCCGTCGTTCAAGGGGAGAACGTACAAGCGTTTCAGTTACCAGGCCAAGTGGACAACGGCCCCATCCCAGTCCTTGGGCCGGTCGCTCTTTCGTCACCGACACAGCCTCCGAGCACCCAGCGAATAGGGGCACGGACATTTGCACTGACTGGTCGCGGCTTGGACAAGCCTGAACTGAGTATCAAAAATCGAGCGGAAAGGGGGGATTCGGTAATCACCCTGAAAAAAGGTATCCGACTCATGTTTGGAGGGGCGTCGGTTCAGACGAATTCAGGACCGATGGATTTGGGAACCGTTCTCATCGAAGCAGATAACGCAGTGATTTGGACTCCCAACGTTACACGACTTATGTCGGAAAAGATTGACGACCTGCCGGTAGAAGTTTACATCGAAGGGAATGTGGTTTTCCAACAAGGTCAACGTAGGATCTATGCTGACCGAATGTACTACAACGTTCAAGCTGAGTATGGCATGATCCTTGGGGCGGAAATTCTCACTCCCGCACCACAGTACGAAGGCATCCTTCGACTCAAGGCCGATGTCATCCAACAGAGGTCTCGCGAAAACTTTTTGGCGCACTCCGCCGCCTTGACTACGAGTCGACTAGGTGTTCCACGCTACTGGTTGCAATCGGACCGAATCGAATTGAGCGACCGCCGCAACGAGACGAACACTTCGCGTTTCGGATTGCCCTTCGCAGGTAGGACTGCGGATCAGACAGGAATGCAAGCGAAAGCCAGAAACAACTTCGTCTATCTGGAAGGCATTCCCGTACTTTATTGGCCGATCCTCAACACCAATATCGATACCTCCAGCTTCTACGTGAATGGTCTCAAGTACAAGAACGATACCATCTTTGGCAACCAAGTCATGGTCGACTTTGATGCGTACCAAATTCTCGGCTTACAAGGAATCGACGGAACACGATGGAGTTTCTCGACTGACTATTTGGCCAAGCGTGGTTTCGCTTTGGGGACGAATTTTACCTACAATGTACCTGACTTAGCATTGGGGCCAGCCAATGGCTATTTGGATGCATGGGGGATTCAGGACAAAGGTCGCGATTTTATCGGAGGTGATCGATCGAACTTGTTGCCGGAAGAAACCACTCGTGGTCGACTTCTATTCAAACACAAGCAATACTTGTCGACCGACACTGAGTTATGGGCAGAGGCTGGATTAGTAAGTGATCGCAATTTTCTTGAACAGTACTTTGAGCAGGAGTGGGACACTCAAAAGGACTACTCGACTGCCCTGCGACTGCGACAATACTACGATCAACAGATGTTTGATCTGTGGGGACAAGCTCGCCTCAACAAGTTCTTTACCGAAACAGAGTGGCTGCCGCGGTTAGACCACTATTGGCTGGGCCAATCGATTGGCGATGTCGTTACTTATTATTCGCACTCCGATGTTGGATACGCACGGCAAAAGGTCGCGAGCACACCAACCACAGCTACCGAAGCAGCAAAATTTAAACTTCAACCTTGGGAGGTGGCAGCCTCGGGGCTTCATGCGGTTACGCGTCATGAATTAAATTTGCCCTTCGATACGGGCTACTCCAAATTGGTTCCGTTCCTTTCAGGGGAAGCTGGCAATTGGGGGCAGGATATCACAGGCAACGATATCACGCGCCTGACGGGCCAAGCGGGAATGAAATCGTCACTGCCGATGTGGCGAACTTTTCCTGAGGTTCAAAGCAGTGTGTTAAATCTTAATGGAATGGCACACAAACTCTCTTTCGAGAGCGAATTTCTCTATGCAGACACGACCCGCGATTTAGATCAATTTCCGCTTTTCAACCCAATTGACGACAACTCCCAGGAACACTTCCGACGTAGGCTTGTCTTCAATACCTTTGGAGGTGTTTTGCCGGACCAGTTTGACGCCACGAAATATGCAGCACGACAATCGATGCAACGCTACGTATCCGCTGGGAGCTCGGAGGTAGTCGCGAACCAATTGCAATCGCGAATGGGCTTACATCAACGCCTTCAAACCAAACGTGGTGTTGCTGGCCGAGAACGGATTGCCGATGTCGTGGAGTTTGACATCGATGCCATCTACTTCGGAAAGCCAGATAGGGACAACTTCGGCGAAAGCGTCGGTGGGATCAACTACGATTTCCGATATCACATTGGGGACCGCGTCACGCTGATCAGCGACGGATACTACGATTTGTTTAAGTCGGGGCTCAAGGCAACTACTCTCGGTGGCGTTCTCTCGCGCCCCGGGCGGGGCGATGTTTACCTGGGGGTGACTAGTCTCGAGGGCCCCATCAGTTCCTTGTTGTTGACGACGTCCTTCAATTATAGGTTGAACGAGAAGTGGGTTGCGGTGGGTGGAACATCGGTGGATCTTGGCAAGACCGGCAACATCGGCCAATCGCTTGGTCTGACTCGCATCGGCGAATCATTCTTGATACGAGTCGGTGGGTCCGTCGATAGCGGTCGGGACAATGTTAGCATCAATTTCAATCTGGAACCTCGATTCTTTCAAAGACAGGGTTTGGGGGTCGTTGCAGGTCAGGTGATCCCGCCCGCGGGTCTTTATGGGTTGGAGTGATGGAGTGATGGAGTGATGGAGTGATGGAGTGATGGAGTGATGGAGCCAGTGATTCCCTTACGCTGTAAGCGTTAAACAACATAGCCCAGGGTCGCGCAGCGCACCCTGGGTTTAGGTGAAAAAGCACGCCCAAACCCCAACGGGGTTTAACTTGCTGTAAGATGTGGGAATGGAGGATACGCATATGGAAGATCAAGGCACGGTACTCTTGGGAGATGACCGGCAAGACAAAGAGCGAAAATTGCCGCAAGACGCACGTGCAATGCAAGGGGTTTGGGTGTTCCTCTTAACTCTCAGTGTCTTTTTTTTCTCGAGTATCTTGCTTTTCGTGCTTTATGTAGCATTGCGGCTTTCTCCTGAAACAGGGCTGCGTCCCCATTCGTTCTATTTGCCACGAAGTTTCGTGCCGTCAACCATGCTATTGGTAGGTGTGTCAGGGGCGCTGGAATGGGCACTGCGGGCTGCCAAGCGAGATCGGTCGACTGACGTCCGAATTGCGTCCATCGCTGCGCTTGTCATGGGAGTGCTGTTCATGCTTGTGCAATCGGAAGGTATGTATCGACTCGTTGTCGCGGCTACGACTGTCGCCTCGTCCCGCAACAGCACCTATGCTTTAACGTTTGTACTGGCATTCCTTCATGCACTGCATGTCGTAGGAGGGATCGTAGGGCTCGTATTAACGGTATGGAATGCAAACAGAGACCGCTACGATCATGAACGGCACTTTGGCTTGCGCTTTTGTACCGTCTACTGGCATTTTTTGGATGTTGTTTGGGTCTTGCTAATGGCATGCTTTGTAATCACTGGCATCCTAGTCAATAGCCTCTCGCCTCCTTAAATCGAAAACCAAACCTGACCCCTTCGACGATCGAAAGGTACGATGACGGGAGTCGTTTCTCTTCTTTGGGCAGATCGATCCCAATGGCAGGATTGAACGGTTATAACTTGTTTAAGCAGGCCCATTGGCACCAATGCGCGACGGCCGTTAAGTAAGAAGATTGGCTGGCGAAACGGAGCGGTTTGCGTGTGCGAAGATTGCTCAATTGGAATAGGCTCCGCTGATAAGCGTTAACACTAAAGCCTTCCATTCGGACTCTCTCCGATGGAGGCAGCAATTGGCAGCTACCTCACGAGGATAGTCATCGAGTCGATTATGCGGTCTCAGTCGCTTCGGCTTTTTTTTTGCCTTTCATTTTTCTGCCCAGCAATTTGCGATTCACTTGGAATGGTTGAATCGACAAAGTCTATCTGCTTCCCGGCTTCAATAACCTAGGTCCGGCAGCCAAAATTGGTTTTTCGGCTTTTCCTGCATCTTGTCTGCACTACATTGGCTCCCATGGCAGAACTGAATTCACCCCAGCAAGAAGCAGTCGACACGCTCTCCGGCCCACTTCTGGTTTTGGCGGGTGCAGGCACAGGCAAAACCCGCGTGGTGACTTTTCGTGTCGCCAATCTGATCCGACACGGAATTCGCCCCGACCGAATCTTGGCCGTGACGTTTACCAACAAAGCGTCCATGGAAATGCAGGAACGCATTGGGCATCGTCTGAAACTACCAAAGAAAGTTCGACGCGGGCAACCGGCCCCCCCGCGGCCAGCCGTAGGAACATTCCATTCCCATTGCGTCCAAATTCTAAAACGACACGCAAAAGAGCTTGGTTACCCGGAAAAATTCACCATCTATGATCGAGGAGATGCCGAAAGTGTCGCTCGGACCGTATTGCGGGAAATCCGCGTGCACGATGACATGCTCAAGCCCGGTGATTTCCTCAGCATCGTTAGTCGCTGGAAGAACCAAGGAATTCGGCCTGAACAAGCCGATTCGGCCGCTACTTCCGACAAAGAACACCTCGCCGCTAGCGCCTTCAAACGCTATCAGCGATCCCTAAAAAATCACGCGGCGTTCGACTTTGACGATTTGCTCGTCTGCACAGAACAGTTGCTAACGGAAAACGACAAAGTCCGACGCGAAGAAGCGTCCCGATACGATCACGTTCTTGTGGACGAGTACCAGGACACCAACGGAACGCAATATCGCATCATTCAATCCCTCGCCATAGACCATCGCAACCTATGCGTCGTAGGTGACGATGATCAGTCGATCTACGGCTGGCGCGGGGCCGAAGTGCGTCACATTCTCAATTTCAAGAACGACTGGTCGGAAGCAAAAGTCGTTCGGCTCGAAGACAATTACCGATCGACCGACGCCATTTTGCAGATGGCAAATCGACTGATCGTTTTCAATGCCAATCGGCACGAAAAGATCCTGCGTGCGGCCCGCCCCAACGGTGCCCAACCGCGAATCTTGCAGTTTCCTGATGAAGCCGAAGAAGCCAAAGGGGTCGTGGAAGAAATCGACGCAAGGCTAAAAAAGGATCTCACCACACAACCCAAGAACTTTGCCATTCTCTTTCGAACCAACGAGCAACCTCGCCCTTTCGAAATGGAACTGCGCCGTTGCAAAGTCCCCTATGTGATTACAGGTAGCCAGTCCTTCTTCGATCGCAAAGAAGTCCGGGATATCCTGGCCTATTTCAAATGGATCGATACGCCCACCGATGAGCTTTCGCTCCTCCGCGTGATCAACGTGCCACCGCGTGGATTGGGTGCATCCAGTGTCGACAAGCTGCTCAAGCAAGCCGTAGCCAGCGGCACGAGCGTTTGGAAAATCATGCAGGACGAAGCCTTCGTCAAGGCACTTCCGTCCGCCGCTCAACAAGGGATAGGGAGCCTTAAATTTCTTTACGGAGAATTCTCAAAAAAGTTCAAGGGGTCGCCTTCGTCTTCACCAAACACTGCTACCAATCCGACTGCACCCGCCGAATTCCAACGAGATGTTTCCGATCAAGTGCCCGATCCAAACGCCGACGAAGATGACGAAGACGAGGTGCCTGAGGGCTCAGGCCATATGACACGCGCAGCCAGAGAATTCATCGATGCGATCCACTACAGACGTGAAATCAATCGCTTGTATCCCAACGCAGAAGAAGCGACAGCCAGGATCGGCTCACTGGAGGAAGTCATTAATGCGATCGCAGAATACGAGAAAGAGTCGAACAAACCTGATTTGGGTGAGTTTCTCTCTAAAGTCACACTCGAAGGCCGAGAGTTTGGTTCGCCCAAAGAGAAAGAGTTACAACGCAACGCAGTTTCGCTCATGACCTATCACAGTGCCAAGGGACTGGAATTTCCATTCGTATACATGGTTGGTATGGAGGAGGGCGTGCTCCCGCACCGCCGTTCGCTGACCGATAGTGCGGACGGCGTCGACGAAGAACGGCGTTTGTGTTATGTCGGAGTCACCCGGGCTCAAGATGAGCTATCGTTGTGCTTACCCATGTCGCGATTCAAATGGGGCAAAGCGAGGCCAACCTTTCCAAGCCGATTCCTGTACGAGGTTACCGGTCAAGCGGACAATCCCAATTGCAGGAAGGCAATCCAGGCGGCAACGAAGGAGGCCATTCGAGCCATGCGATAGGCCATTAGAAAAATGTGGCTGAGCGAGGCCCTCGCTCAGGTCTTGAACTCAACGTGCGAAGGGCCTCGCTCGTCCACAAGTGTCCGCTTTTGCTCCACAAGTGTCCGCTTTTGCTCCGCAAAAGGGCGTTGACGCGGCGCACTTTCGCGGAGCGAAAGGCGACAATAACGGAGCGAATGGCGACACTTTTTGGTTGCGAAACGGGCGTTACAGATTGCCTATTCGCGTTTCAGATGGACTTGATTTTATTCTCTCCCGATTTGCATTTTGCATCAAAAAATGGTCAGTTGGCCCACGATTTAGGTTGAAATGGCGGATACCGATCGAACCGGCGATTCTTTCTAAAGTAATCCCCCCAATTGAAACGAAACTAGGTGCAGGATGGCTTTTTCTGCGCTGGACAACTCGACAGAGTCAAGTCCAGTATTTTGAAAAGCCAGCCGAGGTTGATTAGGGGGGAAAGTGCTTGCAATCCAAGATCGAGTTGCTTGGATGCAGCTATCGGTACGCACATGCTTCGGCTTGGTGTGTTAGCGCTAGTGCAAGCAGATTCTCTGTACCCAGTCTTCTCGGCTGGTTAGCCGAATTCGAATGTTTGGGTTGGGCAAATGCGTTCCGTCGTAGGGGTGCGGTTGCTCGTCAAATGCTCAAGCTAAGGGTTCGAGTCGGTTCAAAGCGGAAGTGTTTGTTGCGAAAGCAGCAGAGAAGGAGCTTTGCATTTCGCACTGCGAACAAGTCGTCCTAATGATGTTTATGCCCAGACCCAGTTGTCACCGAACAGTGGATTGCTTGCAAAAGCTCTTAGGAGTCGTAGCAAACCGATCACGGCTAGGTTCAACAAGGGCAAATACCGTCATGGGGTAGGTACGCATCGTATCCATCCCGGACTCACTCACTATTGGAAGGTAACGGAGACCAAAAATATGAAGGTGTTCACCACAGGCCAGGTCGCGAAGATCTGCAAGGTGGCCCCGAGAACCGTCAGCAAATGGTTCGACTCCGGCCGACTCAAAGGGTACCGCATCCCCGGTTCACAAGACCGACGCATTCCC
>JANPNA010000476.1:0-27700 GCA_031427235.1 Pirellula sp.
CAAGTTAGACCACATCCATGTGGACACTGGCTCTGGCTGATTCGACTACGCCTGCGGGATCGGCTAGACTTAAGCACTAGCGGCGGGGATGCTTGTTAAGGTGGAGTGAGGTGGTGCCGTAATTCCGGGCGCGCTCAGAGCATTTTTCATGTCGATTCTGTTGGGATGGGTAGCTATTCATTCCGCAAAAAGACAAAGGAACCCACAAATGAAGTCTGGTACAGAGTTTTCAACCAAATGGCGTCAGCGATTGACTCGATTAGCAGTCTTGACGTTGCTGATGGGTGCATCTTTGGCCGTCGGCGTAACGCTTACAGTGGTCGTTGCTGCTAAGATTCTGTTCCCAATTGCGGCAGTGGCTTTGGTGGGATTGGCGTCGGCGGGTGCGAACGCGACTATCAGCGCTCTAAACTCAGGCGATTCAGAAATGCGACTGACCGTACTGACTCAACTCAAGCAATCATTTGATACACAACCTTCTCAAAAACTTGATCCACAAATTGCGGATTGGATTTTGCCAGCAATTGAACAATGTCTAACGGATGTTGATCCGAACGTGGTTGCGTTGGCAGATGAGCTTATCGTTTACATCAAGATAAATAAGTCCTCAACGCCTTAATGGCGACCATTTTGGACCACCTTGGTAACCTGCGTAAAACTGGCTTCGGTATCGGATTTGCAGCGATTATGATACAACTTAAACTGATGCGGATGCCAGACGCCCGTGTCAACGTCCACTTCCTTCCGACACGCTTCGCGATTTCCACAAGGATGTGCGGTTAGCCAATTCCAAAATTCGGCTGGCTTCCGGCAGTTTCATCAACTGTGGACGCGTCGTACTCCTGCAGAATCGGCCTAGCAGCAACCAGCCTCTACCCTAGGCCGCAATCTTCCCCTCCACATGTGGACATAGACAAGTCAGCGTTAACCGCTTCCACAAGTAGGTTCAAAACACTGTGGGCGTTGGCGCTGGCTGCCAAGCTGACTGTTTCCACCTACGGCGCTTGTCGCTTGCCGTAGGACGGCTAGGTCGGATAGACTGAAGCGGATTGGGCGGGGGAAGCGTTTGCTTGATCTATAGTTTTGACTGGGCTTGTGTCGCTTGCTCGGTATGGTTGATCGCAAACTGTTATGTGGCTGTGAGGTTAGCAACGAATGAAAGAGACCGCGTACTTGTTGCAAGCTACACTGATCAGCGCTTGGTGGGTTGGCCTTTTTTCGAGCCACACATTCTTCTCCGCGTTTCAGTTTGACAAGATTCCGCCTACAGCGTTTTGGTCGTTTTTCGTTCCCGACATTGTGTTGATCGCTTCGCTTTCGACCATCCGTGCCTATAAGGACAGCACCTCGTTGGAACTCATCGTGCTTGGTGCATTTAGCTACGCCGCACTTTACTGCGTCAACGCAACCATACTTACGGGCTCAGGATTGTTGCCAACGGGACTGATGCTGTTGGGACTGGCATACAACATTTTCCTATGCTTTAATCCTTCGCTTTTTCGGGCTTCCAGCTCCAAGAGTATTGTGATTAATACAACTAAGACCCTGATTCAAATCCTTTGCATTTGGTTTTTCGCCCTAGTTGTCATTCCATTTGTCCTTTTGGAGTCATTCGGCGGATTTGTAGTGCCGCGTGCGGGCGGCATGCTTTGGTCGAGTGTTGCTCTGTTCGTCGTATTTAGCATGCTTGGTTTATGCAGTTCGTACTTTATGGTCCGAGACGGATGTGGCACTCCACTTCCACTTGATCAAACAAATGAATTGGTCGTTTCGGGCCCTTATAGATTTGTTCGCAATCCGATGGCAATAGCAGGCATCGGCCAGGGGCTTGCCGTCGCCGCGATGTTTCAATCGGCGCCGATCTTTGTCTATTCTTTACTCGGAGCTGTGATTTGGCATTTGGTCGTACGTCCAGCTGAGGAGCGTGATATGGCCGAACGATTTGGTGAGCCATACCTGTCGTATCGAAGTCGTGTAGCATGCTGGCTCCCCACATTTGGTCGAAACGCAACATAAAGCAGGTCAATATCTCTGATGGCATTAGTTCACAATCGTCGGAGAGAAGCAGTTCCGCACGATGCCTGCCATATCGGACAAGTGAACAAATTCCATCACCGCTAGCTTCCCAACAACATGTGGACGTAGCTCGATCCAGCCATCGGCCGCTTTCCACAGGTCGGTAGAAAACACTGCGGGCGTTGGCGCTGGCTGCTTGCTTGGCGACTGCTGGATGGGATAGACTGAGACGGTCGGGGGTATTACTCGTTCGTCCCGCTTCGATGATGCTGGGATCGATTCTCAAAGAATGGAAGGGTTGCAATCAACATCGATCGCAAAGTAGAGCTGAACCGTTGGATCAGATTCGCTGGACTGCTAATTGTCGGGTGGTGCACCATGACAACGACACACGAATGTGGACACATCATCGGAGGTTGGCTGGGTGGTGCGACAGTGGTTGAAGCGGACCTTTTACCCTGGCATTTACCGCATAGCTTGTACCAACCTGATCCAATCCCACTTCTCACGCTTTGGTCTGGACCAATCATCGGGGTAGTCGTTCCAGTAGGTTGCGCTTTAGTTTTTCGGCGCAATTGGATTTGGTTCGTCGCGAACTTTTGCCTACTGGCAAACGGATCTTACATCGCAACTGCGTGGATCTCTGGAGATCGCTTTCTAGACACACCTCGTTTGCTCGATGCGGGCGCATGGCCTTTATCGATATTGCTTTATTGTGCTGTAACGATCGGTTTCGGCTATTTTGGGTTCCGAAGCAATTGCATTGAACTCCTGACACGAAGGAAGTTTTTTCAATCGGCGCAAGGGCTTGAGCCAATGGATGCGGACAGGTAGTCCAATTCGGAAGGATGCATGGCTAACTCAACTGTGAAATCGTCGTGCGCCTGCAGTTGGCTCCATAGTGCAAGCGTCCGATTCCCTCTAGACGCGTCTTCTATGTCCGTATGTTCAAGTGGCGTGCGACTGCTAGATCGGCTAGACTGATTCGGCTAGCGGAGAAGAGTGTTGGGTTGGAGTATTTAGCCGACTGAATCGCTTTGATGCTGTTGGGGATTTTCATCGGACTTCGATTACTGAAGAACTGCCTCGCCAACTGCTTACTCAAATAACAAGTTATCCCATTGGAATCGCTTTTGACTTTTCAAATCTGGAAGACGCCTGCGGGGCGCGATCGATTGAACTCATGGTACGACAAATTCGCGTCTAAAATCGACACCGAAGTCACAAAGATCTCGGTGCCGACGTCCATTGGTCCTTCTCACGTTTTGGTCACAGGACCGAAAGATGGTCTCCCCCTGGTTTGCCTGCATGGCATGCGAACCGGAGCTTCATTTCTGCTTTCGGAACTCCCGGTCCTCGCGAGACGATTCCGTCTCTACGCGCCGGATATGCCAGGACAGTCTATCCGTGGCCCTGAAGTCAAGCTATCGCTAAAAGACGATTCCTACGCCAATTGGCTGATCGAAGTCATGGACAGGCTTGACCTGCCTAATGCCAGTCTATTCGGCGTTAGCTGGGGCGGATTCGTTGCAAGGCTCACGGCATCCAAGGTGCCGGAGCGAGTATCCAAACTAGCGATGCTGGTTCCAGCAGGTATCGCGAACGGGTCACATTTGACAGGTCTCGCTAAGATGGCCGTTCCTATGATCCGTCATACGTTTTGGCCTACATCAAATAGTCTTCGATCACTATTGAGTCCAATAATGACCACTTGGGACCCTGACTGGGCCGCCGCAATTTCCTGCGCAATCCAGGATATGAGAATGGATGCCAGAGTGCCGCCAGTGGTGACCGACGACGATCTGCAGCGACTCCGGATGCCGACCCTTGTGTTTGCAGGCACCAAAGATATATCCTTTCCCGGGTCAGCAGTCGTCGGCCGCGTAAGGCGGTGGGTTCCAAATGTTGAAACCGAGCTAATGGAAGACTGCAAGCACTGCCCGCCAACCACGGAAGCATTTCGGGTTTGGCTTGGCAATAAGCTGTCTAGGTTCCTTCAAAGTGCAACTGAACCGGTGAGATAACAATCGCATGCACTTGCGTACTGGAAAGGAATTGAATGCAAGCGGTGCGATCCCCGCCAATCCCCTCCGACAAGCTTCTACGATTTCCAAAAGGATGTGCTGGCAGTGCGATTCCCGAATTCGGCGGGATTCCGGCTAGTTCAACAACTGTGGAAATGACGCCTGCAGGATCCGACTAGGAGTATAGACCTGTTCCTGGCACGAATGGAACATGCCAAAGGATCCCATTCGTTAGATGCCGTCATTTCGCCGCCTGTTCATCGTATTGACATACTGGAATTACCAATGCTGAAACCCGAATCCCGAGTCTGACTCCAACGAAGCCCCCCACTTTTTTACAGACCCCGCCTTTTCACGGTATTCAGCCCGGCCAGCAGCTTCATCAGGGCTTGCGGGTCCACCGGCTTGACCATGTGGTGATCGAACCCCGCCGCCTCCGACTTCCGCCGGTCGTCGTCCTGCCCCCAGCCCGTCACGGCGATGAGGATCATGTTCTTGTCCCAAGCCTGTGCCTTCATCTGGCGACATGCCTCGTAGCCGTTCAGCTTCGGCAGGCCGATGTCGCACAGCACCACATTGGGCTGGAACTCCCTCGCCGCGGTCACGGCCTCTTCGCCGTCGTGGGCCGTGTGGATGTTGTTGCCCATCATCTTGAGCAGCATCGCCAAGCTCTCGGCGGCGTCGCGGCTGTCGTCCACCACCAGGATGCGGAGGTCGGAGGTCGGCTGCGCCTTGTCGCCGTCGTCGCTCGCCTGGCGCGGGTAGGTTTGCTCCACGACAATCGGCAGGCGGACCACGAACTCGCTGCCCTGGCCCGGCCCGCCGCTCTGGGCTTCGACGCTTCCTCCGTGCATCTCGACCAACCGCTTCACCAGACACAAGCCGATGCCCAGCCCCCCCTGCGACCGGGACAACGCCCCCTCGACCTGCGAGAACATCTCGAAGATGGTCGGCAGCTTATCGGCGGGGATGCCGATGCCCGAGTCCGTCACCGACACCACCACGTCACTGCCTTGCAGCTCGGCACGCAGGTCGATCCGACCGCCGCGCTCGGTGTACTTGGCGGCGTTGTTGAGCAGGTTCAGGAACACCTGCGCCAGACGAGTCCGATCGGCGTCCACGATCACGAGGCCGGGGGGCAGGGTCATCGTCAGTTCGTGACCCATGTTCTCGATGAGCGGGCGGCTCGTCTCGATGGCCCCCTGCACGATGTTCGCCAGTTCGACCTGCTCCCGCTTGAGTTTCAACTTGCCCAGATTGATGCGGCTGATGTCCATCAGGTCGTCGATCAGCCGGGCCATCGCCTGCGTCTGCCGGTCGATGATATCCCTCGCCCAGTGCAACTCCGGGATGTCCGGTCCTTTCATGCGCAGGATTTCAACGGCGTTCCGCACCGGGGCCAGCGGGTTGCGGAGTTCGTGAGCCAGCGTCGCCAAGAACTCGTCCTTGCGGCGGTCAGCGTCCTTGAGAGCTTCTTCGCCAGCGTGCAGCGCCGCGTTGGCCCGCTCCAGTTCCGCCGTCCGATCGGCGACTTTCCGCTCCAGCTCGTCGGCGTGCCGTTTCTGTTGCAGGGCGTAGCGGATTGATCGTTCTAAGACCGCGGCGTCGATCTTTCCTTTTACCAGGTAGTCGGACGCTCCCGCGTCCAGCGCTTGGAGCGCCAGGTCGCGATCTCCCTGTCCCGTAAGAAGTATCATCGGGGCCTTGCACCCAAGGCGCAAACCCTCGCGCAGCAACTTGAGTCCGTCGTCCTTGCCCAGCCGATAATCGACCAGAAAGGCGTCGTGCTCGCCGCGCGTGATCGCATCCAGGCCGGCGTCGAAGTCAGAGACCCACTCCAGGACAATCTTGTTCTCAGGGTCGTCTCCCAGCAACTCGCGCGTCAGGTAGTAGTCGTCCGGGTCGTCCTCGATCAGGAGCACCCGGACTGTGCCGTTATCCATTCTCGCCGCCATTCCCATCGCCGGGCAATTCCACAATCTCTAGCCAATATTTGCCGACCGTCTTGATGACCTCGGCCATCCCGGCGAACGTCACCGGCTTGGTGATATAAGACGCCGCTCCCAGGTTGTAGGTCCGGTAGATGTCCTCCTCAGCCTTCGAGGTCGTCAAGATGACGATGCGGAGGCACTTGAGATTCGGGTCGGCCTTAATCTCCTTGAGCGCCTCGCGACCGTCCTTCTTCGGCATGTTCAGGTCGAGCAGGATCAGCCCCGGACGCGGCGACGTGGCTGGGTCGCTGTACTTGCCCCGACGTTGCAGGTAGTCCATCAACTCCACGCCGTCTTCGACGAAGCGCAAGTCGTTCGCCAGCCGGCTTTCCTCGAACGCCTCCTTGGTCATCAGACGGTCGTCGGCGTCATCGTCCGCCATCAGGATGGTGATCGGCTTGCTAGATTTTGCCATGATGCTTTTCCTCTTTTGATTGTTGAACAGGGAGCGTCACCAGAAACGTGGCCCCTTGGTCCGGGGCGCTCTTTGCCGTGATCGAGCCGCCGTGCCGCTCGACGATCTTGTGGCAGATGGCGAGACCCACGCCCGTGCCCTCGTACTCCTGTCGGCTGTGTAGCCGCTGAAAGACTTCGAAGATACGGTCGAGGTAGATCTCATCGAAACCGATGCCGTTGTCGGACACGGCGATCTCGTAGCGCAGGTCCGTCCGTCCATTGCCGGAAGCGCCGTTCAGGAGCCGGGCCTCGACCCGGACGAGGGGTGGCTCGCCGGGCTTGTGGAACTTCAGCGCGTTTGCGACGAGGTTCTGTAACAACTGTCGCATTTGTGACGGGTCGGCGTCGATAGTGGGAAGCGACCCCACTTCCACCCGCCCGCCAGACTGCTGCAGGCGGCCCTCAAGGTCGGAGACCACTTCCCGCGCCGTCGCCGCGAGATCGACCAGGACGAACGGCTGGGCCTTGGTCGTCACGCGCGAGAAGGTCAGCAGGGCATCGATGAGGTTCCGCATCCGGGCGGCCGACGCTTGCATGCGCTCCACATACTCGCGTCCCTGCTCTCCCAGACCATCGGCGTATTTGGCCTGGAGTCGATCGCCGAACGCCTGGATTTTTCGCAAGGGCTCCTGGAGGTCGTGGGATGCGACCGACGCGAACTGCTCCAGTTCCCGGTTACTGCGCCCCAGAGCTTCCATGGAGGCGGCCAACTCCGCAGTCCTTTCTCGCACCCGATTTTCCAACGTGTCATGGGCCTCTTGCAACTGCTCGGCTTGCTCGTCAACGGCGCGCTCGCCCTTGACGACGGCATTGCCAACCACCCCGCTCGTCACCACGGCGAGGACCACGCCCACGATCAGCAGGATCAAGGCGAAGCCCACGATCGTCTGCACGTCTTGCTGGGCCGCATCACTGCGGGCGTTGTACTTCTCCACGGCTTCGACCTGCATTTCATCGTCCAACAACTTCTTCAGGCCGGTGCGCAGGACGTACAACTTTTTCGAGTCCTCCAGATTCGCTGGGCGGTTTTCGGCGTCCAGCAAAAGGCTCTGGCCGAGTTGCTGGAACTCCTGCCACAAGGGGGCGAAGCGTGCCGCCATGTCCCGCTGCCGGTCGGTCGTCGCCAGGCGTTCGTATTCTTTCAACTGCCGTTCCACTTGGGCGGCTTCAGTGACCGCATCCTGCCGAGCCTGCGGCTCACCCGTCTGGAGAAAAGCCCGCACGTTCAGAACGTAGCCAAGAGTGTTGACCTCCAACTGCCGTGCCGCCGCACTGCGGTTGCGAGAGTTCGCCATCTCGCCCACCTGTCCTTCGATGGACCGGACCCGGACGATGATCGCCACGCTCGACAGCACCAGCAGGGCCGTCAGCGCCCCGAAGCCCAGCCATAACTTCTGCGAGGTCGTCATGGCTTTGAGCGTACCCCCCCAAAAAAACTGGATTTGCGTACACATCTTTTCCCACGGCTGCATTCCCTTCACTACGCTGGACATCGACGACAAGAGGAAGTATGCGATTATACTGTATCGGATCGTGCCGCTGACAGATACGGTCGCCCGCCGGATACCTTCGCCGCGTCTTCGGTCGATTCCTCGAGCCTTTGCGTCTATAGAAGAGTCAATATGAAGTCAAGACGTTAGAGCGGGTGACTGTCGGAAAAGACTCAATCAGGCTTGGCTCCCGGTCCTTGCGTTGCCGCTCCGTCGCGATGCGTTCCTGGAACGTCATTGGCGGCTTGCCTGGTGAATCCTGCGTTGATGCTGTTGGCCTGACTTCCTCTTCCTCCGGTGCGGTATCGGCTTCTCTCGCTGATTCGGATGAAGGAATTGACTCAGCCCGGCGCTGTATCCGAGCGTTTGATGCGCGAAAACGGCGGTAACCGGCGACTGCACGGTACGTTGCACCTCTAATGGTCGAATTTCCGATCCTTGAAATCCGACGTCCCTTGGGCAAGCCTGATCAATTTGTTACTAAATCTGACTACTATTTATGGTTGTTCGGTTTGACTGCAAAACTCCCCTATCGCAGCGAGGCCGTAAGCGACCATGAGTAATATCAGTTGGCTCCACGACACAATATTGCCGAACGAGTGAGGGCTGGCCTTGGTTGATTGCCGGATCATTCGGGAGCAGCAACCTAGCAGCTAACACTTCCACAGGTTGGAATGAAGGGTTGAGGCTCCATTTTGCCAACGCCCGCTTCCCTCCGACACGCTTCTGCGATTTCAACAAGATTGTGCCTAGCTGCGATCCATGTTAGCTCATCAACTGTGAAAGCGTCGTACTCCTGCAGGATCGACCCTAGCAGTAACAGACGCTTCCCTAGGCCGCAAGCTTCCCTTCCACACGTGGACATAGCCGTAGCCAGCGACTGACTTTTCCCCAAATTGTTTCAACACAATGTGGACGATGGAACTGGCTGATTCGACGACGCCCGCTGGATCGGATAGACTGGAGTTCGCTGGTTGAGGGGGAAGCGTAACTCTCCAAACTCCAATGACAACCGTCCCAAATCGGGATGAAAACAAGTTCGTCGAAATAGGAAAGCTGAGAACACAATGATGAAACACCGCAATTCTGTGCTTGTGGTCGCGCTTGTGACTACCATGACAACTCTGGGCGCGCTTCGTGTGCTCGCTCAGAACGATGCGACACCGACGGGAACGCAAAGCAGCTTTGAAACTATGACTGCGTCGGTACGAAAAGTGTTTTCGGCCGAACAGGAAGATCATAGATTTATCGCATACCTCGTAAAATGGAAGGAGTTCGAAGTTATCGTTAGTGATCCGTTGGGCAAATCCAACTTCCAAGAAGGCGACGAGATCCGTTTCATGGCTCAAAAAGTGAGTTTGCCGAATTGCGAATCCCGCAGGAACCTTGCCTGCGTCCATTTCCACAGGTTGGTGCGTAGCCGGTCGTATCAATTTCCCTAGCCCAAACACTGTGGGCGTTGGCGCTGGTCGCTTGCTGTAGGACTGATACATTGGATAGACTGGAGCGACTAGCGGCGGGGAAGTGTTGCTTGCCAAATGTCCAAGCGTAACACTCTGAGAAGTATTGTGAAAGCGACCGATCCATCGATAGAAGACAGCCGACCATGCTTGAGTAGTATTACCGGCTATCACCAGGACCATCAAGGACATTGGGTCGCACAACTCGTATGCGGGCATAACCAACATGTTCGGCATGACCCACCGTGGATGAATCGGCCTTGGGTGACCTCTGTTTCCGGTCGTATCGGCATGCTTGGCTATCGACTTGAATGTAAAAAATGCGAGGATGGTGCTCCGATTGATGAGCGACCAACGTCGTAGTACCGAAACCACGAAGCAACGATCGCAAAATTAATCAGTCTCACGGGTTACTGGCCGCCCCTCCACACACTAACTCGTCATGACAATCGAGGAAGAGTATAATAATTGAATTGTCAATTTGGCCGTCTCATTTCCCGTTCGCATCGATAGCATTCAAATGCCACATTTAAAGAAGGCATTCAAATCGAGCAATGGTTTTGTCGTGGATGGATACAATCGTGCATTGGCCGGAATTGAAGCTTCGATTCGCCCCACAGTTGAGGAAAAGTATGCTGAAGAATGGCGGAAGTCAGGGCTCATAAAGCGGTGGATCGTAAGGCGAAGAATTGAGCGTGAGATTTCGAAACAAGTAGCTCAGGCGTCGAAACACATTTCCCGGGATTCCCTCTTTTGACTCCTGCACCCAATGCTGGATCGGCAGGATCGGCCAAGTCCGAATAGCAGCTTCGGCGTCCACATGGTTGGCCAGCCGTTTATGAAAGCGTCGTACTCCTGCGGGATCGGCCTAGCAACAACCTAGCTCCTTCACCATCCGCAAGCTTCCCATCCCCATGTGGACTTAGCCGTAGCCAGCGACTGACGTTTCCACAAGTTTGACGGCAACAAGACTGTGGACATTGGCACCGGTCGCTTGCTGTAGGACTACTACATCGGCTAGACTGAAGCTTGCTCGTTCGGCTGAGTTTGACTTGCGTTAGGTCAACTACTCGGTTTCTCTCAATGGGTTCGTTATCGAAAAAAGATGCTTTGGCCAATCGTGTTCCCGTTCCAGATAACAGTCTGCTTGTTTGCGTTGGTCATAATCATCGCGACACTGGCCGCGCCTCTAGCAAGATTGAAACGGCTTCCAACTTTCTTCGCCATGATGCTTCTTGGAGTTGTTGGTTTCATTCCATCCTGTAGCGGGATCATGGAGGTCATTGATGCCAAGCGCTTCGGCGTCTTTAGCTACGCAAGCTTCGAGGACGTCAACGACTTCCGTGTCGAACGATACTTGCCACCTGACGCAAAGCAAATAATCATCGACAAATACCCACAAGGGTTTCGAGCACGCTTCAAAATCTCCAGGGAGCAATTGGACGCTTACCTTGATGAACTGTGGGACACGTATGGTGAATATTCGGCTGTGAAGCGTGGAGGAGTGCTTTCAATGAACCGGATTGATTTGGAATCGCACAATCTACGATTTGGAGATCTCGGATGGCCACATCTTCCAGACGCGACAGAATATTACAGTCCCCGCGCTGCCAACGGTGCTGGATTTTCTGTTTGGTATAGTCCAGCCGAAGGCGTCGCTTACGAGCGCGCTGGCTATTGGTGATTGGACAAATCGGTTAAGCGCCCGCCATTTCCACAAGTTTGGCGGCAACAACAAAGTGGACATTGGCGATGGTTGCTTGCGGTAGGACGGCTGGATGGGATAGACTTAGGAGGCAAGCGACAGAGTAAGAAACCATTCGCTGTTGTTGGGTTATTCGTTCGTCCTCAGGAGTTCACGATTGCGTTTAGTGCTGGCAGGTGTCGTTATTCTGATTGGAATGATTTCCATGATTGCTGGGATCGGAATCATCAATGCGGCGTTACTCATGGGAGAGTCTGGGTTGCCGAGGCGTTATCAATCGACTCGTAGTACCAACATCCGCGACTCGTATTACACGATTGACCTCTTGGGACTTATTCCGATTGGCGGCACTCCCGATGTGCGCATAGGTTGGCTGATGATTGGCGTCTCGCTCCTGATTTATTGCGGGGTTGCAATATCGCTCGTCAAATCTCATGTTCCAAAGCACAAAAAGGGTTGACCATAGGCTCATCGCGATAAAGGTTGTGGAGTTGCGAGCTACGCCCAACCACTGTGGACATTGACGCTGGCGGCCTAGCATGGGACCTTCTAAATCTGCTAGACTGAATCGGACTAGTGGCGGGGTAGCGAGTTGGCTTAGAGATTTCTGTCCTGATGATCCGTTGAGCTTTTGTTGGGATGGGTTGCTGGTCGGTCGAGCACACGAAACACATACTGTCATGAATCCCTATCAGGCATCAAGTATGGGAGAGTTGGAAAACAACGTGTCCAATGCCGTCTCGCCGTTTGGTGTTTTTTTGTTGACAGTTTTCTGGCCAACGTTGGTTGCTATAGGCTGGATTGCAGGCGACTGGAATCAGACGTATCGACATTCCTCAATTTGGTCTGGGACTCACTCGGTTTTTCAGTCTCCGCTAACGCTTGTGTTACTATTCACTCTCGCGTTTCATCTTGCCAGCGTAGTGGGGTGCGTTCGAAATCGTCCTAGATCCATCTCGCTCGCCATCTTGTTTGCGATTCTCGGTGGGATACTGTCTTATCTTTTGGGGTTGGTACGAAGTAGCATCTAAACTGCGTCTACAACCTACATTGGAGTCGCCTACGCCAACTGTGAACCTTTCCGACTGTTTCCTTGTCCGGTGCGTATGAGCGAAGTCACAACAGGTACGGGTGATCCGCCTAAAAGACGGCGAAAGCGACGATCGGTTACTGGGCTGGGTATCCTGCTCGGCGATAAGAAGGCAGGAGCTTTCAAACTGGAAATAGAGTGGATTAAGGTGAGAACGAGCCAGCAACCTAGCAGCTAGCATTTCCACAGGTTGGACTGAGGCTGGATTCCGTCCATCCAATTTGAATGTTTCGCTTCCCTCCGACATGCTTCTGCGATTTCCACAGGGTTGTGCCTAGCTGCTAGCTTCCCAGATTCGGCGGGTTGCAGTGCTGGCTCATCAACTGTGGAAAGTGGCGTACGACGGCTGGATTGGCTAGACAGTTTAACAGTGGTCCGAACGAGTGCATTGTGTTTTGTTCGCCCCGAAGAAGAGCAAGCGTTCCACTAACGCGCCGACTGCGATACCAACCGAGTAGCAAACGAGATCGGTCCACAAGAATCCAAAACCTAGAACCAGTCCACCCAACGTCGTGTTCCGGATGCTGTCGATCCATGGCGCGTGGTATAGTTGGCTGACCTCGACCGCGAATGCAAGTGCCACCGAGATGCCGCATCGCTGAAGTAGAGAGCGACCAGCAAGCACGAAACTCACCAACAGAAACAACATCAACGCCCACAGAGCATCGCCGCTGTATTCATCGACGAACGATGGCAGATGCTGTCGGTATCGACGCGAGGCCAAACCTAAAAACATGGTTGCACCTGCACAAATGAGATAAGTGATTCTTTGAGTCATGAATGCGTCAATTTTCCCCTCCACACGTGAACATAGCCGACTTAGCCTCCAGCGTGTTCCAAAAGTTGGATCAAATCAATATGGACGTAGGCACTCGCCGATTATTCTAAAGTCGCGCGTAGACTTGCGATAAAGAAGGGTACTAAGATGCTAGAGACCACTGAATAGAACATCCCCATTACCACAGCAACTAGAGCACCCATACCAGGGAAATATCCCATTTTGATAGGAATCTCGGCTAAAAGGAATCCTACCCAGCTGGAGACCAACACGGTGAATAGAAAGGATGACCACATTCGAGACGAAGTGATCCGTTGCCGAATCAGTGAGACTATGAACGCGAATGGCACGCTTGCGATCATGCAATAACACAGTATTGCGAGAATCGACCTATGGTTTGGTGGGTCTATCAATGGCGCTAGCAAATACGATGCGCACAGAATCGCGACCATAGTCGTCCATGCAAGTAAATCTGAGATGCGAAATTGCGTACCATACTTTCGCACGGTGTTGGTCCTGTCGGTGTTGGTGCTCCTCTTGCCGCATTCTTGCCAAAGAACCTGATACTTTTTGCTATGAACTTTGCTTGCTCGATTATTCCAAATCATAAATTCATCCTGCAAGAAAAAAAGTTAGTTCGACCATGTTGCATCGAACCGCAACTCGGGCACGAGAATCGACGGGCAAGCATCGTTTGTATCGCGAGGATCTCGCCTACCACATCGATCTAATACGTCGACAAGTTGGCTCTTCCCGCATGTGGACATTGGCTCCGGCCGATTCGACTACGCATGCAGGATCGGACTAGCAGCAACCAGCAGCAACTTAGCAGCTTCCGTAGCAATTGCGAATCCCATCCTTTGTGCAAGCGTCCGATTCCTTCCGACACCCTTCTGCGATTTCCACAAGATCTGGCATATCAACTGTGAACGTGAATGGCCTGAATCAGAGACAGCCAAGTTGACAACTCAGGGATAATTACTCAAGCTTCCTTGTTAACAGGACGAGTCCTGGAAAATAGAAAGTTCGGCGTCGGAAAGTTTCCTCTAGGATTTCCATGAACACAGAATTGAATGGTGTACTGAAAGAGATTGAAGTTTGCGGAATGAATGGGATGGACTTTTGCATCACTCGGTCGCAGGAGCTTTTCGCTTTGGTCGAGGATCGCTCCCATCCATAGATTGACTTGAATCTTTTGGGTCAGCGCCAAAGCCGCAACCAGCGTCTTTCACCAGCCAGCAGCGTCAATCGTCTTCCACAATTGGTTGAAATCAATGTGGAACGAGGAATTGGACGATTCGACTACGCCTGCAGGATCGGATAGACTGATACTATTAGCGGCGGGTAGCTCCACCGCAAAGAATGGCTCCCACCCCAAACCCGGGAGCTTCATGGATGATTTATGCCGCTTGAACGCAATCAATGTCAAAGACGCCAATAGTACGCCCTGTTTCTTGGCTCAACGCCGCTGCTACTCTCGGCATTTTGGCGGTATTTGTTCTTGTCGGATACGTGCTCAACCGAACAAGCGGAGTCTTCTTTGGTGCGGTCATTTATCTCGCGCTGTCGCAATTGCTGCGACGCGTGATTCCCCGGCACCATCGAAACGCGATTCGACACTGTAAACGCCGAGAATATGAACTGGCAATTCCTGAATTCCAAAAGAGCGTAGCCTTTTTCCGTGATTACGAATGGATCGATCGATTTCGTGCAGTCACCATGCTCTCTGCGGCTGGAATGTGGTATCGTGAAATGGCGATCACAAGCCTTGGCTTTTGCTATGCCCAGATTGGCGATGGTCCGAACGCTCGCAAAAACTATGAACAATGCCTAAAGGAATTTCCGGACAACGAAATGGCCAAATCCGCATTGCGACTAATGGACGCCGGTGCTGACCGTAAGAGCGATGGATAACATATAAAAGATTGAATTTTTGTGGTCGTACCCGTGACAAGCGTCGCCTGCAGGATCGGCCAAGCAGCAAGCCTCTTCCCTAGACCGTAAGCTTCCCATCCACATGTGGACGTAGCCGGAGTCAGGATCCAGCGTCGTGCACAAGTTGGACCGTTCCCATGTGGACATTGGCGTTGGCTGGCTGCTTTGCGTTTGACTCAGGGATAATTCCTTTGACAAACTGGCGATAAGTACCGAGAATCCGGTTATCCACATCCCATGGGATACGGGTAGTTTGGCCACTCACCACATTATGTCAACTCTTCAAAAGTTCTTCATTCGTATTTTACCTCGCGGCTGGGCTGAGAGCATGGGGGCAGACTCTCGCTCGTGGATAATGCGATGTTCTTGCGGTTTCTCGCGGTCCATCTGGGATTTGGGCGGTATCCGTTGGAAGGCCAACGATCGGCCTTGCACTTTCTCCTTCATGAAGTGTCCACAGTGCGGTAAGCGTTCCTGGCACAAGCTTGTCCGCGACACGCAGGCGAACAAAGTGCCGTCCAAGACATGACTTTCAGGATTCATTCAGTGAGGATGCCGCATAACCATGCAATGTGGCGGAATGTCGCGCTCGCAATCGGCTCGCCTCAATCACTGTGAAAGCGTCGTACTCCTGCAGGATCGGCCTAGCAGCAACAGACGCCTTCCTATGCCGCAAGCTTCCCATCCACATGTGGTCATACCTAATCCTGCCATCGGCCGCTTTCCACAAATTGGTGGATGACAACTGTGGACGTTGGCGCTGGCTGCAGGGTAGACTGGAACTTCGATCGGCCGCTTTTGACTTGCGTTAAGTCTTCCGCTCGCACTTGCTGAATTTTGCCGTTAACCGCGAAGCACATGCCCAGACGCGTCAAATACAGCGAAAGTGATCTGCCTGCTCGGGGCAGCGTGTTTCTCGCACCGTTGGCTGATGGAAGATTCGGTGTTGTTCGAGTCGTCCGAACGAACTCGCAAAAGGGCTATTCCTTCGCCTTTGTAGTTGCCTCCCATTGGATTGGCAGCAGCGCCATCCGGCCATCGAATCACGAGATTCGTCTGCCACTGTTTCTCACTCATCATTCATGGGCGAATCAACGAGAGGCTGTCTGGGTAAGCACTCCTCCGCCATCTTCGTTCATTCCGGTCGGGACCATCGAGATTTCAGCAGCAGATGATGCCATTGAGCATGAATCCTACTCGGCGTGGGAAACCCTTTCCCTTCAGATTTTGCTACAGTGGAGATGGGACCACGATCGAGAGGCGCTCTTGATTGAGGACGCTGAAGAGAGGTCTCGGCAGGCCGAGGAGCGAAGGATCGCAGATGCACGACGAGCAGAGATGCTGCGGACGCTCACGCTGGACAGTGTGTCGGGCCGCACATGGTTTGAGACTTGGGACGAAGAAGAGGAAGGCCCACACCTCGCGGCGTCGAGGCAACTTATCTCCAGCTTAATTGAAGGACTACGTTCTGCTCCGAAACTGACAAAGACCGTCGCGCGTCGGTTGTTGCGAGAGAGCGTAAAGGAGTTTAATCGGCTAGACGCAAAGGGCCCTTTTATTGAGACTATGCATCGAGAGGATATTTGCGACGCTTTCGAGATCATCATGGCCGCAGTTCGCTATCCAGAGCTTGCTGAAGAAGTAGAAGAGTGGAGAGATTGGTGACCATGTCCAGACGGGCTAACAAAATCACTGGACCGAACGCGGGCGGACCGCGTCAACTCCCAATGCGGGCGTCAATGGCGCCGACCGCGCGTGCCGGAGCTTGTGGCTGGAACAATGGATCTATTCGGACGGTTCCGGTGAACCAATCAGCTGGTCCTTTGGCAGATGGCTGAGTCCCAACGCGTGTAATATTCATTTTTGAATCCTTTGCTGTGGTTGAAAGAGCGTCGGGCGTAGCCGGGAATTAGACCGTATCCACAGCGTTGCCCCATCCAGGTTAACAGCTTGCTCCTTCCACAATCGTTGATTCACCAAGCATTTCGCCAGCTAACGCCGCGAGTGCGCTCCTTAATCTCACTTTCCCGAAACCCACTGGAATTCGTTCGCTACCACTCGTCAAACCTCACGAGACGGATTTGAACTGCCTACCTCCAGGTTATGAGCTTTTTTCGACTAACGGGGCGATTTCAACAAATACTGGCGCAATTTAATCCGTTAGCTATTTCTCTACCCTCTTGTTATGAGCTTTTAGAGACTTTTCCTTATAACCCCAGGGTCGGAAAAACAGAGATCCGAGAGACTTTTGGACCAATTTGGCGCTTTCTGGTCGAAAACGGGTTTTTAGGCGTCCGAGAGGTTATGAGGTAGAGAGAGTCTGAAAGAGCCGAATTCGCAACGTTGGAAAAGCGACAGATCAACGAAAAGACTGGGGTAAACGAAGAAAGGCTGGAGCCATGACAGCACCAGCCTTTTCGTTTACTTGTGGGTAGGATTTTGTTCGCTACCACTCGACAAAGTTGCGGGAGCCAGACTCCAATCGAGCGCAAAACAGAGAGTTATTGTCGCTGGATGGAGAGCAGCCTTTGGGGGTTCGGCTCGGAAGGGTAGACGGACAATTCTTGGCTGACAGCACATCCTAGTCTACAATCATTTTATGGAAACGAATCTCACTGTCGAACAATCCAATGCCTTGAATGCATCGAGCGAACATCGCTTGACGGTTCTCGATCCAGTTACCAAGCGACGGTACGTCATCGTCGACGAACTTACACTTTCGAAACTTGAATCCATTGAAGCTATTCGAGCTGGAATTGCGCAAATGGAATTTGGCGAAGGGCAACCATTGTCGGAAGCAATGGATGATGTTCGTGAACAATTGAGACGACGCGCGTAATGTTTCGCGTCATTATTTACCAACAAGCAAAGGAAGACATTTCCCGAAACGCCAATTGGTGGGCTGATAATCATTCCATCGATCAGGCATTGTCTTGGATCGACACTGTCGAAAAACAATTGCAAGAACTTTCTCAAAATCCTTATCGCTTCGGTTTCGCTGATGAGAATGGCTTGTTTCAATACGAGATTCGACAAGTTCTCGTTGGGCTCGGAAGTCGAAGGAGTTATCGTGGACTCTATACGATTCGCGATGATACGGTGCACGTGTTAACTGTCTTGCGAGCAGAGCAAGGCGCAATTGAGATTCAAGACTTGCCTGCAACATTCTAGAAAAATCAAATCCCGGTTGTCGTTAGCGTTTCAACGGATAATGCTAACATGGCAATAGGCGGCTTCCGAGAGACGAGATTCGTCCATGTTCGCACCCAAGCGTGTTCAGCGATCCTACGACCATCGGCTTCGGCAGTTCGTCTGTACGACCGGTGACACGGCACATGCCTTGAGAATTGGCGTGCCTCGCTCGACTGCCAACGGATGGCTCCAACCTAGAGTACAGCCGGTCATATCGTTATCGCAATTTGGCCAGCATGTCGAATCGCTGGAAACTGAGGTGGCTAGATTACAACTTCAAGTTTCAAGACTGCGCCACCTTCTTCGGCTCTTATTTCTCATATTTAGGATCTCAGGTTTCTCGTTTCAAAACTGTCGCATTCCATGCTCAAGCGACAAGTCCAAATTGATCAATCTGATTAACAACGCTGCCACTGTCATTCCAGTCGGACGGCTGCTCAATGTCATCGGACTTTCCCGGTCAAGATTCTATGCCTGGAGCGATATCGAGGCCTGCGAGTTGGCTGATAACTCATCATGCCCGAAATCGTTTCCAACACAAATGTCTGTTGCCGAGGTCGATACCATGCGTTCGATGATCACTTCAACTGACTACCGGCACCTTAGCACCGGAGCACTCGCGAGAGTGGCTCGAAAGTTAGGAAAGGTTTTCGCGGCTCCAGCAACTTGGTACCGGTTAGTGCGTCGTCACCATTGGCGTCGACTCCGAGTAAGAGTCTATCCGCCCAAGCCCAAGGTTGGAATTCGAGCGTGCAAGCCGAATGCAATTTGGCATGTCGATACTTCGATACTTCGCTGCTTCGGTTGCTTGATGGAAGTCGCGTTTACATGCACGCGGTTATCGATAACTTCTCCAGACGCATTCTCGCTTGGACGGTGCGTGAATCATTCGATACGGGTGTAACAGCCGTGATAATTCGCGAAGCTGCCAAAGGACTCACTGATACCAAGCCCAACGCCATAATGGACAGCGGAATCGAGAATATCAATGCATCGATGAACCAGTTAGTTGAATCAGGAATCATCAAACGATTTTTGGCACAAGTCGACGTGACTTATTCGAACAGCATGATCGAATCCTGGTGGAGGTCCATCAAACATCAGTGGTTGTTCCTGCATGCGCTCGACACGGTTGAGACAGTCCGAAAACTTGTCGCGTTCTACGTCGCACAACACAACACCCACGTCCCGCACTACGCATTCAAAGGACAGACACCCGACGAAATGTATTTCTCGACTGGAGCGGACGTACCGGAGCAACTTCGGCTCGCAACGCTCAATGCCAGAAAACTGCGCCGTGAAGCCAATTTGCAAGTTTCTTGCAAACGATGCAGAGCGGAACAGCCCGTAGTTCAGATACAATCCCCCACCGACACGACTTAGATGGGTCTACACGTCGACTGCATTTAGAAAGAGGAAACTCAAACGCCAAATAGACGTTCCAATCTGATTGTCCGTACCGTTCACCAAATTTAGCTCAAATCAAACCAAACCCGATCGAAAAACGAGAACATCGACACTTTAACGCTGGTCGATAGCACGAGAATCGTTGCTCAAGCCAAGTGCGAACCGAGCGGCGCCCTAGAAAACGCCAGCTTGACGAGTTCTCGTACATAAAAGTCCAGAATGTCTTGAGACGCCGCGTGGCTCTGAGTCCGTCTGTCCGGTCGCCGGAGGCGGAACAGGGAGCGAAGCCATTGGGCGCAGGCACGGAGTGAAGGAGTAGGTGCGAAGTGTACGCCGACGCTGATAGTTGCTGTCTCCATGGGTCGTTCCTTGCCAACCGCGTTGAACGGGCCGTGGGATTAGACTTTGATTCCAAGTACCGCCCGAACCGCCGCCCCGTGTTCAACGCCTTGTTCGTAGATCGCCAGACACCTTGCCCGCATTGCGACTTGCGTCAAACAGTTACTTCTCTTCCTGGCTGTTAATTGCTTTTTTGCCGTTGTCTAGTGCCTGCTTCGTGCAGGCGAGATTGTCGATCAGGTCGATGCACCGCCTACGATTGATCAGTCCATTAGTAGCAAACAAAAGCAATGCGATCGGGACGAGACATTTCGTCCAATCGCCTGACGCGTAACAATCCCAAAATCCAGCGGCCGAACAAAGAAACCCAATGGGAATTCCGGCGAAGAAAAAGTAGCGAAGTAGTCGAGCAGAGTTGGTGCGACCTTCAGTTCGAAGAACCAATGCGAATACCAACGAAGCAAATCCTAGTCCAAGGGCCGCAGCCCCAATGATTACGCCAAGGTTCATTTTGGTTTTGCCACTTTCTCACAACGAATAATTTTCTACGGAGTTTACCATACATCCCCAATCCCAATTTACTCTAATACGGTCCGCTCGAGCAAGCGACGCCCATTGCTCAGGGGTAACTAAAGTCCGTTTTTTTTCGCTTCTTGATCGCGTAAGTTAACCATGCATGTCGCTAAAAGAACCGTGCGAAAATCGTGTTCTCGAACCTGCACCGGTCACCCAAACGTCACCCAAACCGGAACGCCGAACCGGTACCGGCTAGTCGCAGCAACAGGCGTCTTGCAGCTTCCCAAAGAAACGCGCACCTCATTGTGCAAGCGTCCGATTCCATCCAACACGCTTCTGCGATTTCCACAAGGATGTGCGGATAGCGAGATTACCGAATTCGGCTGGATTCATGGCTGGCTGAACTGTGGAAATGTCGTACTCCTGCAGGATCGGCCTAGCCAGCAACCTAGCAGATACCATTTCCACAGATTGGAGTGAGGCGGGATTCCAGCTACGCCGACCAACAAATGCTTTGGCAAGCTCGGCTGATTGAGTGCGGATGATACCCCTCGTTTCTCAGCTCCACGAATGAGCCCGACAATTCCTGCGATTACGACCCAGACAGGAACAATCAAAAAAGTAATTAGAAATTCTTCCCGCGAGAATCGGAATTCTTCTCCGGAAAGGACTATTTCGGCCGCACGTGTTGCATTCAAAACAATCGCGATCAATACAGCCCATGGCAGTCCTCCCATCATGCCTTGGATACCATACAGCAGAAGACTACGAGGAAGCGCTTCGGAAACGGACTCATGCGATTCTGACCTTGGATCCGCACTTTGACCATTGGTTGTCATGAGTTCCCCAGTTGAAAGCGACCATCCATTTTTTGGCGGATGCAGAGGAGAATGTGGGCGAAAGTGAAGAAATGCCAGTCTGGATCGTTCGCCTAAGGCAAACTCGTAAGCGGGAGGTTATACTAGGGCAGAACCAGCTTCCTCTTAGATAAGCATATGCCTTATGTCAGACGTTACCCGCATCCTATCGCAGATTGAATCCGGCGATCCGAAAGCGGCGGAGCAGTTGTTGCCGCTGATCTACCAGGAACTTCGGAAAATGGCGTCGGCTAAGCTTGCCCAAGAAAAGCCGGGCCAGACGCTTCAGGCCACGGCGCTAGTCCATGAAGCTTACATTCGGCTCGTGGACGTAAAAAAACCGCAACAGTGGGACAACCGCGGACATTTTTTCGCGGCGGCGGCCGAGGCGATGCGGCGTATTCTGATCGATGCAGTCAGACACAAGCAGTCACTCAAGGCTGGACACGGCTATCAGCGACTCGATGTGGATGATCTACAGCTAACTTTTGCGATTCATCCTCAGGAACTGCTCGACCTTGACGAGGCCCTAGAAAAGCTCAAGGCGATCAACGTGGCCGCCTATGAAATAGCCAAATTACGACTCTTTGCTGGCCTTTCCGTCGAAGAGACTTGTGATTTAACCAGCGTTTCTCGCCGAACGGGATTTCGGCAATGGACTTATGCCCGCGCCTTCTTGCAGGCCGAATTGTCCGATGTAAACGATTCTCCCGCGAGTGAGAAAGTTCCATGAATTTATGGCACAGAGTGATGAGTCATTTCGCATTATCATCATGACGGCGATGGGTCCGTTAGTCGGTCGCCCCGTCGACTGATCCTTATCCTAAACGAGCAACTCGAGCCATGATCGCAAATGAAGCCGATGCAGAGCGGATTTTCCTAAGCGCGGTTGACAACCACCCGCCCGAAAAATGGGAGTCGTTCCTTCAACAAGTTTGCAGCGGGGACCTGCCGTTATTGGGGCGAGTAAGGCGACTTCTGGCCGCCCATGCTGCCGCAAACCCTTTGCTGGAAGCGCTTCCGGCGGTCGCGACCTTGGATTTAAACGGCCCCGTGGAAAGGCCGGGAATGCAAATTGGCCGCTACAAGCTGCTCGAAAACATCGGCGAAGGCGGGATGGGCGTCGTCTACATGGCCGAGCAACGGGAGCCCGTGCGGCGAACCGTTGCCCTCAAAGTTATCAAGCCGGGTATGGATACCCATCAAGTCGTAGCCCGATTTGAAGCGGAACGGCAGGCGCTGGCGTTGATGAATCACCCCAATATCGCCAAGGTGCTCGATGCGGGCGCAACCGAGCTGGGTCGCCCCTATTTCGTCATGGAACTGGTGAAAGGAGTCCCGGTGACTGAATTCTGCGATCGGCAGAAATTCGACAATCGCCAGCGACTCGGTTTGTTCATCACCATTTGCGGCGCCGTCCAGCACGCCCATCAAAAGGGACTGATTCACCGCGACATCAAGCCCAGCAATTTGCTTGTGGAAATGCACGACGTGACGCCGGTCCCCAAAGTCATCGATTTTGGGGTGGCCCGAGCGATTGGCCAGCAACTGACGGAAAAGACGCTGCATACCGGCTTCAATCAATTGATCGGCACACCCCTCTATATGAGTCCCGAGCAAGCGGGACTCAGTAGCATCGATGTCGATACTCGTAGCGATGTATATTCTTTAGGCGTGCTGCTTTATGAACTTCTCACCGGCCATACACCCTTTGAAAGCGAAACGCTGCGAAAAGCGAGTTTTGAAGAAATGCGACGGATGATCCGCGAAGTCGATCCACCCACTCCGAGCGTTCGGGTCAGCACCTTGGAAGCCAAGGATCAGTCGACCATTTGCGAGCACCGCGGCGTTGATGTTCGTCGCATCAGCAAGTCCTTGCGCGGTGAACTCGATTGGATCGTCATGAAGGCGGTCGAAAAGGATCGAAACCGGCGGTATGACTCGCCCGCAGCGTTCGCCGCGGATATACAGCGATACTTGAATGACGAACCGGTCCTAGCAAGCCCGCCATCGACGTATTATCGAATTCAAAAATTCACAACCCGAAATCGCCGATTCATCGCCACTGCCACCATCGTCGCCGTGGCACTTCTGATCGGTACCGTCGTCAGTTTCGGGCAAGCGATCGAAGCGCAACAGGCGCGCATCAATACCGAAGCCAGCCTTCGTCGTGAATCGGAGGCCCGCAATCAGACGGAAGAGAGCTTTAAGATCGCTCGACAGGCCATCGAGGCCACGACCAAAAAGATCGCGCGTGACCCGCGACTTCGAGAAGCGAACAATCTGGCGATGCGAAAGGAACTACTTGCAACTTCGCTACCATTCTACGAGCGGCTTGGAAAACAGAAAACCAACGACATTCGTCTGCAACTTGAGATGGCGATCACTTCACGAGACCTTGCAGGACTCCACAAGCACTTAGGCGACCGGGAGGCAATGCGAGCTGAATACCAGCGGGCCATTGCGTCCTTCGAGGCGCTGTCCAAGTCCCTACCGAACGCCGCAGAAATACAATTCTATTTGGCGGATAGCCATGGCAATTTTGCGTCGGCGTTGGCGGAATTGGGCGAAGCGGCCGCGGCAGAATCTCATTTGCGAATTGCGCAGAAGGTAATCGATGCTTCAGCAGAAAAATCCACGGAACCTTCTACTCTTCGCTGTCAAGCTTCGGTGGCTTTAAAACTGGGCCAGTTTTCGAGCGCGAGTCGACGACATGAAGAGGCGGAGCGAGAAATCCGCCGCGCCATCGACATCTACAAAGCGATTCCTCCTAAAGAATTGACAGATATGGCGGACGGAGGGCTGCCAAAAGCATGGAATGCGCTTGGAGTGCTCCAAGCTGGACAGAATCGCATTCCGGAAGCAGAGCGGAGCTTTTCCACGAGCTGCGATGAATATCGCCGAGTGATCGGCCTGCACCCTCGCGATATTGATCTGAAGTCGGGCCTGTCAGGGAGCTTGGATAATTGGGCACTTACGCTCGGTATCCAGGGCAAGCAATCCGAACTGCTCGCGGCCGAACTCGAAGGCCATGAGACCCTCGAAGCATTGATCAAGGAGTTTCCGAATGTACCAGGCTATCAAATCGACCTGGGTGCTGCAAATTGCAATATCGGAATCCGTCTTTCGGATAATGGCTCGCCAGCCGAATCGCTCCCCTATTTCGAAAAAGCAATTGCTTTGCTGCAGGCTGTGCTGTCGCGGGATTCACGAATCATCACCGCTCGTCAGTTTCTCGCAAATGGGTACGGGTCGATGGGAAAAGCACTGAATGAACTTCAGCGACCTTCCGAGGCGATCGCGGCGTTTGATAAAGCGATGGAATGGGTAGACGAACCCCGAAAGCCCATCTTTGACTTTATGAAGGCTCAAGCCGTCGCCAAGACGCAACCGGAGAAAGCGGTGAGTCTGGTCGAGGCGTACCTTAAGCCGGAAACCGTCGACCCGAGCGTTTGCTACAACGCTGCGTGCTTTTACGCGATTTTGTCGACCATGACTACAGAAAAGAGCGACCAGGATCGCTATGTCCAGCGCGCGCTCCAGTTGCTTACCCAAGCTCGCGAGAAAGGCTATTTCACACCGCCACAGGTCGCCCATTTAGAAAGTGACAAAGATTTTAATTCCTTGCGAAGTCGCGAGGATTTTCAAGCATTTGAGCAGACCTTGCGCGCCCCAGCATCGGAATCGTCGCCCCGGAATTGAGAAAAAGTGCCGTGTTAATCGCACCCGTTATATCGAAGCGTCATTCTTCTTCGGCCATTTGGCCATTTTAAGAATTCGCTATTTCTCTGGCACTAAATGAAGCCGCTTTTCGCATTGGATTGCATAGCTTTCGCTGCTGCTTCCACGCTTTGCCAAGGAGATTCGAAATGAAGTCACTTTTTTCTCGTCGACGTCCATCCACTTTTCGTCATACAACCAAGGCCCGACTGCGGGTTGAACAGCTTGAGGCAAGAAGAATGCTCGCTTCATGGGTAGGGCAAATTGGCGGCGCGGAATACGACTCCGTCGCCAGCAGGGCTGTCATGGACCCGGCGGGAAACGTATATGTCGGGGGCGCATTTACTGGGGTCGCGGATTTTGATCTTGGTCCCAGCGCCGCCACACTCGCAAGTGCTGGTGGCGAGGACGCGTATATCGCCAAATATGCCCCCAATGGAAATCTGCTCTGGGCCCGGCGCTTTGGAGGAAGCGAGGGCGAAGCAACGAGCAGTATTCGCCTTGATCCATCCTCGGGGGCTTTATATGCGACGGGGGGCTTTCGCACCGCCGCCGACTTTACCGGCGATGGAGTTGCCGACCTGACGAGTGCTGGCAGTACCGATGTGTTCGTCGTCAGACTCGATCCGGCGACGGGAGCAACTCTTTGGTACAAGTCAGTGGGAGGACAAAGCCAGGAGTGGGGCTACGACGTGGGGGCGGCAAACGGGAATGTCTATGTCGTCGGTCAATTTTGGGGCACCACGGACTTCAATCCGGGCCCTGGCGTCAATAATCTCACGCCCGTTGGCAAAGGGAAGTTCCGTTCTCCCGATGGATTTCTTTTGACATTGACCGATCAAGGCAACTACGTTTCGGTCGGCCAGATCGGTGGCGAGTCCTCTGATTCCATCCGGAGTCTCGTTGTCGATGGCAGTACCATCTATGTCGCCGGCGATTTTAACGGCTCCGCCGATTTAAATCCTTCCGCAGCTGTGACGACACGCACCAGTAATGGCCGAAACGATGCGTTCTTCGGCAGCTATAGCACATCGGGCGGCCTCAATTGGGTTCAAACGATTGGCGGCCCGGGTGGAGATGGCAACGACTGGCGGTTGAGCAGTGACAATGCGTCGCTCTACCTCACTGGCTTTATTTCCGAAGCAGCCGATTTTGATCCCGGCCCAGGGACAACAACGCTTACGCCAGCGGGCGGGACTGATGCGATGATCGCCAAGTATTCGAAAAGCACTGGAGCGTTTCAGTGGGCCAAGCGCGTCGGTGGTGCAGGCAACGATGATGCACGCTCGGAAGTTGTCGTGAATCCACTGGATGGCGCCATTTACTGGGGCGGGGTATTCACCGGCACCGTAGACTTCAATCCATCCGCTGCCGGCGGCGATTTGACCAGCAGAGGAGCCCAGGACGCATTCTTGATGAAACTCAACGCTGGTGGCGAATATCTCAATGCCTGGCGCATGGGCAGTAGCAGCAATGACGGGGGGGTTAAACCGATAGGAATTGTCGGCAGCACGATCTATGTGACTGGCCGCTTTGAAGGGACCGCTGATTTCCCCACCGGCCAAGTTTTAACGAGCTACGGCAGCTCAGATGGCTTCTTAATGGCTCTCGACGAAGCGTTACCTGCCCCTAGCCCTCTTCTAGCGGCCGCCCTTCCGTCGAATTCCGTCGAGCATTCGCTGACCGCTACCGATTATCAGCCGCTGGTGGCAGAATCGCTTCGTCGCTGGGACGCGGCTGGCGTTGATACCTCCGCCTTGGTCGGCCTCAACATCCAAGTTGCCAACCTGGGGGACGCGACTCTCGGCCTGGCCTCCGGCAACACCATCTACCTCGACGACAACGCCGCCGGCTGGGGCTGGTTTATCGACACGACGCCTAGCCATGATTCCGAGTTCCTTGGCACCGACAACCAAGGTGCAATGCAAAGCATGGATTTGCTAAGCGTCCTGATGCATGAAATGGGACATCTCTTGGGCTACGATCATGATGATGAAGGCGTGATGGCGGAATCTCTCGCGGCAGGAACTCGAAGCGTCGAATTGGAGCAAGTGCATGTCGCAGCGACAGATCTTGCCTTTGGGTGGCAGCTTGACTTCGAAACTGAATTCACGTTCGCAAAAGTGAAACGACGCAAGTAACGACAGGGGACGCGACGGGTTAATGGAAAGTGCCGTTCACGACAGGATGGCATGCGTCTGGTGAACCTGCAGGATCGGCCTAGCAGCAACCTAGCAGCTACCGCTTCCACGGGTTGGACTGAGGCTGGATCCTGGCCATCCAATTTGAATATTTCGCTTCCCTTCCTACACGCTTCTGCGATTTCCACAGGGTTGTGCCTAGCTGCCTAGCTTGCCAGATTCGGCAGGATTCATCTAGCTCATCAACTGTGGACAGGTCGTCAATTCCGGTAGAAGCGAAGAGAGTCTAGAACATGATTGACTGTTCAGCCATGACCTGCCACGATATGCCGAACGTTTCAAAACAATATGCCGACGTCGGCATACTATATGTTCGGCGGGAGCAAACTATGAACATGCGTGAAGATTTGGGACGATTCCTAAACGAGACCGAACAGGTCACGCGGACACGCCGTTATAAGTGGCTATGCTCTATTGCTTTGATTTTGTCTCTTGCTGGCATTTTTCATCCTTTTGACGGGGATTTCTGGAAAGTGCGCCGTCTGCAAAAAGACATCGAAGAAGTGGCCCCTCAGTGGGAGGC
>JANPNA010000477.1:0-2527 GCA_031427235.1 Pirellula sp.
GCGGTCAAGAGCGTATTGGCCGATTCGACAAGAGCGACGCTCGAAACGTAGCTTCCATGTCGACCGATTCGAAACGGTTTTGATTTCTCTTTTGCCGGTTCGGCGAATGGCAATTCATAGATGCCATCCATGCAGGCAGCATAAAGCCGCTGTCCATCGGACCGAACTGCAAAATCCAGCACTCCACTTGGAAATGCATAGCGATCGATTTTTTCAAGTTCTATGGTCATGGCTAGTTCTAGGAAGGTCAATCAAGCGAGCAGTTCCGCGATAGGGGCTGCATCACCTTCGACGCGGTAAAAGGTTGGGAAACCAGGCAAGTCGTAGGATTCATGTGGGTCGAGACCGAGCGCTGCGTAGATGGTGGCAAACAACCGTCGTTGATTGATGGGATTATCGGAAACAGCCACTCCGTTCTCGTCCGTCGCGCCATACACCGCGCCAGGTTTTAGGCCACAACCGGCCATGGCCATGCTCCATGCTTTTGGATAATGATCGCGACCGCGAGCTTCATTCAACCACGGCGTTCGGCCGAATTCCCCCATGATCAGGACGAGCGTGTCATCGAGCATACTCCGCTCCTTCAAATCGTTGATGAGGTGAAAAACGATTCGGTCCATCTCCGGAACCAACATCTGGTGCGTCTCGTGATTGAACACGTGGCAGTCCCATGGCATCCCATTGGCAACCATCACAAATGTAGAACCGTTCTCCACTAGATGCCTTGCCAACAGCGTATGCATCCCGAATGTACCCGGTCCATATTTTGCACGATCCGATTCCGGCAGGCTGCTAAGATCGAAGAGCGGTGCCGTTTTCATCAAGCCCTTTACCCGTTCAAAGACGGCGTTGTAGGATTGCACGGCCGGGTTCTGATGGTCGTTGACGAATTTACGGCTCAGAAAGGCTCGAAGCGCTTCGCGCTCGCTATGGTCCGCAGCGGTCATGCCTTCTGGCAAGCCTACATTCTCAAGTCGATACTTGCCTCCGACTCGCACCGGCCCATACTCGGCACCCAGCCAGCCAGCCCAGTTCGCGGCCTTGAACGATTTGAACTCATTCCCCTCGGGACACGGATCAAGCAAGACGAATTGGGGGACAGGACTATCGAGTTGTCCAAGTTGCTTTGCGAGCACGGAGCCCAAGAGCGGACGGGTAAAAGGGGGCCGAGGCGCTTCGCCGCGAGTCAACATGTCAATGGCTTGAAAGTGCTCTGTAGGCTCCGTGGACATGGAACGCACTAGCGTCAACTGGTCCATGATCGTAGCCGTCCGCGGCATGAGCTCGCTGATATGAACGCCCGGAATCGAAGTCGGAATCGAGCCAAACGGGCCACCGGAGGGGCGGCCTGGTTTTGGGTCCCAAGTTTCGAATTGACTCGGTGCTCCACACAACCACAGCAAGATACAACGTTTGCCTCGGGCCTTTGCGGAATCGGCGAATGCTGGGACGCTGAACAGACTTTGAAAGCTGGCCACCGACGCGGCTCCAGCTAAACTCCCCTGCAAAAACAATCGTCGATGCAATCGGTGGTCGACGCTTCCGCAAGGCGCATTCAACATTTTTTCAGGTTCGGGATGGGTCGGCATAGTTGGACACAGTGGGTGTTAGACGAGCGACAGATTGGAGTATCCCAACCCGAAGCGTAAGCGAGGAGGGACAATTTCGCAGGTCCCTCACTCACGTATCGGGTTGTGATTGGTAGTGTTCACTTCGCCGCACTCCTTAGTGATTGAATTAGTGATTGAATTAGTGATTGAATCGAAATTCAGCGCTGGTGAGGATAGCCCATGCCAAGCCTTCTAGGGCGCGATCGCGTCTGTCGGCTCGTGCGTTGAAATAATCGGTGCAGTACGCAACTTCGTCGGTGCTCGGTTTGCGCCCAAGGATGCCATCGAAGAGTCTTTCGATGACCATTGCATTGTCCAGTTCACCTGCCAGACTCTGAAGGAAGCGAGAGTTCTTCATCGAGACCGACTCGGTGATCGATTCGCTGTTGGAGAGGTACAATCCTTGAGCAACGTTGGCCATGCACTCCTCGGCCAACACATCGGGAAAGAGACTTGCAAAGGCGACTCGTTGGTCCAGTGAATTCCATCGACTCTTGTCGACAGGATCAAGCACGACCAGCATCGATCGTTGCAACATCTCTGCGGTGAGCGGCTTGGGCAACCCAGAGGCGAACCACTTGGGATCCGAATTACTCGCATTGGTGGATTCGAGTTGATACGCCTGGGTCGATGCCAAAGCTTTTATCAATCGACGGATGTCATAACCCGAAGCTGCAAAGTCACGGGCGAGCCAGTCGAGAAGTTCCGGGTGGCTTGGAGGGTGAAACGAGTCCAAAGAATCGACTGGATGAACCAATCCCCGCCCCATCATCCAACCCCAAAGTCGATTCACCATGGCCTTGGCGAGCAACGGATGATCGGTGAGGACTTTTTCGACGAACTGCTCACGGCGTGAAAACTTAGGAACTTTCGGACCGTTAGAATCCGTTGCAATGTAAAGTTCCTCTCCCTCTTCT
>JANPNA010000478.1:0-5119 GCA_031427235.1 Pirellula sp.
ATTCGCAGACGAGGGCTTATTCATGGTGGGGACCAAGGCTTTCGAGGGACAAACGGATTCGGAAGCTGGGAATGGGGTGACTTTCAAGCCACGGTTCCATTTCTCAACCTTGTTTGCCCCTCTGTCCTGTTACCTGAGAGATCTCGGCAGGATGCCTTTCCCCTTCGGTGGATTCCATCGCGGCCGATTAAGGCTACTGAATCGCTCTCCAGAGACGATTTTTGTGCTGGCGGTTCTTGTTGCCTGAGCGGTTCAGGGCCACTTTGCGCCTTCGGCGTTTTGAGTTGCAATTCTGCATGCAGCTCAAAATCTCTCCCACCAGATCACCATCGTACGAGCATTCTATTCTGATTCCCTAGTCGGTTTCAAGCCAAACCGCTCGGGAATTGGCATTCTTCGCTCAATTTCTTTATGGCGTTGAAACGGGAAATCCGTTACATGAGACGAAGTCAGAAGAATGTCGAAACTTTTTTCGGTTCAACATGCATCAAATGGCAACAGTCAAACTACCCAAACTAACTCGAGTGCCCGGCATTCGTCATTGCGTTGCTGTCATTCTGGTACTGTTCCTGCCAATCGAAATGCTTAACGTCGGTTCGTATGCCTTTGCGCAGGAAAGAACCGAAAGCCTCCTAAGCCGCGCCTTAAAAAACCGTGAAAACTCCAGCGTCAAAACCGCGGTCGATGAAAACCTCAAGCAAACACTCGGCGAGAGCACTTCTACCGAAGAATTAGCGAACCAAGTCTTGGGCGGTCCGGACGCTTGGCTAAGTCCCAAAGGGCTTTCGAGCTCGTTGCAAATCCTGCTCTTGTTAACCATCTTGAGCCTGGCACCCGCCATTCTGCTCATGACGACATGCTACGTCCGCATCATCGTCGTCTTCGGTTTGTTGAAGCAAGCACTCGGTGCGCAGCAGTTGCCACCGAGCCAAGTTATTACGTCGATCTCGCTGTTCATCACCATCTTTGTCATGAGCCCTGTATGGACACAGGTTTACAACGAAGCCATCGAGCCATACACCAAAGAAGGGAGCCAGATGACGGCTGTCGACGCTTGGGAAAAGGGCGCCGAACCCATTCGCGATTTCATGTCTCGACAAATCGATATGGCGGGAAATCATGACGATGTACTGCTGTTCTACAGTCGCTATGCACCTGGCAGCCCGGAACCCAAATACTTCAACGATGTGCCATTGCAAGTGCTGTTGCCAGCCTACATGCTGAGCGAGCTAAAAACGGCATTCTTGATGGGCTTCAAGATCTACCTGCCGTTCTTGATTTTGGACATCGTTATCGCCTCCGTAACTGTTTCTATGGGCATGATGATGTTACCACCGGCCATGATCTCAATGCCGTTCAAGTTGCTGCTGTTTGTTTTGGTCGATGGCTGGCGACTGGTGGTGCAAATGCTGCTCGACAGCTTTGGGACCTTTTCAGGATGATCCAAACTCTCAAAGGATGGAAATGCGATGACACCCAATGAAGCCATTGACTTAGTACGCGACGCGATCTTAATGTCGCTGATCGTAGGGGCACCGCTGCTCCTGGTCGGAATGCTGGTCGGCTTAGCCATCGGTTTGATTCAAGCGTTAACGCAAATCCAAGATCAGACGGTCAGCACGGTCCCCAAGCTGGTGGCGATGACGCTAGCCATCATTGTATGCTTACCTTGGTTGACAGATCGCATGCTGGATTATTCTCGGAATGTACTTCGAGAGCTTCCACCGCACGTGTCAGCGCGATAACAGGCATTGCAATGTCTAGCGGCGATTTTGTTGCATCCTTGTTGTATGGTCCGATGTGGACTTTCTTGTGCGTTTTAGGCCGCACCGGGCCGTTGTTGGCCATGATGCCACCGATTCAAGGGTCGTCGATACCCAACCGAGTCAAAGTGCTCCTGGCGTTGATGATCGCGATGTCGGTATCGCCGTTGGTCATGGAAAATGCGACACCCTTACCGCCCCATCTTGCAGGCATTGTCATCGGACTTGCCAAAGAGCTTCTGTTGGGCCTGCTCTTTGGGACTGCGGTTTTGATGATTGTCACCAGTTTGCAGGTTGGCGGCCAAGTGATCAGTTCTCTCGCAAGCATGGACGTTGCCCAAGCAGCCGATCCAACGACCCAAGAGACGGTAACGGTGGTGAGTCAAATGTTCTCTTGGGTGGCGATGGCTTTGTTCCTGACTTTAGGAGGCCACCGCATTGTTTTGGGGGCTTGCCTCGATAGTTTTACGGTCTATCCAGCGGGTGGCATTATTGCTGAGGAACATTGGCTTATGCACTTGCAGGATTTACTGCGGCACAGTGTTTCCGTAGGGATGCGGGCGGCTGCACCGCCTGCCATCGCGTTGCTCTTAGCCAACTTCGTAACGGCGCTCATTGGCCGCACTCTGCCTCAGCTCAATATCATGGCCATCGGATTCAATATCAACGTCACGATCATGATCTTGGTGCTCACGATGTCGATGGCTAGCATCGGCTGGGTCTTCCAAAACGAGCTTGTTGAATGGATTGAATTGACGACCGGAATGTTTTCTAGCCCTTCGGGAGAAATTTCGTTTGTAAGTCACTCTTTCGAGGTGATGCGTGGCGGATAGTGGCGGCGAAAAGAAACATGACCCAACCGACTACCGGCGCCAAAAAGCCCGAGAGGAAGGGAACGTCGTTCGAAGTCCCGATTTGACATCGGCGGTATTGCTGCTCGCCGGGGTAATGCTCCTGGACTTTACCGGTCCGCACGTCTTCCGGATGTTGATAGACCTGATCAACGAAGAGCTTACCAGGCCTCTCGATTGGAAGACCGATTCGCGAACGGCCGTGTTGCAGGTGGTTCGTTTGATAGGCAAGGGGAGTCTGGCCTTGATACCATTGATGGGCGGCGTGCTTTGCACGTCGCTGGTTGTTCACTTTGCTCAAGTAGGACCACTTTGGCTACCGGACAAACTGGGTATCGATTTCACTCGGATCAATCCCGTTCAAGGCTTTCAACGATTGTTCACGATTGTCAACGCTTCGAAGCTTGGCTTCGGACTCTTTAAGATCGGACTTGTGGCGGGCATTCTTTTGATGGGTGTCTGGTCTCGATGGGATTCTATATTGGCTCTGGGCTCCGGCAGTATTGAGACTGTCGGACAATTCGTTTGGACAACCATGATCGATCTGTGTCGCAACGTGGCCGCCGCATTGTTGATTCTATCGGTCATTGACTATGCGTTCCAGCGTTGGAAATATGAGCAAGACCTTCGGATGACCGACGAAGAGCTGCGGGAAGAAATGAAGATGATGCAAGGTGACCCGCAAATCAAGTCGCGGCGTCGTCGTATTCAACGCGATCTTGCGGCCCAACGACTTCATTCGGATGTGCCCAAAGCGGATGTGGTTGTGACGAATCCGACCGAGCTGGCGATTGCACTCCGATACGACCCGCTGACGATGAAGGCGCCGATCGTGGTAGCCAAGGGTGCAAGCCTAGTCGCCGCTAAGATTCGAAAGATTGCGTTAGAACATGGCATTCCGATTGTCGAGCGAAAACCCCTGGCCCAAGCTTTGTTCAAGCAGGTCGAGATCGGTCAAGCCATCCCGCTCAGCGAGTACGCGGCGGTGGCCGAAGTTTTGAAATACGTTTACCAAGTACAAGGTAAATCGATTTCAGATCTTACCAAGGCGTTGAAGTAGTTAGGCGAGCGGCAGCATTGTTTATACCGGGAGGGAGAGGCTCCTGCCGAACCAAAGCCAAGCTCGGCAGGAGCCTCGCTCTCCCATTGGAACCTTTCGCAGGTGGTGGAACTCAAAAGAACTTTTTCGGATCACCGGTTCTTCAAAGCCGGGTTGGGCGGTTCATTGCCACGGGGTAGCTTGAGAGATTCCTTGACGACGTTCGAAAGGTGGAGCTCGATGTCGCGTTCTTCCAGCTCAAACTGCGATGCAAGTTTTTGAAAAGAAAAATGCAGGCCATCGTAAAATGCCGCCGGACCAGGATCGTTCTTCATCAGCAACGCAAAATGAAAAGTAGCCGCGTACCAGTTCTTAGCTGCGGTGGCGTCTGTCGCCTGCTCTTGATGCCAGAACGGATCGAAGCTCGCTCTAGTTTTTCGCCTTGCTTTTTCGTCGGGGGCATTCTTGTATTCCAGATCGACCAGCACGACGTTGTTTGATTCGGTGGTCACAAACCATCGACCGTTGGGACAAGTGTGGGTGATCACGTCTGGCGGATCCCACGTTGCATCTGGAAGCGTCTCGCGCGTCGCGACATTCCATACCAGTTTTTCATTTTCGGACTCCGAGTAGATTCGTGAACCATCGAGGCTGAAGGTCACGCTGGTCACCGTGTCGGTGTGTTCGCTGAGGATCGCGGTTTCGTGCTTATGTGGTGCGTCCCAGATTCGTATGTTGCCTATTCCGGCGACGGCGGCGGCCAGCCGTGTGCCATCAGGGCTGAAGGCGACGGATTCAACACCATCTTTGCCAGGGAAAAAAGTCATGATCTCCTGACCGCTCAAGGTTTCGATTAGGTGAACGGAATGGTCGGTTCCACTCGCTGCGAACCGTTTGCCATCAGGACTGAAGGCGACCCCAAATACTGCGCCGCTGCTGGCATGAGCGGTCGCAATTTGCTTGCCTGAGGCAACATCCCATACCCGGATCTTTGTGTCATAGCCGCCTGACACAAGTCGCTTACCCGCCCGGTCAAACGCCACCTTCCTCACGAGCCCGGTGTGCCCGGTGAACGTTCGAATTTCATTGCCAGTCTCCACGTCCCACAGCTTGACCGTGTTGTCACTGCTCGCGGATGCGAGACACGATCCATCGGGGCTGAATACGACACAGTACACCACGCCACGATGGCCCGTGAGCGTGGCGGTTTCCTCATGCGCTTGCGCGTCCCAGAGTTTGATCGTTCCGTCCCGACTTGACGACACGAGTCGGTACCCGTCCGGACTATACGCGACTCCGGTAACCCAACTTGTATGCCCTTTCAAGACGGCGACTTCTTCACCCGTTTCGGTGTTCCATAGGCGAACCGTGTTGTCATCCGATGCCGAAGCAAGCCGCGTCCCGTTCGGGCTAAAGGACAGTTCCGCAACTGGAGCCGTATGCCCATCCAGCCTGAACTTCGCAAC
>JANPNA010000479.1:0-4106 GCA_031427235.1 Pirellula sp.
ACTACCCACAGATTCTGCTGACGAGGCTTGTGGATAGAGTCCACCACAAGTCAGCTAGACTTCGAAGCTGGTCCTTCGAAGGAGCGTTGAGGTCTTCGAGGGCGGCTAGGGATTCTAGGTCGGCAACTTTGGATTTCGCAAAATGCGGAAGTGCGTGTTGACGATTGTCCAACATGAAGAAAGTGAATTTGCCGGCAATTGTGTGCGCGTCTGGGTCGTCTGGTACCTCCACTAATCGTTTCATTGCTTCGACATAGTTAGTATCTAATGACTTTTGGAGCTTTATCGATTCACGAATTCGTGTGATGCAGGGAGTTGTTTCTGGGCGTAAAGTTTTCGGCATGTTGCGAATCACGATAGCGCAAGCGTCCTGCGCGATTTCATAATCTTGTACCGCGCTCGCATCGCGTGCTGCATCAAGCATGATGCCCAAGAGAGTTAGCTTTTCCGGAACAGAATTGATTTTTGGGAGAATTTGCTTGATCGTGTCAAACCGAATGAAATAAGCCTCGGTTTCGAATACGGATTCTATAGTCTCAATCGTTTTGATTGCTGAATTCGCCAGTCCACTACTTATCGCAGTATCTAAGGCGAGCTTCATCACGGTGTACTTTTTAGCCGGGTCTGCCTCGGTAGCAGCGATGGCCAGGATGGCTGTAATAGCTGCATCAGAGCCTTTGCGATGCTGTGTAAGTATTGACTTTGCGACCTCGTCTATTTGCGGCTGAACAGCTGCAATACTTGGCTGATTGGGAATAGTGAGCTTTGCTTGCGCGGAAGCGCAATCTGCTGGGCACATCGAGATAGTTGTCAGTAGTAACAGTCGCCCAAATTTCATGTTACTTATTCAGTCGGTGTTAATGATTTTCGATTGCAAATACTTAGGCAGTATAGGGTTTTCATGGCAAATCTTCTCGCCGAAAATGCGGCAAGTCCTTTACCAAGGGCGGGCGATGGAGTTTGCAGCATAGTTGGTTGGCGCGGCCTTGTCAAAAGGGGATGTCCCAGTGGTTGTTTAAACTGGTGATAGTCTCGCTCGGTTACCTACCATCATTGATCAGGCTGTTTCCACTAACCGCCAGCGTGCCTCAATCTCGACCGGCAGATTTCGGTATTGAAACTGCTCGGTGAGTCGAAATAGTTCTTGAGTGAGCCTGATGCCATTTTCGTGGCCATTTCTCTCGTCTGTGAAAAACCGGACTGCGATCTCACCGTCGTGGACAACATGAAATGCGTCGATGACATTATGGAAGCCCAGCTTAGCCGTAGCATCGAGTAGCTCTTCCTTTTTGATTTCGCCAGCGTTGAATTTTCGGCAACCACTGAGGAATCGGCTTGAACTCGATGTGGTTTGTTTGTCCGCCAAACGAAGATGCTCACAGATGTGGCGTGAAAACGGCTCCGCAAGCTGCTCCAGCGTAATGACCTCTGTGCCCTGCGATGCGAAGTCAATTAGGCTTTTAACGTCATTTCTCCCACTCGCAGAAAAACGGCCTTCTTTCTCCCGCGCTTCCATCGTCCCAAGTGTTGAGACTCGGAGCAAAGTCCAAATGGTGCTGCAAGCCAAGATAGTTTTCTTGATGGAATGAAATAGTTACGGGTTCACCTGTCACCCAGAGCCACTTGCCTTCCCTTTGTTCGTCTGTAGCACCGATCCACGGTCCATGCTTGGTAGCCTTGCATATCGCCAAAAGTGATTCCGATTCCTGTTGATTCTCAAGTGTCGCCAAGTGACCACCCATCTTCTCACAGATTCCTTTCGCGACATGCCAAGTGACGTCTTGTTCGATTAAGGCATAATCATGTCCGTAAAACTTAAACACGTTCTTTGGCTTCGAGCTACCCGTTGAGTCGTTCGAATTAAGGCGAGCCATAATTATGCTAGCGGCTTCGAAGTCTCCTGCCTTCGTCGCATCGGCGAGCGCTGCCTTCAGAGCCATTGTGCGGTCCTGAGTCGCCTTCTGCACAGCTACCGACCGGACATTCTCAGCCTTCTGAACGGCCTGGTCATACGTTATCCCTGCAAATTCCAAACGCTTCGCGAATACTTTTGACAGCTTGGCGGCATTCGCATCGGGTTCATTCGGAATTGGTGTTTTGGAAGCATCTAAGTAGCGAAAAACCCTTTCAATTGTAATTTTCCATTCTTCCACTTCTGATTTAAGCTTACGTATCTGAATCGCAGTTTCGAGTTTATCTGAATTCATTGCTTCCAACCGCTGACGTTCCAGGTTTTGAAGAAGTTCGGATTTCAGTGTCTGCACATCAGTATCGAAAGTAGTTTCAATCTGATTCTTCTGCTCCAACGCCTGTAAGCGAAGCTTTTCAATGGCACCCTCGAATAATTCGACGGGTGGTTTATCCTGCCCGAGGCTGACATTGCAACAAAAAACCGTCACCAAAAGCATGAAAAACAGTCGATTCATAATTTGCAAATCCTTCGGTTCAAGAGAAGTCGGGGACGCCAGTTTTTAAAGTCCATCGAGCTCGCAAAGTGTTGGCCCAAGTCTAGACTACCTCGAGAAGAGAAGAAAGAGGTTTTGAAGTTTTGAGCCCCGCCAAGTCGTCGTTTAATCGTAAACTCCCACGATAACGAGTTGGTTTCTACGCTCGATCGAGGTTGACTAGGCATTGTCCTCTCGCTTGCTTTTATCAAAGCACGCAGTCTCACGCAACGGCCTCCATTGGAGTATTGTGTCTGCCCGGTTTGACGTGCAACCGTCCAGTCACGTCGCTGATCGCCACCGCCAGTCCTTTCTGACCAATACCGTACTCGCGCTCCATGATTGCCATTCCTTTTGCCAAATCGGTTTCGGACCAAGCTAGCGGGTGATTCAAATGAAACAATCCCGGAGTAAGCTTCGTTTGGATTTTGAATCGATGAATCAGCATGTGCCAGACAAGCCAGGAGTCCCAAACTGGAACGCCAATCACAAAGCCATGGTCTTCCATGACAGCCATTACTTCTTCGGTAATCAAGAAAGCATCAATACCGTGCTTGTTCAAGTACTTTGGTTGCCCTGGTGCGTCGAAGTCATACCGCACGCCCACATTGAATTGTCTCGACTTTGACCTCCAGTCGGAATTGAATTGGCCTTGATCCGTAACGATTTTGATATCCGAGTTGATTAGTAAGCCAGGTCCCTGTTCGATCATCGCCGATATATTGACGCGACTTGGATAGCCAAATATCTTAGCGCCTGTCTTTTCAGTCGCCACGAATTGCACGTTGGGGAAAAGTGGTTGGAGCAACGGAATCTCGCTAGCCGTTTGAACTGCTGTGATCTCGCCGAACTGCAACCAGGTCGCCATGCAGTATTGCTGACGTTCGATTCGTCTCGGACTGATCGAGGTTATGAATTTCATGTCGGCTTATAGCACAAATGCAAGGATGAGTTTTCACTGAGATTAAAAGACGCAACTTGCTCAGGAGTTGGCGTTTCTGGACTGTATTGCAATCCAGCGAGCTCGAGCAATCCTGCGTAGTCGAGTTCGCCATACACGCGAACGTGGTTATGTTGGCCATGCGCTCTTTTTCGTTTTTCCGCCGTGTTGGCGGTTGGATCGCGAAAAGTGTGATTACCTACCAATGGTACCTGCAAGATAGCCATCCCTCCGGGCGCAAGCACTCGCACGATTTCACGCATTGCAGTAAAGTCGTCTAGTACATGCTCTAGCACATGCGAGCAAATGAACAGGTCGACACTTCCGGTCTGGAATTTCATGTGCCGTATATCAATCTTGCTATCCGCTTTTGACGGGACTAAATCCCCGGAGATGTATCGGCAGCCTGAGTTCCGCAGCGCTTTTGTCAGACACGCTTCCGGTGCAATATGCACGACCGACGTAGCAGACGAAAGCAATGGTCTCACGAATAACCATATGAGGCGATGGCGCTCTAGCGACTTACAAGAATCGCACTGTGCCTGTGATCGACCACGAAACGAAGCGAAACTATTACCGTTGCAAATTGGACAAACCATTTACCTGCTCCATTAGAGATTTGGTGCGGTCTGCTATGTAGATCGCGTTACGCTTACCTTGATTTCCACCGTGACCAATGCTTGAAAACTTTGCGAAATGGTCGACCGGGGACGGAGAAACGT
>JANPNA010000480.1:0-57084 GCA_031427235.1 Pirellula sp.
AACATTCCGTCGGTTGCTACTTTTACGGCACGAAAGGCACGTTTCATATGGGGTGGAGGGATGGATGGACTTTTTATCCTGCAGACTCCAAACAGCCCGTCGTTCACCAGGACGCGCAGCATCAAGAGCCTGATGGGCATAGCATTAAACTGCTATGGTCCGATTTCACCGATGCGATCGAATCGGGTAAGCGACCGACCTGCGATATCGAGATCGGCCATCTAGCCACCAATATGAGCTTGCTTGGAATGGTCTCGTATAAACTTGGCCGGAGCATTCAATGGGACGGCGCAAACGAAAAGATCGTCGGTGACGAAGACGCAAACAAACTCTTGCGCCGCGAATACCGAGGACCATGGAAGTATCCGACAGCGTAGTGTTGTTGGCACCTCACGATGACGAACATACTTGGCATCTCCGCTTTTTATCACGACTCCGCCGCATCCTTGGTGATCGATGGTGAAATCGTTGCCGCAGCTCAGGAGGAGCGGTTCACTCGCAAGAAGCATGATTACAACTTCCCTGACAACGCGGTACGCTATTGCTTGGAAACCGCCGGTCTTCAGCCAGAGGAACTGGACTATGTTGGCTTCTATGACAAGCCCCTGACCAAGTTCGAACGCTTGTTAGAAACCTACCTGGCTTTTGTTCCAAGCGGCTATCGTTCCTTCCGGCAGGCAATGCCGTTGTGGCTAAAACAAAAACTGCACTTACCCCGCGAAATGCGACGAGGACTTCAAAACCGGTACAAAGGACGATTCGTGTTTACCGATCACCACGAGTCGCATGCGGCTAGCGCTTTCTTTCCGTCTCCGTTTGACGAATCGGCAATATTGACACTCGATGGTGTGGGTGAATGGTCATCGACCTGCACCGGAATTGGCAGAGGCAATAAAATCACGTTGTTACAGGAAATGCGATTCCCACATTCCCTTGGTTTGTTGTATTCGGCCTTCACGTATTACACTGGTTTTCGAGTCAACAGTGGTGAATACAAGCTCATGGGACTGGCCCCCTATGGTCGTCCCATCTACCAAGAAATGATCTTGGAACACTTGATGGACCTGAAGGAGGACGGCTCTTTTCACTTGGACATGAGTTACTTCAACTACTGTCAGGGATTGACAATGACGTCGGCCAAACTGCATCGCCTGTTCGGTGCACCGCCCAAACCACCCGAATCCCAAGTCTCGCAGCGCGAGATGGATTTGGCAGCTTCGATTCAAGCAGTGACCGAAGAAGTTGTGTTGCGAATTAGCCGATTTGTTCACCGCCAAACCGGCATGAAAAACTTAGTGCTCGCTGGCGGTGTGGCTTTGAATTGTGTCGCCAATGGACGCCTTCTTCGCGAAGGACCCTTTGACGAGATTTGGATTCAACCTGCAGCCGGAGACGCTGGTGGGTCGCTTGGTACCGCACTCTTCATTTGGCACCAACTGCTGAATAAGCCTCGTGCGGCTGGCAAAATGGATTCGCAAAAAGGTTCGTTATTGGGACCCTCGTATTCAGACGACGAAATCGTCGAGACGCTTGAGCGGAACGGTGCTGTCTATACAAGTTGCGAGTCGGAACATGAACTTTGCGAACGCGTATCCCGCTTGATCGCTGAGGAGAACGTGATCGGTTGGTTCCAGGGCCGGATGGAATTTGGTCCGCGCGCGCTCGGTTGCCGCAGCATTCTTGGCGATGCACGTAGCCAAAAGATGCAATCCGTAATGAACTTGAAAATCAAGTACCGCGAATCGTTTCGACCTTTTGCTCCCATTGTTTTGCGTGAGTATATCGATCAGTATTTCGAGATGCGAGCCGATCAAGAATCGCCTTACATGTTGCTGGTGGCGCCGGTGCATCCAAGCCTGCGGACTCAATTGGGACCGGAGTACGACGAAGCCTTCGGTATTCAAAAACTGAATTTCTGTCGCTCCACGCTTCCGGCGATCACGCATGTCGACTATTCCGCCCGCCTTCAAACGGTCGATCGTGTACGCAACCCCTTACTACATGCGCTGATGACGCAGTTTCATGAAATGACTGGGTGCCCGGTGTTGATCAATACCAGCTTCAACGTGCGCAGCGAGCCCATCGTATGCACACCACAAGACGCATTGCGAGGCTTCATGATGACAGAGATGGATGTGCTGGTAATGGGGCGTCAAATCTTGATTAAGTCGGAACAGGCCAAGCAAGTTTCGGAAGAAACCCGTACAAAACACCTCGCGCAATTCAAATTGGACTAAAACCCTCCATGGCATTGATCGAAATCAACTGGAATCCGACTTCGCGACAACTGCGGCAGTTTGGCAGCCTCTGCCTTGTGTCCTTCCCGCTACTGGGCTGGATATGGTCTGGAAATCTAACCGTAATCACAGCCCTCGCCTGCCTTGGTTTGCTCATAGCCGGTATCGCTTGTGTTTACCCAAAAGGGCTCTCACCCTTATTTGTCGGATTGATGTTGATCACCGCCCCGATCGGACTGGTCGTCGGAGAAGTTGCCATGTTCTTGATCTACATGACCGTATTCTTGCCGATCGGGATGCTCTTTCGCATCACGTCGAGGGACCGTTTGCGGTTGAAAATCGATCGACAGGCGACCAGCTATTGGCAGCCGAAGCGTCAACCGAAATCGGTCGGCTCCTACTATCGACAGTCTTGAAATTTCACTTACCTGGGAATACTGCATGTCAAAGAAAAAATCACGTGAAGGCATGAATGAATTTGAAAGACTGGGCGAAGAAGATCAATTGTCTTTGATCCGTGAGTTCATCTTGTTCATCAAAGAGAACAAAGCGTGGTGGATGATTCCTATCGTACTAGTACTTGGATTAATTGGAATCTTGGTCGTTCTCAGCTCCACCGGGGCTGCACCCTTTATCTACACGCTGTTTTAGGCGAGCATGACGATTCGTACCATGAGTAAATACCTTGAACTCTACTGACTCTGTTCGCAACTTCAAAATCGTCAAGCCGAATTGCGAAGACTGGGACGCGTATGTTCAGCAACATGCAAAAGGTTCCATCTTTCATACTTCAGCGATGATTCGTGCGTTTGCTGCAACACGGGGACTGGAGCCGTATTTGCCTACGCATCCATGTGCCCTGATGGGCGGGCCGACTTCGGCGGCATTGAGGTTCGGTACGGTAGATACACGCTCACGTACTCCGAATTGAGGCTAAGATTAGCTAAACTCGCATTTCAATTGTCAAGGCGAATGGGAGCTTGGGCCTCAGAATCGAAGGGGACGCAGAAACACGGAGAAGAAGTTTATGGGTAACAGAAAGGATCCTTCACAAGGCTCGACGAGATCGGGATTCCGAAGGCCGAAAACTAGACGGCGAAGACTAGCATTCACGCTCATCACGATTGGCTTGAGTACCGTGATAGCCGCTTGTTTGGCCGAAGTTGCATTGCGGTTATTCATCGATCAAGAAGCCAAACGCCTAGCGACTTACGATGAAATACTCGGCTGGCGTGGACGACCGCACGGAAGCGGTGTTTATGTTCGAAAGATCGACAACATTCGCGTCCCGTTTCACTACAACAATTTGGGGTTTCGCGATGAAGATCTTGGCCAAAAGCCACCCAACGTTCGCCGCATATTGATGCTTGGGGACTCATTTATTGAAAGCCTCGAGGTCGAGTATGTTAAAACATTTCCGGTTTTGCTTGAGCGTTATGTCAAAGAACGCTCGCCTGATTGGGAAGTGGCAGTCGTTGGCTCTCAGGGCTATTCAACCTCTCAAGAACTGCTCGCGTTCCGCAAATTTCATGATGTTATTTCGCCAGATATTGTATTGCTCTGCTTCTACTGCGGCAATGATTTTGAGGATAATTTGCGTTCTAAGTTTGCGTTCCTCAACGATGCGGGAAAACTTGAAATCCCGCGTAGCGAAGCACCGAAATGGAAACATACGATGCGCGGACTTCAACGCTGGTTGTACGAGTCCTCGCACCTTGCCTTCTTGCTGAAGAACAGCCTCGAATCGATGGCAAATATCAGACTAGAGCCAGATTCGAAGTCCGCCACGAAAGCGGATAAAGCCTACATGCAAGAGATTACGAGGGAACTCGTAACGAAATTGGCTGAAGAGGTTCGTGCGGCAGGTGCCGAATTCCAAGTAGTTGTCATCCCGTTTCGAGACGATTTGATCACGGGCAACCATGAAAATACGTCCTTTGTTCGAGGAGTTTGTGCCGACAACAACATCCCAATTCTAGACTTATCGCCACTTTTGGATGCCGACAAGTTCTTCGAAACGGACGTACACTTTAATTTGGATGGGCACGAAGTTGTCGCAAACGCAATCAATGCTTTTATAGCTAGTTCGCTAATCAAAACCAAGGAATAAGTGTTGATGCGCATTGCATTCCTGACGAACAAGACGGCGGTCGTAAGCATGCCAGTTTTTGAAAAATTGGTACGGGGAAATGATGTGGTTTTAATCCACACTTTTTTCTACGACACGATCTCCGTCGGGCGAGAATCCCCCTTGGCCGTTCTTTCCCAGTTCGGTTTCCGACGGATTGCTTCCAAGGTATTCCAGGCCCTTGCCAGCAACCTGCGGAGGCGACTGGGGAAACGTCTCCGTACAAAATGGTTGCGAGCAAGATCGCCCTTCGAGCTGGCAGTGATCAACAACCTTCTGCACTCTACCATTACAGACATGAACGCCGCAGAAACGATTGCGTTTTTGCGAGGGCTGAGCGTGGATGTCTTGTTGGTGTGCGTTTGCAAGAACATTTTGAGCCGTGAATTGTTGTCGTTGCCCAACATGAAGTTCGTGAATGTGCACGCGTCACTTCTGCCTAGGTATCGTGGTCCGACTCCGACTTTTTGGATGCTTTACCACGGCGAGCAAGAAACGGGCGTGACGTTCCATTTGATGACACCGAAAATTGACGACGGAATGATTCTCGCTCAGCGTTCCATGCCATTGGACCACCACCAATCGGAGTTTCAGATCGAAAAAGAGGTGTTCCTGCTTGCCGCAACGCTCGTCGGTGATGTTTTGCGGAATTTAAGTTCCGGTCAACTTCACGAAGCGACACTCACACCGCAAACGGAATCCAGCTACCACACTTTCCCGACGTCCGTCCAGCGGAGGCAATTGAAACGAAACTTAGCGAGAAAACGCTGAATGCAAAAGCCCATCCCAAAGCGAAACTGATTGCGGGAGAACGGGTGCCTCGCTCAATCGTTTGGGAGCAAAATAGCCAGCACTTGACCGCGTTGGTTAGCGATCCCGAGTCGGCCGCAGTTCAAGACCGCCAACGCAATGCTGTTGAGCGGTGGAACGTCACCAGACCATTGATGGTGCTCTCTAAACATCCAGGAGTTGCTTCACTTGCCGGATCACGCGACGGTAAGGTGCTGGCCACCGTAGTTGGACGCGAGATCCAATTGCTGAATCCGTTGACGCAAGAAGTAAGTAAGAAATACGTTTCAAAACTACCATTGCCCTACGTGTCGCTCAACGATTCGGGTCGGTTCCTCGCCGCCGGAAATGCAGATTGGCTAGCAGAGCGCGAAGGCCGTGCGGCCGGGTTTATTCAAGTATGGGATACCGAAACCGACAAGTTGATTTGCGAAATCAACGATGAATCAACAACAACTTTTGTGGCTCTGTCCCTCGATGGCTCGAAGTTGATGAGCAGTTCCAATCGAGGTCCCGTCAGACTTTGGAAAACCTCGAACGGTGAATTGCTGCATGTATTTGATGGGGTACTAAGAGGTGCCTTCAGCTTGGATGGACAGCACATTGCCGTCGCAAAACAAGGGATCGTAACGGCAACGAAGCGATCAACCTTAAACCGGTCGCGGGCAGAGTCAGTTGTCGCCTCACGAGTTGCCCGACCCTCACCAAATGGATTACGATGGTGTATGTCTTTCGCCTTAACAGTTTACCTACTTCAGAGAATTCACTTTGAAAACCATCGCCAGACTTCTTTCCGTTTGCTTGTTGAGTCTTGGAATACTCCCGATACACGCCGACGATCGACCGAATGTCGTCATGATCATCTCCGACGACCACGCCTGGACCGACTATGGTTTCATGGGTCACAAGATCATACAAACCCCAAACATCGACCGGTTGGCTCAAAACAGCCTGACGTTTCGCCGCGGTTATGTAACCTCCAGTTTATGTTGCCCGAGCCTAGCCAGTATCATCACCGGCATGTATCCCCACCAGCACAAGATCACTTCCAACGACCCACCCGTACCGGCTGGCATGACCAATGCGGCCTTTACTCGCTCACCTCTGTTCCAAGAGGGGCGAGAACGAATGAACAAGCACTTGGAGTCATGCGTCACTTTGCCAAAACTCTTGAAAGAAAATGGCTATCAATCTTTGCAAACTGGCAAATGGTGGCAAGGCCATTTCTCGCGTGGCGGTTTCACCGATGGGATGACCAAGGGTGGACGGCACGGAGACGATGGGCTGGTGATCGGACGCAAAACGATGGAACCGATCACAACCTTCCTGGACAAGTGTGTCGCTACCAAGAGTCCGTTCATGGTCTGGTACGCTCCTCTCTTGCCACACGATCCGCACACGCCTCCCGACCGATTGCTCGAAAAATACAAGGGCCAAACAGATTCGATCCACATCGCAAAGTACTGGGCAATGGTCGAATGGTTTGACGAATCTGTCGGGCAGTTGATGGATAGTCTCAAGGAGCGTGGCCAACTCGATAACACGATCGTCGTGTACCTGGCGGACAATGGATGGATTCAAAGCCCTGACAATACTCGGTATGCGCCTAAGTCCAAGCAGTCTCAGTATGACGGCGGATTGCGAACCCCGATCATGGTCCATTGGCCAAAGAAAATTGCGCCAAGAATGTCGGACGACTTGGCACAGTCGATCGACCTGATGCCGACGTTGCGCAGCGCGTTGGGCTTACCGGTTGATAAGTCGCTACCTGGCATCAATTTGATGGACGACGCAGCGGTCAAGTCGCGAAAGACACTTTTTGGCGAGTGTTTTACGCACAACTCCAATGACCTGGATGTACCGGAAAAGAGTTTGCGTTGGCGCTGGATCATTGATGGTAACTCGAAACTGATTGTGCCGAATCCAAGCGTGGAACCGAAGGAGAAGAATGAGCTATACCAGTTGGATACCGATCCGAAGGAAGAACGCAACCTTGCGGATTCGGATAGCGCCAGGGTCCTTGCGCTGAATAAAAAACTGGAGAGTTGGTGGGAGCCAGGAAGATAACCCAACGTGACAGATGCTGCCTCCGTGGCGGATGCTGCCAGCATCCGCGCCGACGCTAGCAGCGTCGGCCACGATCTTCGGCCACGATTCCCAATACCATCGCTACTCCCCTCACGGTCAAATATGGCTTCTCAAAACAGCGATTGCAACTAGTCCAAATCGATTCCATGCAAACCAATAGTCTTGGCACGATGGTTGGGATTACTTCCTTGCGTCAACTGAATTCGGTGAACAACATGGTGTTTCTTGGAGGTAACTAGAGCTCGCAATTTACGAAGTTACGTTAGTCTGGATCGTTCCCTTGTTTTACGGCCGAGATCGGAGGAACTCTACGGTTGCTTCGTGCGAAATACGAATGTGATGATCGCGCATCATTGGTCTAACCACGCCTCCTTCCATATGGAAGCCAATGTCGTCGGCCTGATTGGGTGGCATATGGCAGTCGATACAATTCCCGCGTAACGACTCGCCCAACTCGCTAAATTTTCCGCATCGATCCGGTTCATGGCAACGTATGCATCGTTCCGAAAACAGCGAGAGATTTCCTCGTTCCAGTTTGTGCGGATTGTGGCAATCGGTGCACCCTAAATGGTTGCTTTGTTGAAAGCATTTGCTCTGTTTAAGTCGCGGCAATTGTGAATTCGAATGGATTGGGACTGGGCCTGTGCCCACCGTTTTTGCGAACTCGTAGTGATCGCTAAGTGGGGCTCCTACTCGATAGGTAAACGCCGGTTGCTTCATACTGCTTGGAAGTCCCCCATGACACACTTGACACATATCCATTGATTGTTCTGCGGAAAGTCCGCTTGGATTGGTAATGGAATGACCGATTTTTTCATTGGGTTTGTCGTGATGAAACGAGACGTGCTCGCGCCCAGGCCCGTGGCAGCGTTCGCAGGATATGCCTAAGATATAGTTGTCGGTTCGAAAATGGTTCGTCGTTCCGCCGACCGTCTCGAAGTAGGTTGCATGGCACTCTAGGCATGGTGCCAAAACAGGGCGTGCGAAATTGGCTGTTCCATCCAGGTAACCAGGACTATTGACCCAGCAGCCTTTCTTGGTCAGGTAGGAGATTGGTAGTTGGTAGAGTCGTTCGTCTTTCCAGTAGAGGTAGCTTTGCGCAATCTTGCCTGACCCAGTAACGATGCCAAACTGAAAATCTGCCCCAAACGCTTCCCCACCGGATTCCACCAGCATTCGCTGGAGAAAGACTCCGTCCTCGGATTCCATTTCAAAGCGTAGATTCGGACTTTTTGTATCAACGCGGTTTTTACTCGGTTCAAAGGATCCTAAAATGGAATTACGGTCGGCCTTGGCGCTCGTTTTGTAGTGCGAGGTTTGAACGTAACTATCATAGTATTCTTGATGGCATTCGGCGCAGGAAGCAGCTCCAAGAAAACCGCCCGAATTCAAGTCCGATTTGCCAGTTGCGGGTGGTAGATCTGGTGGTAAAAGGATTGCATTAAGTCGTGTTTTGCCGGCGCGATCTCGTACAAACTGCACGTGATTCGCAATGTATTGCATTGGGTCGACGTAATAGACACTGACGGGGTATGCCTGAGACGTCACGGTCTCGGGGAGCGTGCCCCCTAATTTCGATGGCTCCTCCGTCACAGCGGGTTTAGGTTCGCCATCCATTGCGTGATCGGGTGGGTTCGGCGACTGAACGAGCCAATAAATGGAGGCCGTTATTAGGACGAACGCAAACGCGGACAGGACCAATCGATTTCTAAAACGATCTGTAACCAAATTATTTGCTCTCTAAGGCAAACGCCGTGGGGCATGTTTCGATTCCACGGGCCAGGAGCCCTGCCTCGGGAATACCATACTATATAGCTATTTTTTCGGATCGGGTAGTCGCCAGCCAGAGTGCCCCAGCTCGCCTCGACGACTGTCGGACCTGATAAAATGAAGCTTGGAGTCGTGGAAAAAAACTCTTGACCGAAAGATTTTCGATGAAAACGAAGAATAAGACAATCCGTTGCGGAGTCATTGCCTGTTTGATGGCTGTTATGCAATGGCATTCAGGAGTCTTTGCGCAAGACGATTCCTTTACGTCAATCGCGAAAGCACTCTCCTTTCATGCTTCGTTTGATAGCGGTCCGGACGCAGACTTTGCCCGCGGCGATAGGGCGATCTGGCAAGCTGCCACAATGAACAAAAGGGAAGAGGCAACGAGGGGGCTTCCACCGGGTGGTGAGGTCAAGCTCGATCCCAAGGCGGGGAGATTTGGTGGCGCAATCCGGTTTGGAAAAAGCAAAGGTCCGATGGTATTCTTCAAAGCAGAAAACAACTTCACGATGCCATCTCCGAACTGGTCTGGCACTGTCTCATTCTGGTTGAAGACGGACTTTGCAACTGAGCTGGTAGATGGATTCTGTGACCCTGTTCAAATCACTTCAAAGCAATGGGACGACGCGTCGATGTTTGTGGAATTTGAAAAGAGAGCGGCGGGCATTCCGTTCCGACTGGGAGTGTATGCGGACAAAACGGTATGGAATCCAACTGGCCGCAACTTTGCGGATATCCCGCCAGTTGAGAGGCCGCTAGCAACCGTCGAAAAATCCCCCTTTGCGTCAGGGAACTGGACCCACGTGGCATTCGCTTTCGAGAAGTTCAATACCAGCAAGCCGGACGGGACAGCCAGCCTGTATCTCGATGGCAAAAAAGTGGGTGAAATTGGGGCACGGACGCAGACATTTACTTGGGACCCTGCCCGGGCATCCGTCATGCTTGGGCTGAACTACGTTGGGATGATGGATGATTTAGCGCTGTTTGACCGCGCATTAACGCAACAAGAAGTCAGCCATCTGTTTGGTTTGAAGCGGGGCGTTGGCGAGTTGACAACCAAGCAAGACAAGCGGTGAGCCTGACTCTGAAAACCATTTGGTTTTTGTGACTGAGCGAGGCCCTCGCTCGTCCACAAGTGTCGCCGTTTGCTCCGCAAACGTGCGTCAACTAGGCGTACTTTCGCGGAGCGAAAGGCGACAATGAATTGCTCCTTCTTCAGCGACGATCTTTGCCAAGTAGTGAACCGCTGTAGATGCTGGATGACGCGGGCTTAGGCACAGCCATCGGTGTCGGTTTTAAGTCAAACGGAATGGAGTATTTAGCAAACCACTTGAGCTTTGATTTCTCGGATCCTTCAATGAGTTCAGGGATTTGCTTTTGGTCGACCAAGTCAAAGAGGATTCGAGGCGTTTGTGTCATTCCGTACTTCGTTGCTTGGATTTTCTGAGACGGGGCACCGAAGCGTGCAACGATCTGCTGGATGTTTGGGTCGTATGCAAACCGGTTTTGCTGGTCGTTCTTGCCAAGTTCAGTAAAACTTCCGACCGTCACAATGCTCTGAGTGCGATCATGGAATTGGTATGCCTCGTAGCCTGCTCGTCGCAATGCTCGCGTCGCTAGGGCAGCACGCTCGGCCGCGATTTCTAGTTGCGAAACTTTTTGATCGTCGATATTGGAGTGGCTGTTGGCACCACCCCAACCACCGACCGCCCGATCCTCGCCACTAAAAACGGCGACACGAACCGTAAATTTACCTGGACATCCGAGGAGATTGAATTCCGAATGGGCCTTTTCTTCGTTTAGTTTCTTTACGAATTTGTCCACTTCCGGAGTCTTGTAGTAGTCCTCTGGCAACAATGGATTGCGAGTGGTAAATGCATTGGACATTGGTCCCAACTTTTCCGTTCCCTCATGCTTGGTTTTCAAAAAGTCTCGCCAAGAATTTACGGGAACAGAATTGCTGTTTGAAAAATCCTGCTGCTCCGCCACGGTGGTAGCCAGGACTTTGGGGCTGATTCTTTTTACCTTCGCTAAGGTTTCTGTTATGGCAGGACTATCGATGGAATCGAAGTCACCAACCAGAACCGCGTACCCGTCGACAACTTTTCTTTCTCGAAATTTCATTTTGCGATTGTTGCCGTTTGTGTCGATTCCTGCGCCCGTGATGGGCTGCGTGAAGTCAAGCTTCTTGGCCATGCTGTAAGCCGAGAGATTGAAGTCGCGTCTCAGTTCGGTTGCGAGTTGCTCGGCTTGGCTTTTCGCGTTGTATCCGTCAAACGACATGGCGAAAACCAACCATGGGCCATGCTCGGGCTTCAACTCGACTTTGCTTTGAGACTCGCTCGTTCCACTAATGTTTTTTGGGGGGTCAGCCGACAAGACAGGTGTGGACGCTATTCCCACTTGGAGCAAGCCAAACGCCATTGCGACACAACGAATGGGCGATAGAAAAGCACTTGGAAATTCGAATTGGAACTTCATAAACGACATCCCCGATTGCGGTTGTTTTGGTTGCGGCTTTTTGCCAGTGGACTAACGCTAGAAATGCTGAGTGCACTGGTCTCCTCTGGCTTCCAATCGATTTATCATTTTCTCTCAGGCTGCGACTAGAGCAGTTTCATTGCTGCGAGGGAACGGCTACACTCTTCGCTCGACTCAAGTGGTAAGATAGTGAGGATGGGTGATCCGTGATTTCGTGAGAGCAGGTTAAGGATTGAATGGCAACAGGGCTTCTGTTACTTCTAGACGACATCGCGTCGATCATGAACGATGTTGCCACACTGACAAAAATTTCTGTGGAAAAAACCGCAGGGGTTTTAGGCGACGACCTGGCGCTCAATGCCCACCAGGTTTCCGGTGTGGAGCCGAATCGCGAGTTACCGATTGTATGGGCCGTTGCCAAAGGGTCTTTAAAAAACAAAGCAATTCTCGTTCCAGGAGCGCTTGTTTTTAGCAGCCTGGCACCCTGGGCCATAACGCCTCTGATGATCGCTGGCGGTTCTTTTCTTTGCTTTGAAGGCTTCGAAAAAGTCGCGCACCAATTCTTGCATTCAAAACAAGAAGACGATCAGCACCATGCTCAACACTTAGCGATTCTGGCAACGGAAGAAATCGATGCGGCTGCGGCCGAAACGGAGAAAGTCAATGGAGCAGTCAGAACCGACTTCATTCTGTCGGCCGAGATCATTGTCATTTCGCTAGATATCGTTGAAAAGTCAACTTTCGCGACAAGACTTGGCGTGTTGGTCGGTATTGGGATCTTAATGACGATCGGAGTCTATGGATTGGTTGCAATCATCGTGAAACTGGATGATTTCGGGATTTTTTTGACAAAGAAGCCAAGCCCATCCGCGAAAAGACTTGGGCGTTTTATTTTGATTGCTGCCCCGTACTTGATGATGTTCCTTTCGGTGGCTGGTACGGTGGCCATGTTTTTGGTGGGTGGCGGCATTTTAGTGCACAAGATCAAGTTTCTTGATGTTGGCGTGGAGTATGTTTCGCATCTGGCGTCGCAAGCCCCGATACTGAGCACCTTGGCAGAAAAAGCCACGGGCACGTTATTGCATACCCTAATCGGTCTAGCCGCCGGAGCGATCGTATTGATGGTTGTCAGCGGGATCAAAAAGGGAATGAAGTGGATTTAGAAAGAGTAGCTCGGCACTCCGTGCCGAGAAAAACGGCAGAAGAATGGCAGGGAAACAGAGGGCAGGGAAACAGACAGTAGGGAAACAGACAGTAGGGAAACGGCACGGAGTGCCGTTCTACACTGATTTCTCGCGTCAAATCGAAAATGCTCGTCGAGGATTGGGCGGTTCTGGCGATTTGGGCAATCGGATTTCGACCGTGCAGCCTGCATTTGGAGTGCTTTGAATCCAAACCAAGCCGCGATGAGCATCTATGGTTCGACGAACATGTGCAAGAGAGATTCCCAGGCCGCGACCATGCTCGCGACCGCTGTAGTACAAATCCCATGCGCGTTCGGTTGCTTCGCCGGACATTCCTGGGCCGGTATCGCGTACTGCGATTCGGATACGGGAAACGGATTCCACCTGCGCATTAGGAATCGGATCAGCGGGGCCGTAGTCGGGATGATCCGCTTCCACTTCCTCGCAGATGATTTCAATGCGATCTTTTGGACGACATGCCTGCATTGCGTTTTGCAAAAGGCTGCAGATGACTTCTAGGATGGCGGCTCTTTCTACCGAGCTGTAAAGCGGCTTCGGTGACTTTCGCAGAATGCATTGTATTTGGGCGTTCGACCACTGTGACTCTTGAATTGTCATCGCTTGTTGGACGATTGAGATCATGTCTTCGACGCGCGGTTGGATGGAACGCGGTTGCACAACACGCATCATCTCGGCTAGCATTTCGTGGGCCCGCATGGACTGATCGACAATCGTGGCTAGCGACCGCCTATCCGATTCCGAAGAGGCAGTTGGGATCAATTGTTGCGCTCGGGCAACAATGTTGGCGAGTGGGTTATTGATCTCGTGTGTTAGACCGTACGCAAATTGGTAAATCGCCCTTTGGCTTGCGTTTTCGACCGCTTGCTCAAACTGAGTGTTTTGGCTGATGGAAGCGATCACAGCGTGGATTGCATGAATCAGGACTGGTTTTGCTTGGTCGTCAGCCACCGTTGCGCCACGCTCTCGAACCGAAAGCTGATCCCGCTGCAATTGATTTAAGAGGGACGGAAGTCTGAGAAGGAGGCCGCCTCTACCGGTGGTTAAGTTTCCGGTCTCTTCAAAACTGTCGAGTGCGTTTTCCATCGTTTCGTAGATCGAGGCGTTTTCGCCTGCGTTGAGCGACCACGTCCGAAGCTGTAACGCGATGGACATCAGTTTGCACGCGAAGGTCGTCGCCAATTCAGGGGAAATGAAATTGGAAGTTGTCTCGAGCCGATTGGAAGTTGCAAGTTCTGTAGCTGCGATGTTTTTGGCGTCGATGTTTTTGGCGTCGATGTTTTGAGAAGATCTTTTCACAGCAGCGTAAACTCTAGGCGACGGAGCATGAGGTAATTTGAGCAAGAGGCAGTTGGCCCCGTTCAGTTTAGTCGTTTTTGAAACGAGTCGACAGGTGACCTCAAACGAACATAGCCATCGCGAATGGATGGCTATGAATCACACACGAATGGTTTGCCATTCGATACTTTTCTGGTTGCCCCTGGCTTCACGCCAGGGGTTACGACCATCCATTCTAGCCGGGATTATTCATTATCCGCCGGGGTAAACTCATGGCCTTACGCACTTTTGCGGAGCAAAAGGCGACAAATGCGAGCTATATTGCAACAGGTCGATCGATTTCCAACAGATCGCAAGCGCGATCGAGTAGGCGGTCGGTCGTGAATGGCTTCTGCATGAATTCGTTTGCACCTGCGGCACGCAAGTCCGAAACTTTATCTTGCTCGACCATCCCTGAAATGCAAAGGATTTTGACAGAATCCATGGTGCGGTCGCCGCGGACTCTTTGGCAAACTTCTCGTCCGTTGATATCTGGGAGCATCACGTCCAGAATCACGATATCCGGACGAAATTCTTTGACTTGCATACCCGCGTCGAAACCATTGTTTGCGGTGCGGATGTCGAATCTGCCGTCGCGTTCAAAGGTGTCGTACATGAGATCCACCAGATCTTGATCGTCATCGACAATCAGAAGTTTCTTTTTTCCGCTTTCCAGCGCATCTGTGGGGATTCCGTTGTCTTTCATGAAGACGAACAGTAGATCGCGGGGAATTCGGCGAAATCGACTACCGGGAACGCGAAATCCTTTTAGCGATCCGTTATCGAAACAACGAATAATCGTTTGTTGGCTCACCTTACAAATTTTGGCGGCTTCGCCAGTCGTAAAAACAGTTTTTGTGCTCGACATTGGGGGAATCATCCTTCCTGAATGTTCGTTGCAATGTTGACGACGGGTCGCCAAACTCGCACGCTCGGTCTATCCTGTGACAGTAACCACGTCTGCCGACTTTACCGAACCTGCCGTGGTTGATGCGGAGGATATCGAAGTGGCGCAAGCGGGGTCAAGATGGATTTCAAGACAAGTAGTTCAGATGGACCAAGTAATCTGCGCAGTTAGGGGTTCAGGCAAGGAATACGCATAGCCGGGCAAACTGGGAGCAGGCACTAAATTCAACTAAAGAGCAAGGAAATTGACATGTCGGAATTGGGTTTGTGCCGTTGGGGCATTTTGTCTACCGCTGCTATTGCCAGAAAAAATTGGCGTGCAATCGCACAAACCAAGACTGGAACTTTGGTTGCAGTGGCAAGTCGACGGGTCGAAGCGGCTAGAGCTTTTGTGAGTGAATGCCAAACACACACAGCCCAACGCCAGATTCCCGACTGCGTCGAGGGTTACCAAGCATTGCTGGATCGCAAAGACATCGATGCGGTCTACATTCCACTTCCGACCGGATTGCGCAAGGAGTGGATTATCGCTGCTGCGGAACGAGGCAAGCATGTACTCGCTGAGAAACCCGCTGCGTTGTCCGCATTGGATTTGGAGGAGATCCTGACTGTTTGCAAACGCAACAACGTCCAGTTCATGGACGGGGTTATGTTCATGCATAGCGCTAGACTTCCTTTGCTACGCCAAAGACTCGACGATGGAGTATCGATCGGAGCGATGCGGCGGATTGCATGTCACTTCTCGTTTCTTGGCGACGATAGTTTTTCGCAGAAGAACATACGGGTAGACAGCCAATTGGAACCCTTCGGATGTTTGGGGGATTTGGGTTGGTACTGCATTCGCTTTCTCCTATGGGCAAACCAGTGGCAAGTTCCATCACAAATGACGGGCAAATGCCTTACAGGCATGCGTGGAGAAAAGAGTCAGACCGAGGTTCCTGCCGAGTTTTCGGCTGAGTTGCAATTTCCAGGCGGTTCAACCGGCAGTTTTTACTGTTCGTTCATAACTGGAAACCAGCAGTGGGCGCACGTTAGCGGAACCAAGGGGAATGCGTTCATGCCTGACTTTGTTTTGCCACATTTTGGATGTGAAGTCTCATTCGATATCGAGAAACCAACGTTCGTTGTCAATGGTTGCGACTTTCATATGCAAGAACATACGCGAAGCAACATCGTAGAGGAATACGCCAGCGGACATGCACCGGCCCAAGAAATCAACATGTTCGAGACGTTCAACAAGATTGTGCTGGAACGAAAACCCGATCCGTTTTGGGGGGATATTTCTTTAGCAACCCAACGCGTGTTGGATCAGTTGTTCGCAGCGTCCACCTAGATACTTTGCTTGGCACCGACAACGAGTGTTCAGTGTTCAGTGTTCAGTGTTCAGTGTTCCCGGAGAGTTCGAGTTCCACCGGTCAAATACGCGGAACCGAATGAAATCACCTACAAAGGCATTTACCATAAGTCCATGCATGGAAAGAACTTATCGCACACGAACAGATTTCGTTACCAAATCTATCGTCCCAGGATACTCAGTTTTCCGTGATCCATTTTCAGTGGGGGAGTAGCAATGGCTTATCAGTCTTTTGAGGAACTGGTTGTTTGGAAGCGAGCTTGCTTGTTAGCAGTTGGTATCTATGAGCTGTTGAAAGACAGCCGCGACTTTGCGTTGAGAGACCAAATGCAGCGTGCGTCGGTTTCAATAGCTTCGAACATTGCTGAGGGGAGCGAGCGGGGCGGAAAAGATTTCGCACGGTTCATGCGAATTGCACAAGGCTCGTCTGCCGAACTGCGTACGCAAGTCTATATCGCTGCAAAGATCGGCTTAGTACCAGCTTCGAAATGTACAGAAATCGTCGACGAACTAAAGCAGTTATCCAAGATGCTCACAGCTCTAAGAAAATCCATCCGCCCGATAACTGCGACTGAAAACCGAAAACTGAAAACTGAAAACTGAAAACTGAAAACTGAACACTCCTCTTAAACCGTCCTAAAGCTTGCAACATCCTTAGTAATGGGTGCGGCTATTTGCGTTTCGTGACGCTGAATTGTGTCAATCGCATGGGAAGCCGGATCAAACCATGCACCATTCTGAAAAACGAAAACGCAACGTTTCTTGTAAGTTGGCCAAGGAATGACGATGGCAAAGCCATAGTTTCATGTATGTCGTCAACGCCATGCGGCCAATCCTTGACCCGCTCAATCAATTGCTCTCGCCATTTGCTGGAATGGGGAAAGGTCGAAACCTCTCGCAGCCATTCGGGAGGGATTCCTTTCTTTCCCAAGGAGATCGCCGATAGCGAGCCTGCAACGACGGCTGGGCTGCTACAGGCACCTCCGAGCAAGATGGTTCGTTCCACACAATTGCGAAAGCGTTTGGGGTGCCGCAACCAAGCGTATATGCCGACTAGTGAGGAGGCAAAGATCTCGGGTGGAATTCCATTTCCCCATCCTTGTAGTTTGGCATAAACAGCTACGGTGTGGTTCTGAGATAGCGATTCGCCGAGTTTCGAAAGCATTGATCGAAGTTCGGGTTCGTCCGTTACTGCGACCAATCGGCTGAGAATCTCAGAAGGGGTGATGTTTTGTTGATCCACCATTTGAGCAAGTTGAGCTGCATATCCAACAAGCATGCTAGCATGCAGAACGCGTGAGTCTGCATGGGAGACGTGGACACAAAGCTGGAACCAATTCGTGGCTGATTCTACGCATCCTTGTAACATGATGCTCAGCACCAGTGATCGAACGAGCGGATCATCCGCTAAACCAAAGGTCATCGCATCATCGACTCGTTTTTTCCGGATTCGGCTTAAGAGTCGAGACAAGTGGATATACGTGTGCCTAAAGGGAAACGCTCGCTGGTACCAGGCGATTCGTTTTTTGAGATTTGCAGCAAAAATCCTGGGGGCTGTTTTAGACTGAAGCATAGCCTGAAACGTCATCAGCAAAGCGTGCGTACGGTGGCTTGTAACACCGATTTGTGGTTGGAATTGAAACTGAAGAGGGTTTCTACCAAAGAGCTTTAGTCCGACTCTTGGGTGAATGCCGTTGCGAGAAAGTGACAATGCTTCTGCGATTGCACATCCCATCAACAACCCTTCGGTCGCCTTTTCACGCCGATGTGTCGGGACGACGATATTCCACGGAACCGGAGACCCATTGGGAGGTTGTTGACCGCCGACGGTGCTTTTATGCATTAGCCGCAAGCCACGAACGGATTGAACATCCTGTTCCTGTTCGGAATCGTCAGAAGGTTTTCGGTGACGTCGAGGGCGCAACATTTTTTCCTAGCTGGAATCAAAGGGGCCTGGAGGGGAGTTTGCAAACGATGCCAAACCATTGCTCAGGATACTCGCTACCGTAACCGAAGGCATGAATTTCGTTATCCCCCACTTCAAACATCTCTTCTCCAGACGGTATTTTGGATACAATCGATTTAATCGAGCCCATATCGGATCTGCGATCGGTTTAAGAGTTCAAGCTACCTGCCGTTTGCTTCCAGATGATGCTTAGGCCAGCCTGTGTGTGGTTCTTACCATTTGGTCCTGTAAGGCGAGCGACAGAGTGGAGTATCCCAACCCGAAGTGTAAGCGAGGGATAATTTCGCAGGTCCCTCACTTACGTATCGGGTTATGATTGGTAGTTTTCGCATCGCCGCTCGCCTTAGAAGAATATTGGAGAAACCATCGTCAATCGCATTCTATTTGGATTCGTAGTGGTAGGTACGTGTCTGTTGAGCTCGAGTGGTATTTCGTTGGGACAAAAGGGAAACCATTCCAAGCAAGACGAGCGTCGAGAGAACGAGCAAGTGGCCAAGGCTGCATTGTTGGACGACGTGGAACAGGTCGGCAACGATCATGTCGACAAATTAATGCCGCTTCAGAAATTAATCAGCAAGCCGCTGGAACTTGAGAACGAATTCATCGCAAGGGACTCCGCCGCTAGCGATGCGATGAAACGCTTATCGGAACAGCAAGCCGAACTGGATAAGAAGCGAAAGCTGCTTCCCATTGGAGAGGTCGAGAAAGATCGCATGGTCGTTCAGGCTTTGAGCGACGTTACCAAGGAGGAAAAGGAAATAGACGAAATAGGGGGGAAACTGAAGAAAACGAAGGCGGAAGCTGGCAGAATTCAAAAGCGGTTTGCCGATGCGCAGATGAAATTGCAGAAAGCCACGGCCGCCGATTCGGCTGATTCCAATCGCCCTGGACAGAAGAAAGGGAAGTAAGCGACAGCGGAATGGGCTTTGTAAAACAACATCCCCCTTGTGTGCAGTTGATTGCTGCATTCAGTTTACATGAATCAGCGCTCGAGTGGCTTTGGGAGAGGGTCGCGGCGCAGTTGTCGCCTATCGCCATACTCAGTCCTATTTTTCCGTTTACGGAATCGTTGTATTACCGATCAACGATGGGGGATCAGTTAAAGAAACAGTTTGCTATCCTAGCGAGTTGGTACGATCCAGCCGACTTAGCGAAACACAAATTAATGATGCATGCATGGGAAGGCGATCTCGCAAAGAGTTTCGCGTTCGATGTGGAGCGTCCACTGAATATTGACCCTGGTTACATGTCGATGACCAAGTTGGTATTGGCGTCAACCAAGAATCGAGAACATCGCATTTATCTGAGGGACGGAATCTATGCGGAAGTAACCCTTGCATTTCGCGATCAACATTGGCAACCATTGCCATGGACTTATCCCGACTATCAAAGAGATGACTTTCGAGTATTCTTTCACGAATGTCGAAAGCATTTGGCCAAAAACGTGGCGTCGGTTTTGCGAAATCCCGCCGGACCAACTCTTCAGGATTCCGAACGCGAATGAAATCCCCTATGGTACATGGTTGCAGAAGGGGAACCTATGGAAAGTAACCCAGCAGATTCTTTTTGGTTGCAGATTGCAGGGGTGTTACTGGTGACGGTTCTCCCGGCTTTCGTTATCTCTGTTTTGACTGTCGGATGGGTGAAGCGACATGCGCAGGCTTTTGGATTACTTGACAAGCCGAACGCAAGAAAGGTCCATACGGTTCCGATTCCGCTTGGAGGTGGACTTGGGATTTGGGCGGGAGTATGCGGGACGTTTCTATTCGGAACGGTTGGATTGTTGGCGATTCATTTCAATGAAACGGTTGCAAAGGGGTTGCTCCCCGCTGGATTGCTAGAATACGTTCCGGGCTTGGTGTCGAAGGCCGTGGAAATTTGGGTACTGCTCGGGGGCGGTACTATTTTGGCCGTCTTAGGCCTACTCGATGACCGTTTCTCGTTGCCCTGGCAATCGAGGTTGGCGATTGAGTTCCTGGTTGCAGGAGCGGTAGTCTATTGGCAACACTTACAACTGACCGCGTTCATTGGGATACCATGGCTGACTTCCATGCTGAGCGTTATCTGGATCGTCATGCTGATCAATTCATTCAACATGTTAGACAACATGGATGCATTGAGCGGAGGGGTCGCGGCCATCATATGTGCCATGTTGGCATTGATGTTGGTGGTTACGCCAGAGTCCACGCGAGGGCAGCCGCAATTGTTTGTCGCCGCCATGCTTTTGGTGATGGTCGGTGCCTTGTTAGGGTTTCTTAAGCACAATTGGCCTCCAGCCTCTATTTTTATGGGGGACGCGGGTAGTTATTTTGTCGGTTACTGGATTGCGATTGCCTCGCTCTTGTCGACCTACACCGGAGCCAAAGGGACGACGCCACATGCGGTGCTTGCACCGTTGTGCGTGCTTGCGATTCCACTGTACGACATGGTAAGTGTCATTTGGATCCGTATTCGCGAGGGACGAAGTCCATTTCAGGCGGACAAGCGACATTTTTCGCATCGTCTGGTTGACTTAGGTATGACCAAGAAGCAGTCGGTGATTACTATCTACTTGGCGACGGTCACCTGTTCGCTTGGGGCATTGCTGTTACCAAGAACGGACCTTTGGGGAGCGATGATTGTTTTATCCATCGTGTTATGTATGCTCGCACTTGTTGGTGTCTTAGAGAGTCTCACCGGTCCGAACCAATCGAATGGGTCGTAGCTAAAAGCGAATGCGCAAAGAATTGAGTCCGATGGGTGAAAAAAAAGAGTCGTGGGTGTACCGATTGCCTGCACAGCTAGCCTGTTTTTTGTTAGCCATGTGTCTGGTTCTCTCTCAGTTCAATCCTTGCGACGCGACCAGTGTTTCACTCGGCCGTTCCCTACCATTTATTATCCTGGCGATGTGCGTTGGGTTCTTTGTGGCCATTGACACTGTGCTCATGCCGACTCAACAAGAGTCAGGTGAGTTGTTCCGTTGGCTAAGTGTTTCATTCGCTGTTTTTGGAGTCTGGCTTTGGGTATGCTCGACGTTGGTACCTGGCCACGGAAACGCCCGATTTGCTTACAACGGATGTTGGCAATGGATAGCCGAAGGGGTTTTAACGCTGGCTGTTTCAAAGCTTTGTATGAGGTCTCGAATCGCTGAATCGGTTTGTGGGTTGATGTTAAGTTGCGCCGCGGGAACTGTTGCCTACGCGATTTATCAGTATTGGATTAGTATGCCTGCTTTTCGCGCGCGATTTGCATTGGATCCCGATTCGATGTTCTCCGAAATGGGGATTCTTGCTGGCTCATCGGAAGCAATGCAGTTCGCGAGTCGCCTAGAGAGCTTGGAACCGACAGGTCCGTTTGCGCTTACGAATTCTCTGGCGGGCTTGATGGCTGCTTGGTTGGTATTCGTCGTTGTGAAATGCGGCGGTCAGGCTGCTGCGTCGATGGCACTTTCGACCGTACATCAAGGTTCCAAAGCGACAAGAGTTTATTGGGCGTCGCTGATTGTAGGGGCAGGTTTGAGCAGCGGCTTCTTTGTCACCATGTTGTTTACCAAGAGCCGCTCGGCTTGGTTGGCGGCGATCCTCGGTTTGATTGCCGCATGTATTTTTCATCCGATCCTAAGACGGAGCGGTTGGGCTCTTGCGAGACGATTTCGTTTTCCGCTGGCCGGGGGTACAGCGTTATGCACTGTGGTGTTGTGTGGTTTCTTGATTCAAGACCCGATGATTGTTGCCGAAGCGGGAAAATCCCTTTCGTACCGGTTTGACTATTGGCGCGGGGCGATTGAGCTGATGGAGTTAGAGCCCTGGACCGGATACGGGGTCGCCAACTTCCAACAGAATTACAATCGAGTCAAGGTGATGACAGCTTCCGAATCACCTGCGGACCCTCACAATTTTATTTTGGAAACCGGGACGGCCGGTGGCTTGCCACTGCTGGCCGTCTTAGCTGCAATCCTGCTTGTGCTTTTTCTGAAAATGCTTCGCTTAAGTCGACTACGCACCAGCGAGGCAAGTCCCTTTGCATCGAACGTGGGTGCCATGGAAGACGGACGGTTGGCGATGATAAGTGGTGGGGCATTGGGATTGATTGGGATTCTGTTATTCGGATTCTTTTTCGGCGATGACGATGCGTTCACTACGTCTATTCTGTTTGTCGTCGTTTCCGTTGCGGTGTTTGCGATCGTACAGCGTCTGCGATGGATTGTTTCCAACGAAACGACGGCCTCGGTCTGTCTGATATCGGCTTGCGTTGTTTTGGTGCACTTGATTGCGTCAGGCGGCTGGATGCAGCCCGGTTTGATGAACAGTGTTTGTGTGTTGGTCGGAATCGCTTTTGGAATGGCAACGGTCCAGGGGGGGAGTGCCCAGCAAGGCGTGAAGGAACACTTTTGGCTTTATCCCGTGTTGGGACTTTTGGTAATGATTCTGATGCTGGCAGACTTTGCAAGAACAATGTTTTTGCCTGTTTTGGGGTCCCCTGCGGTTGTAAGTGCTGTTTCGGACAGCTCTGCGGCTGGCCAAGAGCCCAGACAATGGCTTGATCTCGCGAAGGTGGACCCATTCGATCCAGAATTGCCGCGAGTCGCCGCGAATCGATGCGTTGAAATGCTTCGCCGAAACGATCTGTCCCAGGCGTCACGCGAAAAGCTGGTCGAGGTATTCGAAGCCAGTTGCGAGGAGTACATCCGGAGGGACCCAAACCAGTGGATGCCGTTCACGGAATGCGGCAGATGGGTTGCGATATTGGCCGACGCTGAGCCCGTGGGAAGTCAGGGGAAAGCCTCCAATATTGAAAAAAAGAAACTTGCTTACCGGTTTTTTTTGAAAGCCGCGGAGCACTACCCGAATTCCGCCCAAACACAATTGCAAGCGGCGGTCGGAGCGGCATGGTGTGGTGAAACCCGCGAAGCAAGGCTGCACTGGAACAAAGCTGAGGAAATTGACAGGAAAACAACACATTCGGACCGGAAACTATCGGCGGTAGTCGTCTTTTTCCCTGCTCATTGGGAGGCTATTGCCACTCCGCTTGAGGGAAGTGCGAGAATAGTTCGACAGCCGGATTATGCCAAAGGCGAACCCATCTTGCGATGGTTGCGTACAAACGTTCCATAGCTTGGAGAGGCATTGTTTGTGGCTGGCACAAGCCTGTCTCCTTGCTACCTTAAAGTCTTCAACCCCCCTATTGCCGCCGGTTTCCGGTTTGTTTGAGTCCAAAAATGCGAACATTAGCCTTGATCGTCGCGTGTATCGGAATTGGATACGGAATCGCAGTTTCTCAATTCCAGAAACGTACGGCCGGTATAAAAAACATCATGGGCTCGGTGGAGGACATGGATGAGGCCATTCAAAACGCTAAGATTTCTACCCAGAAACCTGGCAAAATCGAGGTGATTGGTGGACCGGAGCTCGATTTCGGAACGATGAGGTTGGGAACCAAGCGTTCACACAGTTTCGTATTCAAGAATATTGGTGAAACGCCGGTCGAAGTGGTTTATAAATCGGCAACCTGCAAGTGCACGGTCGGCAAACTTGACGCGACGACGCTCCAGGCCGGGGAGCAAACGCAGGTTGAATTGGAATGGCTGGCCGAAGGCAACATAACGGATTTCGCTCAAACCGCAACGATCGCCACGAGTGCTGTCGATCAAGAAGAAATCAAGTTGACCATCAAAGGAAAGATTGGCCAAGCACACGTGTTCGATCCGCCGATGGCCGATTTCCGGGACTTCCTTGCAGCCGGTGAAAGCGAGCAAAAGGGGCGACTTTACAGTTTTGAAGAGACGCCACTTGAGATTGCGAATGCAAAATGGTCGGATTTGCAGCAGGACTCAAAGGTTATTTGCGAAATGGGGAGTCCAAAGAAACTGGAGATAGGCGAAATTCCAGCGTATTCCGACGCTCGCTATTACTTGGACTTCACGATTCGATTGAAGCGAGGTCTGCCGGCTGGAGCGCTTTCTGGCAACATGGTTTTTTATAAGAAGTCCGAGAAAGAAGACAGCCAGGAAGGTCAAATCAATTTCCCGATTCAAGGCAGATGTGTTTCGCCGATACGGGTAATTGCTGGACCCGATTACAATGAAGAACGGAATACTTTTTCCCTCGGTTCAGCGAAATCCTCTGAAGGATTGAAAAAGAGTTTCGTTTTGGCGGTCAAAACCGATACACCGGATGTCGTCCAGATCAAGCTTGCTAAAGTCACACCAGATTCGGCTCAGGAAGCACTCCGAGTGACGATCAGCGAACTGAAGGGATTGTCGACAAAACAGAAAATGTTTTCGGTTACGGTTGAGATTCCCTCTGGAACACCGCCGATCGAGTTCGCGGGTACCTATGGCAAGGATTTTGCCAAGATTGTTCTGGAAAGCAATATGGAAAGCGCACCTCAGTTTCCGATGTACATCAAGTTCCGCATTTTGGAATAGTCAATCCAGACCGCTTGCATTGCAGGAGCATCGGACAGTGGCAGATCATCGAAGTGATTCAAATAGCCGGAGATCTTTCAAGGCTTTGCTAGTATTGAGTATCGGCTTTACTGTGTCCATCGTGCTGCCAAATCTCCGCGGTGAGCCACCTACAGGAACGCGTTCAAAAAATGACTTGAAGGAATCCAAGGTTCAGATTCGATTTTCATCAAATAGTGTCGGCGGGAATGAAACGCCTCAGACAAATTCGGACAAAAAGCCTACGCTCAATGATGGCAAACTGACGTCGGATGTGGCCAGAGCCAACCCTCTCCAGAACTCACAGAAACTGGAGGGCATCGCTCCCATCAGCGTGGCCACCAACGAAGAAAAGAACCAAAAGATCGCTGTCGATTGGAAGGATCCGCTGTTTGTCTTTTTCGTAACTGGTAATCAAACCGGTTACATAGAGCCTTGTGGTTGCACCGGACTGGAAAACCAAAAAGGGGGACTGAGTCGACGTGACACTTTCTTGACTTCCGTTCGTAAACGTGGCTGGAATGTCATTCCAATCGATGGTGGTGGCCAAGTTTTTCATGTTTCAGATGGGCAGCCGGATCCACGCCGCGGTCGCCAAGCGGACATCAAGTTTGGTTGGACTGCCACCGCGTTCCAATTGCTGGAGTACCAAGCTGTTGGGTTTGGCGAAGACGATTTGTTGCTTGATACCAATTCGCTGATTTATTCGCTGATAGACAAGCCGGGACTATTTGTCTCCGCCAATGTCAGCATCGCACCCGATTATGACGTCAAGTACAAGATCATCGTTGTCAACAAGAAGAAGATAGGAATCACGACTGTACTTGGCGACGAGAACGCAAAAAAAGTACGGGATAACGATTCCGTTTCGATGTCAAAAGCCATTCCGGCTCTCAAAGAGGTATCAGCCAAACTGCGGTCCGAAGAGTGCGACTACACGGTGTTGATATCGCATGCCTCCTTGGAAGAATCGCGCTTGATCGCAAAGGCGGTACCGGATTTTTCGCTGATTGTCACTTCGGGCGGCTTCGGTGAACCCGCATTCCAACCAGAAAAAATTCCAGGCACTGCCAGCGTCATGGTGCAAGTTGGAACGAAAGGCATGTACACCGGTTTGTTCGGCGTATTTGATAATGCCAAGGAGCCATTTCGTTACCAGCGGGTTGCCTTGAGTTCTCAGTTTGAAGACTCACCTCGATTGACGGAGTTGTTTGGTAAATACCAAGATGAACTCAAAACCGTTGCGTTGGATGGACTTGGAAAGCGTCCAATGACACACCCGTCCACCAGAGAATTTGTTGGATCCGAGAAATGCGGCGAATGCCATACGAAGGCCTTTGACGCTTGGAAAGACACGGATCACGCACATGCGACGGACACGATTGTCCAACCTCCCTTGCGTTCGATGGCAAGACATTTTGATCCAGAATGTTTGGCCTGTCACGTTACGGGCTGGAACCCACTGAGTTTTGCTCCGTATCGTTCAGGCTATGAATCGCTGGAAACGACACCACATATGGTTGCCAACGGATGCGAGAACTGCCATGGGCCAGGTTCCAAGCACGTAGCCGCAGAGATGCGTGACTTTCAAGCGGATGAGGACATGGTCAAAAAACTCCGTGACGAAATGAAGCTTCCTTTGGATCGCGCTAGCGACAAGTGCGCAACCTGCCACGACTTTGACAACAGTCCAAACTTCCATAAGCCCAATGCTTTCGAGGAATACTGGGACAGAGTGAAGCATTACGGCAAGGATTAAAGGGCGTTTCCGTGGGGGCGTTTCCGGGGCGAGAAAGACTAGTGCATTGCCAATGCTAAAAAGTGGGGTAGGCATCCTGCCTGCCAGTCAGAATGTCGTGCGAAATCCGCAAGCTGGAAGCTTACGCCACATTTGCCAACGCAAAAATGAAGACTTGAAGGCGCACTAATCTGAGACAGAAAGTGCTTTCTCAATCGCAAGCGTTAGGCTTGCAGGTGAGGTCGCCGAGGCAAAACGACCTAGCACGACTCCATCTCGTCCTACTAGAAATTTGGTGAAATTCCATTTGATACTTTGGCTTCCAAGGAGGCCTTTCGCCTCGGATTTCAAGAGTGCATAGATCGGATGCGTGTGGTTGCCGTTGACGTCGATCTTGGCAAACATTGGAAACGAAACGTCGTACTTGAGGGAGCAAAAATCCTTGATCGATTTCTCGGACTTGGACTCTTGAGATCCAAACTGGTTGCAGGGGAATCCTAGGACGATCAAGCCTCGACTGCGGTATTTTTCATAGAGGGACTGCAGTTGAGTGTATTGACCCGTGAAAACGCATTGGCTAGCTACATTCACGATCAAAAGGACCGAGCCGCGGAACTGCGAGAACGGCACCACTTCCCCTTCAATGGATCGGGCTGACAGATCGAATAGTGGCGATGAGGTTGGTATCGTTTTCAAAGTTGCCTGGGATAGGGAGGCTCCCGGTCCTTCAATGTTACACTAGCCTGGATTATTCACGGGGCAATTAATGATCAGCCGAAGGGCGCTAGCCAAATGGTTATGGTTGCAACGGCAACCGTGGGCTAGCGCCCTACGGCTAATGAATTATCCGGGCTAGGGCCGGTTCTGATTCGAGTAAGGGTGCAATTTTGTGGATGAATTTCGCGGATAGCCCGATATCGGGTAGGAGTTGTTTGCAAGTGATTCGAGAGGACTCGTAAATCACGGGAAGCCCGCTGCCAGGATGCGTGCCTCCCCCTACCAAATACACACCGTCTAACTCTTCAAACTTGTTGTGAGGTCGCAAGTGGAGCATTTGGCCGAGATTGTGGGCTAGATTAAAAGTCGCACCACGGTACACGGAGAAATCATCGCGCCAATTGGCCGGTGTAACAATTTGTTCGTATTCGATTCTGCTTCGAAGGTCGCTCATGCCCAATTCCGCCAGCTTCTTGAAAGTGAGTTCGCGGAAGGCTTGTGTTTGAGCTTCGTCCCATGGAGTGTTCGGGTTCAAATGCGGAACGGGAACAAGAATATAAATGGTGCTCTTACCCTCGGGAGCCAAGGACGAATCCGTGACGCTTGGGTTTTGAATGTAGATCGACGGGTCGTCGGGCAACACTAGATCTTTCTCGATTTGCCTCAGGTTGCGATCGTAGTCTTTAGAAATATGAATCGTATGGTGCTGAAGGTTTTCGTATCGCCCTTTGATCCCCAAATACATCATGAAAGTGGAACACGAAAATCGCTTCTTCGCGATCTTGCGATTGGACCACCGTTTCCTAAGTTTATCGGGGACTAGTTTTTGCATGGAGTGCGCGAAGTCGGCGTTGATCACGAACGCATCCGCTTCGTAGCGCCCGCGGTCGGTGAGCACCGCTGTAACACGCTTGCCTTGAAACTCTAAACTTTCGACCGGCTCGTCTGTTCGGATTTCGCATCCCATTTCCGTTGCAATTTCCGCCATTCTCTCGCTCACTTGTCCGCAACCCCCAATCGGATGGAATACTCCGTATTCGTATTCAAGGAAGGAAAGGATGGAGAAGAGGCTTGGGCACTTGAAGGGGGACATTCCCAGATACTTGGCCTGAAAGGAAAAAGCGATGACTAGCCGCGGGTCTAGAAAGTAGCTTTGCAATTCCCTGCCGAGTGTTTTCCAAGGCTTTACCAGAGACGCTGCCGCAAGGACCGAAGGTCTCAACAAATCGAGCATGCTGTTGAAGGGAGATTCCAGGATGGGCCGAAATTTTTCTAACTTCACACGGTTGTGATCGAGATAGCGTTTCAAGGCTCCGACGTCCCGAGGCGACAGTTCCTCAATCTGTCGATCCATTTCAGCGAGATCGTGAGTGCAATCCAAATGTCCACCAGCACCAAAGGAAACGCGATATTGTGGATCGAGTCGCTTCATCGGGATATCAACCTCGATGTCTCGACCTACGGATTGGAAAATCTCTCGAAGAATACGGGGGTACAGGTAAAAAGTAGGCCCGGTGTCGAATCGGAAACCGTCCGCATAAATGCTTGCGCATCGTCCGCCCACCTGAGAACGAGACTCCAAAATGGTGACATCCGCTCCGCCATGAGCCAATTGAAGCGCCGAGGCCAATCCACCTGGTCCGGCACCAATGATCACGACTCGCCGTTTCGTCATGGTTTTGAACAAATCCTTAAGACAGGTTACCTGACGCTTGGCCAGGTGAAAAATGAAACGGATCCTCGTTTCCCGTTTGCATGTTATAGCAGATAGGCAAGTTTTGGAAGAACGATGGAATTGTCAAAAGCCAACGGAAACACATCTTGTTTGAATCCGCATTCGCGATTCAGATTAAGGTGAGCGGCGGAGTGGAGTATCCCAACCCGATGCATAAGCGAAGGGTAATTTCGCAGATCCCTCACTTACGCATCGGGTTAGGATGGGTGGGTATCGGGTTATGATTGGTAGTTTTCACATCGCCGTTCGCCTAAATTGCCGCCCGAGAGACGCATTTCGCATTTAAGCCAGCGACAGGAACTGGACAAACATTATGAAATTTGGTTTTGGTCCATTGGCAATAGCCGCCCTTTTTGGTTTTGTAACTCCTATCGCCCATGCAGAGGAATTCCGAATCGGAGCGTGGAACATCGAATGGCTCGGCTTCCCGAGCATGCGAGGTAAGCCAGGCAAGGACATCGAGCAGTCGCCTGCGGATCTCGCGACCTATATTGCTGACGCCAAATTGGATGTACTTGCTCTGGAAGAAATCGGCGTCGAAAAGAATGAAGCTCCCTTTACCAGTAAACCATTACAGCGCACCGTTGACGAACTAAAGAATGTCCACGGCCAGACATGGCAATATGTGTTGTTTCCAAAGACAGATTATTCAAAGGATACCGAGGACTTCATTACCCGTGGGCAGCATCTTGGCATCGCGTGGCGAAGTGACAGAGCCAAGATGATCGGCGAGCCGTACTCGATACCTGTCGGCGCAAATCAGACTTTCGGGGATAAATTTTGGGAACGCCGTGCCAATGCGGTCAAGTTTTCATTTGGTGAAGGAAAGACCGATGTCGTTTTCGTCCCAGTCCATCTCAAATCCAACCGAAACGATGCGAGCGTTTCGGATCCTTTGTTCACGCAAAAACAACGCCAGGCGGAAGTCAAAGTCTTCGTCGCTCAGTTGAAAGCACTCAAGGAAAAGTTTAAGGACGAAGACATTGTCCTCCTTGGCGACACAAATATTTTGGCTCCTGACGATGAGACACCCAAAATTCTAGTGGATGCAGGCTTTGTGGATTTGAATGCGAAGGAATTGGGGACAACAGCCGCTTGGGGCTCAGGCTATTCGAGTGCTCCGTTCGATCGGATTTTTGTCCCCAAGAATCAACCAGAGTTTAAAGGGTCCGTTCAAAGAATACATTCGACCAAAAACGGAACCGATGACGAGATTAAGGATTTCAAGAAACGTCACTCCGACCACTATTTGGTTTCATGCGTGATCGAAGTGGGCAATGACGACGATTAGGAGTGATCTAAAAGTTGGGATGAATCCCAGCACTTCAAATGTGGATTACCGGGTCCGCAACTGAACCGCTTTGTCCGCTTCAGCATCGCGAATAATCATTTTGATCATCCCCGTCTTACCCGCAACTTCCATCGATTCTGCGAATTCAACGGGCGTTCCGATTTTTTTGCCGTTGATCGATAGGATGACAACTCCCGGTGGGATAATCGCAGCCAGTTGGCTGTTTCGGTTGACTTTCTTGACCTCAACGCCTTCTCCTGTCTTGAGTCCCAACTCGTCACGTGTCTCGTTAGAGACGATCCCGACCGTAACACCAAAAACATCGACGGTTTCCATACTGGCTGCGGCAAGCGCCGCTTCGTCCAATTCATCCACGGTGATGGTAACTTCGGACCGTTTTCCACCGCGCAGATAATCAACTTTTACCTTCGTCCCAGGTTTCGTCTCGCCGATAGCCCGACGCATGCCGGAATCGGAAGTGATAGCCACACCGTTGATAGCCGTGATAACATCCCCCTCTTTGAGTCCGGCTTTGGCAGCGGGTAGACCCTTCGTAACCGATGCGACCAAGGCACCGCGCGTGCCTGCAGGCAAAGAGAGCTTTTCGACCATGTCCGAGCGCAATGTTTCGGGTCTGATTCCAATGACGCCGCGTGTGACCCTGCCTTTGTTAATCAAATCATCGAGTACTCGTTTGGCCGTATCGCTTGGGATGGCAAAGCAAATTCCATTGTAACCGCCACTCCGTGATGCAATCGCCGTGTTGATTCCGATGACTTCGCCACGCAGATTGAGGAGTGGACCACCGCTGTTTCCCGGATTGATGGCCGCGTCGGTTTGGATGAAATTGTCGTACATGGTGATGCCTTGATCGCTTCGGTTGGTGGCGCTTACAATCCCCGTGGTCACGGTTTGAGACAAGCCAAACGGACTACCAATCGCGATAACCCAGTCACCGACCTCCATGTCCCCGGAGTTTCCAAGCGAGGCAGCGACGAGACCTTTCGCTTCGATTTTCAGAACAGCCAAATCGGTACGGTAATCCGTTCCGATCACTTTAGCGTCGAATTTCCTATCGTCGCTGAGTTCGACCTCGAGGATACTTGCCCCCTCCACAACGTGATTATTGGTCAAAATGTAGCCATCATTTCGTACGATGACGCCAGAACCCAGGCCGTTCTGTACTCGACCTTTCGGCGAATCCAATCCGTCGGGTTCCTCATTATTCAAGCCGTCAAACTGCCTTCCAAACAACTGTTCTAACTCAGGGGGCAAGCCAAGCGACCGCGGACCGCGCGACTTGGCTGCCGATCGTTCAACGACGTTTTTTATGCTAACAACCGATGGCTTGAGCGATTTGGAAACATCGCGAAACACTTTTGAAAGTTGGTCTGCACTGGCGATGCCGCTGGAACTGCCGAGCCCACCGCGTGCTTGCTGAGCGTCGACAGCCTGCTGTGCATAAACCGCAGTCGGAGGGGTCGGAGGGTTGGAAAATAGCCAATATCCAATCGGTATGCCGAGAACCAATGTCAGAATCAGCGGTTTCCAAGTGCCAAAAGATCGGTTCATTTGCTTTGCTCCAACAAGTAACAGATAACGTCAACACGCATTTTGCCAAATTGACCTACGTGCGAAAGTCGGTATTGGATCAACATCAAATCCCGTACCAATATCAAATCCCGTACCAATGAAAATCGAATTTTGTGCCAAGCAGGCCAATTTCTTGTTTTGCCAGTGTTCTCAGTCGCTCGAAAATCGCTTTATCCTGAAAATACAGCTTCAAGCCTTAATTTTGCCGTTGGCAAATGTGGCGTAAGCTTCCAGCTTGCGGATTTTGCATGATGTTCTGATTGGCAGGCAAGATGCCTACCCCACTTTTTAGAATTGACCGCGGGGGGACTCCCTTCCCCGATCGCAGTGTCGCGGAGCGACACAGCCATGAAAAAATGTTAGCTGTCACTAGTGGCAGACGAAGTCGCCTTGGATTAAATTAGCGACCGTTAGTAGTAGCATTCCGTAAACCCCCACAATGCGTGAGTTCGCTCACACCTTCCCTATTTGAGATTGCCTATGTCCTCTACTGAAACTTCCTCTGCCCCAAATGCTCAGCGTTTACTTTGGGCTGGATTCATGGCTATCCTCGCGGCTGGTGTCGGATTCTCGGTGCGAGGAGGGATACTCGGGCAATGGGCGGAACAATATGGATTCACGATGACCGAACTGGGTTTGATAACCGGTGGGGGGCTGACCGGATTCGGTGTCATTATTCTCTTAAGTTCGTTCATTGCCGATGCTGTTGGATATGGAAGGCTGATGTGGATTGCATTTTTGACGCATCTTCTCTCTGCCATTCTAACATTGGCTGCCGGTTGGGCGTTTGAAGCAGGGGGAAAGGGGGCAGCTTTTCAGTGCCTTTACTGGGGCATGTTTTTGTTCGCAGTTGGTAACGGTGTTTGCGAAGCAGTTGTCAACCCTCTTGTTGCAAGTTTGTTTCCTCGCAACAAAGCCCACTACCTAAACATTCTGCATGCTGGATGGCCAGGTGGCTTAATTATTGGCGGATTGCTCTCGTATTTCATGGCCGGCGGAGATGGTGAGAAACCAGTAGCTTGGCAAATCCAGATGTCCTTCTTCCTAGTACCAGTGGTTCTGTACGGACTGATGATATTGGGGCAGAAGTTCCCGGCCTCCGAAGCCACCACGGCCGGTGTTAGTTCCGGCAAGATGTTTTCGTATTTATTCCATCCACTCATGATTATGATGCTCATCATCCATGCATTGGTTGGATACGTTGAACTTGGAACGGATTCTTGGATCAGCAAGATCACGGGAGCCATTATGGCGTCTCCTCAATATGGTTTGCTTTTGTTTGTCTACACGTCAGGTTTGATGTTCGCACTTCGATTCTTTGCTGGCCCAATTGTTGAAAGGATTTCGCCCTTGGGGCTGCTTGCAGTTAGCGCACTACTGGGATTTATCGGCCTACAATTGCTTGGATCTGCCACAACGATCACCATGTGCGTTATTGCGGCAACCGTTTACGCGTTTGGAAAAACGTTTCTGTGGCCGACCATGTTGGCTGTGGTTTCGGAACGTTTTCCGCAAGGTGGGGCAATTACCATCGGTGCGATGGGTGGTATTGGAATGCTCTCGGCAGGACTTCTGGGTGGTCCGGGAATCGGATTCAAACAGGACTTTCATGCCTCAAAGCAATTGAAGGAGGGAGATCCGGCGATTTACGAACGTTACAAGGCTGGCAATGAAAACAGTTTCTTGTGGTTCAAGACTGTTGGTCTAGATGGAAGCAAAGTTGCTGTTCTCGATGATGGTGGTAAGGAGCTGGCCCGCGCCGGCGAAATCCTTGTAAACGATGGAAAAACAGACGCGAATCATGCAAAGCTTGCGAGTTGGTGGGAAACGGCAAAAACAACCGCGAATATCGACAAGAAACCCGTCGACGAAGCAGGCCTAACTGGGGGCCGAATGGCGCTCAAATTGACGTCCTACATTCCTGCAACGATGCTAGTTCTCTACTTACTTCTACTCGCTTACTTCACGGTTACAGGCGGATACAAGCAAATTCATATCGAATCCGTATCGAACGCTTAATGTTGTCGTAATGCTCACCAAATGCGATTTTTCAACATGAAAACAACCCGCACCTACAAGCGTCAGGCCGTCGGCCTGGCGCTTGTTTTTTGTTTTGTACCCTCCTTGGCAGTCACTTCGCCTGCCCAGGAAAAAAGCGTTCGTCCGGGGATTAATGCTCCTTTCGAAAAGCCAACCCCAACCGAGTTCCTGGAAAAATTCGAGGTCGAAAGCCGCGAAGTCTTTGCCAATCGAAATGAGATCGTCTCGGCATCGAAAATCGTTCCGGGGATGACGATCGCTGATATCGGGGCTGGCACCGGCCTGTTCACGCGATTGTTCGCAAAAGCCGCCGGTCCGAACGGCAAGGTCATTGCAGTCGACATCGCCCAAAGTTTCTTGGATCACATTCTCGAAACCTGCAAGCCGGAAAAGCTTTCCAACGTCTCGACCCAACTATGCAATCAAGAATCCTGCTTGCTGGCCCCCAACAGTATCGACATGGCATTCGTCTGCGATACCTACCATCATTTCGAGTTTCCATTCAAGACCACAGCCTCCATTTTCAAAGCCTTGAAACCGGACGGCAGGTTGATTCTCATCGACATGAATCGGATCCCAGGGGTGAGCAGCGACTGGGCCATGAATCACGTTCGGGCCGATCGAGAAACGTTCGAAAAGGAAATCACTTCTTGCGGCTTCGTTCCAGCGGAAACGCCAGAACTCGGACTCAAAGAAAACTACTTCATCGTTTACCGCAAAGGCAAGCTCGACTCGGATGGACGATCACAAACCTCGATCAAACAAGCGATGGACGGCTTCGTCGCGAAAAACGAAGTGGCTGGAGTGGTCACAATGGTGGTAACTCCCAACAAAACACTTCATCTCGAAGCCGCTGGCTTTTCGGACCTTGCCAGCCAATCACCCATGAAGACCGATTCGATCCATTGGATCGCGTCGATGTCTAAGCCGGTTACGGCTGCTTGCGTCATGATGCTGGTGGACGAGGCCAAGCTTGCTTTGTCGGATCCGATTGCGAAACACTTGCCAGAGATGGCCGGTCTCAAGTCTTCCACCGGCGAAACAGCTACCGTAACGATTGAGCAATTGCTCAATCACACTTCGGGGATGCGTGAGCTTCCCAGTGGAGAAGCGTACACGTCACCGACACTAGCGGTGGCTGCGGAGAAGTACGCAAAGCTGCCGTTGCAATTCGAACCGGGTAGCAAATGGCAATACAGCCAAACAAGCATCAACACCGCGGCTAGAATCGTAGAAGCGGTCTCAGGAAAGAGCTTCGATGTGTTTGTCAACGAACGGGTGTGCAAGCCGCTCGGCATGCGAGACACGACTTTCTATTTGAGCGATGCACAAATGCCTCGACTGGCCAAAAGCTATTTGAAGGTGACCGATGGCATGTTGAAAGAGTCTCCGATTGGTTTGCTATCGGGCAAGAAGCCAACCGACCGAGATCGAATGCCGGCGGCCAACGGTGGCCTTTTTTCAACGATCCATGACTACGCAACCTTTTGTCAGATGCTCCTCAACGATGGCAAGTGGAATGGCCAGCAAATCCTTTCCGAAAAATCGGTTGACCGTCTAAGAACGCCGACCACGGGGGATTTGAAGACCGGATTCACCACAGGAAACGCTTGGGGAGTTGGTTGTTGTGTCGTTCGCGAACCGCAGGGAGTTTCTAAATCCCTTTCGGCTGGTTCTTTCGGTCATGGTGGGGCTTACGGTACGCAAGCTTGGATCGACCCGGTCCGAAAACGCGCTTACTTGATCATGGTGCAACGAGCGAATTTCCCGAACGCGGATGATTCCGATTTGAGGAAACAGTTTCAGCAGTTGGCGGCAGAGTTGCCGAACTAGCAAAGGAGCGTTGCCTCGCACTTTTGTTTGACCACGCTTAATCACGTTTGACCACGTTTGACGTCGCTTAACCTTGAGCCTCAAGGATTTTCCGTCCGATCGGAGCTTGACTCCGACGGACGCCGTTTTGGTGTCCTACGCGTGCGGTTCTGCCCGCAAATCCTCGCATTCCGCTCCCGCCTCGACCGCCTCCGGCGGTCGAGGCGGGAGCGAAATGCGAACGAGGTGAGTCAGGTAGCGTTTTGGTAGGACACCAAAACATGGTTGAGGGGAGACAAGCTCCCGCTCAACCACCCTCCAACCCTCCAACCCTCCAACCCTCCACTTCCTGTTTCGGTCCACGATTTGCATTTCAGTCAATCTTGAATTGTCGACTGCCAATCCATTTGACTGCTTTCGTTGTCAAACCCTCAGAACCGGGACATCAATATGACTTTTCGCATGGATAAATTGACAATCAAGGGCCAGGAAGCGATCGTTGAAGCCCAATCGCAGGCTGCGTCGTCCGGCAATCCAGAAATCGAAGGTTTGCATCTGCTTAACGCTTTGCTCAAGGACAATGAAGGGGTCGTCGTCCCATTGTTGAAAAAAATGGGCGTTCCATTGGAAAAAGTACGGATGACCTGCGACAGCGAATTGCAGCGATTGCCGCGAAGTTCAGGCGGTCGTCAACCCTCTGTCGGACCATCCTTGCAGAAGTCGCTTGAGGCCGCGTCGGACGCAGCCACCGCCATGAAAGACGAGTTCGTCAGCACCGAACACTTGTTGCTAGGCCTTTGTCGGACGGAAAACAAGGCCAGCAGCTTGTTAAAGCTTCTGGGCGTTTCCGAGCCCGACATTCTCAGTGCCCTGCAAAGTGTGCGGGGGAGCGCGCGTGTCACAGATCAGAGCCCAGAAGGCAAATTCCAAGCGCTGGAAAAGTATGGGATCGACCTTGTCGCATTGGCCGGCAAAAATAAATTGGACCCAGTTATCGGTCGCGACAACGAGATCCGTCGAGTTATCCAAGTTCTTTCGCGACGCACCAAGAACAACCCTGTCTTGATCGGCGAACCTGGCGTCGGCAAGACGGCTATTGCAGAGGGGCTGGCTCAACGCATCGTCCAGGGGGACGTTCCACAGAGCCTCAAGAATCGCAAAGTCATCTCGTTGGACATGGGCTCGTTGATCGCTGGTACCAAGTTTCGCGGTGAGTTCGAGGAGCGGCTCAAGGCTGTGCTGCGAGAGGTCAAAGATGCAGAGGGGGAAGTCATTCTCTTTATCGACGAACTTCATACGGTCATTGGAGCTGGGGCAGCGGAGGGCTCGAGCGACGCAGCCAATTTGCTCAAGCCAGAGTTGGCACGCGGACAATTGCGTTGCATCGGTGCCACCACACTCAACGAGTACCGCAAACATATCGAAAAGGATGCCGCCCTCGAACGAAGATTTCAGCCGGTTTACGTTGGGGAACCGAGCGTCGAGGACACCATTACGATTCTGCGCGGGCTCAAGGCCAAATATGAGGCGCATCACGGTGTGAAGATCCGCGACGCAGCCCTCGTCGAAGCGGCGAAGCTGTCGCATAGGTACATCACCGATCGTTTTTTACCGGACAAAGCTATCGACTTGATCGATGAAGCGTCCGCCCGGCTTGCCATGGAACGGGACAGCGTACCAACTGAGATCGATACTCTCCAACGGCGACTACGCCAGTTGGAGCTGGCCCAGCGACAGCTCAACGAGGAATTCGACAACAGTACCGAGGAAGCGTTGGAAGACGTCGAAGAGGAAATGGAAAAAGTTCGACGTGAGCTTGCTAGCCTCCGCGAGCAATGGGAGTCGGAAAAACTAGGCTTCTCCGGAGTGGGTTCGGTTCGTCGCTCGCTAGAAAAAGCCGAAGGGGAATTCCGACAATTGGATTCTCGTATCAAAGAACAGCAGTCCTCAAGAGCCGGTGTTTCCGAAGCAGACTACCAAAAACTGTTCGAACTCGATCAACATCTTCGCAAAGTACGAGAACAAATCGCAAAGGAGGAGGTCCAGGAAACCAAGGAAACGAAAGAGACGGATAGGCGTCGCTTGCTTCGAACAGAAGTTACGGCGGACGAAATTGCAGCCGTGGTCAGCGCTTGGACCGGTGTGCCTGTAACTCGCATGCTGGAGACCGAGCGTGCCAAGTTGTTGGTCATGGAGGAACGATTGCATCAAAGAGTGATCGGTCAAAACAAAGCGGTCGAGGCGATTAGCAACGCCGTGCGCCGAAGTCGTAGCGGGCTACAAGACGCCAATCGTCCTATCGGTTCGTTTCTGTTCCTTGGACCAACGGGTGTTGGCAAAACGGAACTTTGCAAAGCGCTGGCCGAGGTCATGTTCGACGATGACACCGCCATGGTGCGTATCGACATGAGCGAGTTTATGGAACGACACACGGTGAGCCGGCTCGTGGGAGCTCCTCCGGGATATGTTGGCTACGAGGAAGGTGGCCAGTTAACGGAAGCCGTCCGTCGACGACCCTATAGTGTTATCCTGCTAGACGAGATAGAAAAGGCGCACACGGATGTCTTCAATATCCTCTTGCAATTGCTGGACGATGGCCGTTTGACGGACGGTCAAAATCGGACCGTTGACTTCACCAACACGATCGTTGTCATGACCAGCAACATCGGCAGTCAGATGATCCAGCGTGTGACGGAAGAAGGAGGTAGCGAAGAAGAAATGCAGCAAGCGGTGCAGGATTCGCTCAAGACCAAGTTTCTGCCTGAGTTCTTAAACCGAATCGACGAAACGATCCTATTCGAGCCGCTTCGGAAAGAACAAATTCGCAAGATCGTTGTTCTGCAAATTCAAAGGCTTGAACAGCAGTTGGTCGAGAATCACTATCGATTGAACGTCACCGAGCGAGCCATTGATGCCATTAGCAACGAAGGATACGATCCTGTTTATGGAGCGCGACCACTGAAACGCGTGATTCAACGCCGACTACAGAACAAGATTGCGACGGAACTACTGCGTCGCGAAGAGAATGACGGAGGCAGCATTCACGTGGACTTCCTCGAGGATGATTTTGAAATCAAGTCACTGCCATGAGGTGTGCCCATTGTCGCCTAGTGTAGCTCGGCACTCCGTGCCGAGTGAAACGGCACGGAGTGCCGTTCTACACTGGAAGCGAAAAACGACAATTATCACCATTCTTAAGGAATTCTAGTTTGGAACAATCAAAAAAACCGCTTCGCATCATCGTCGTCGGTGGCGTGGCGGGAGGTGCTTCCGCCGCAACTCGAGCACGCCGCGTCAATGCGAACGCGGAAATCACCATGCTTGAACGCGACTCGGTGGTTTCGTTTGCCAACTGCGGGCTCCCATACCATGTCGGCGGCGAAATCGAAAAGCGACAAAGCTTGATCGTCGCAAAGCAAGAACTGTTTTGGAATCGCTTTCGTATTCAAGTAAAAACGCGATGCGAGGTGGTCGAAATCGACCGGCAAACAAAGACACTACATGCGATGGATCGAGAGTCGGGCAAACCGTTGACTATTGCCTATGATCGACTGATCTTGGCGCCTGGAGCTGAGCCTAACAGACCAAGCTATTGCAATCCTATGCCAAGCAACGCATTCCATCTATGGACGCTAGCGGACATGGATGGAATATTGGCGAAGCTGAAGAGCGGAAGTGTAGCCCATGCGGTTGTGGTCGGTGGTGGCTTCATCGGGCTGGAGGTTGTCGAGCAGCTTCATCGACGCGGAGTCCATGTCACCTTGGTCGAACGCGATCCGCAGATCCTTGCCAGACTAGATCGTGTCTTTGCAAAGATGGTCGAGAACCACTTGGAAACCAAATCGATCGCATTGCAGCTTGGCAACACAATCGAGTCGCTCAAGGTCGAGAATGGAAAAGCGGTTTCGGCGACACTTCAGGATGGACGCGTACTGACTTTAGATCTGTTGATTGTTGGGACAGGAGTCAAGCCTCGAACAGCCCTGGCTTCGCAATGCGGTCTGTCGCTGGGCAAAGAGGGAGGTGTGACGGTCAATGAATTCATGCAATCGTCGGACCCCAACATCTATGCCGTGGGTGATATCGCTGAATACACGAATGGAGTTACATCCAAGCGTGGCATCAATCCACTAGCTGGGCCAGCCAATCGCTCTGGCCGAATTGCAGGAACTCATGCTGCAACAGGCGTCAGCGAACCTATGGGGTCGGTTTTAGGAACGTCAATCGTTCGAGTCTTTGACCTCACAGCAGCATGCACCGGACTAAACGAACGCAATTTGGTCGCTAACGGGCTCCCTTTTCGAACGACTATTATTCAGGCACCGCATCATGCCTCGTATTTCCCAGGCGCTCAATCGATGCAGCTCAAGATCCTCTATTCGCCGACCGACGGCAAGTTACTCGGAGCACAAGCGGTTGGGGGTGAAGGGGTCGACAAGCGAATCGACATATTGGCGACCGCGATGCACTTTGGCGGAACCGTCTTTCAGTTGGCGCAGCTTGATCTTGCGTATGCTCCCCCCTATGGCAGCGCCAAGGACCCGATCCACATGGCCGCGTTTACCGCTTGTAATGATTTGCAAGGGACACCAACGCTCGCTTTGCCAGATGTCGATTTGTCGAATGCGCAAATCGTAGACGTTAGGACGCCTGCCGAGCGAGAGACGCTGCCACTTGAAAAGGCCATTGCAATCGAGGTGGATGATTTCCCGTCGCGGTTGCATGAATTGGATCCCGAACGAGTAACGGTTGTCGTTTGTCATTCCGGAAAGCGGGCCCACGTCGCAGCAGCTTGGTTGCGCAGCAGCGGATTCAAAAGCGTATTCAACTTGACCGGGGGCATGTCGATACGAAGTTTGACGGAAGCTTTTCGTAGCTGAGCGAGGCCCTCGCTCAGCTACAAGTGTCGCCTTTTGCTCCGCAAAAGTGCGTTAGCGATGCGGACTTTCGCGGAGCGAAAGGCGACAAACATTCCAAATGACAGGCTTGAGTCGTTCGGCTAAACTAGTGTTTTGTCCACAGTGTTACTTACTGCCCCAGGAACCAGCCTACGATATGGTCGAATTAGTGGACGGACCCATTCCGATTGAACGGCTTTTGGCTGATTCGGTCGACGAATCATGCGGCGCGAGCGTTCTTTTTTTGGGTTCGACGCGTCGATGGACGGCCAATGCGGAAACGGGGCGGACAGAAACCGCGTACCTCGAATATGAAGGATATCGTGACATGGCGTTGGCCAAGTTGGCGGAGCTGGAGAAGATTGCCTGCGAGCGATGGCCCATTAGGACGGTTGCAATCGTCCATCGCTTGGGTCGGGTCGAGGTCAAGGAGCCGAGTGTTGCTGTTGTCGTCAGTACTCCCCACCGAACCGATGCTTTTGAAGCCGCGAAATGGTTGATTGATGAGCTCAAAAAGCAAGTCCCGATCTGGAAGAAGGAATGGTTTGCCGCTCAGCCACCTAAGTGGATACACCCAACCCCCAACTCATGAAACCATCTATACTTCCGAAGACTGCTATTGGGCTGTCCGCTCGTCTGCCGCCACTCATCGACCCGTTTGGACGAGTCCATGAGTCGTTGCGAATCAGTGTTACGGATGCGTGCAACATTCGATGTCGCTATTGCATGCCAGAGACGGTATTAGGATTCCTTCCGCAACATCGATTGTTGCAATACAGTTCCATCGTTCGAATTGTCTCGATCTTGGCTCGGGCTGGCGTAAGTAAAATTCGGCTTACGGGCGGAGAACCTCTGATGCGGCCACACTTGGAACAGTTGGTTGCGCAACTTGCTGATATTTCAGGCTTGCAGCAAATCGCTATGACGACCAACGCAATGATGTTAGCGGACAAAGTCGCATCGCTTCAGGATGCGGGCTTAACGCACGTCAATATTTCATTGGACACATTACGAGAGAGCGCCTTCAAACAGATTTCGCGACGCGATGGATTAGACCAAGTGCTTGCAGGCATCGATGCGGCGGTTGCCAGCAGGTTGAAAGTACGTCTCAATGCATTGGTGCTGCGTGAAATCAATTTGCAAGACTGCATTCCCTTGGTTGATTTTGCACGCGATCGCAATTTGTTTATCCGATTTATTGAGTTCATGCCGTTGGATGCCGATCGGCAGTGGACACAAGAACAGGTAGTTAACGGCAGCGAGCTTCGAAAGCATCTTGAATCTCACTTCGGGTCGCTGGCTGCGATTCCTAGGTCTGACCCGGCACAGCCGTCGAGTGATTTTGGATTTACGGATGGGCGAGGGGGAGTCGGGTTTATCGACCCTGTCTCTAAGCCATTCTGCCAATCGTGCAATCGCATTCGATTGACAGCGGACGGCAAGTTACGGAACTGCCTTTTCGGTCGCGAAGAATGGGACCTCAAGGCCGCGAGTGAATCGAATACGACCGATGAACAGATTTACGGCATCATTGCGGACTGCATCAAGAACAAGTATGCATCGCACGGCATTTCGACAAGCGATTTCCAACAGCCCGAACGAGCCATGTATCAAATCGGTGGATAACTCGAACTCTTACTCGAAAGCGATTACACCAAATCCCACAGGACGAGGAGGTCGTTGAGCTTAGCCACCCAGGTCATTCCCCAGCAATTCGATAGAGGACCGCTATTGTACCGCCGTTATTAGATCCTTGATCATGTCGCGATGGCGTTGTCGGAACGGCACGGGATCGCCAGGTAGAAGTGGTTGGGGCACCAACATCGAGACAACGGAATTCATCAGTTCCTTTAAGCCGTCTCCTGTAACGCTGCTCGTGTCGACTCGCATGGTAATCGACTGGGGAATATGCCCGAGTTGCACATTGACACCAACTCTATTCAAGTCCGATTTGGTGTTGACCAGAACCACTCTCCCGGAGCAATGATCCAGTATTTGATCGTGGGCCTGTGTCCAACCCGTGGTTCGATCCACCAGCAACAGCGTGCAATCCGCCGTGGCAATGCGTTGTAAGGTCTGCTCGATGCCGATTGCTTCAATTGCGTCCGTTGCCGTTCGGATGCCAGCTCCGTCGACGAGCTCGATTGGCCAACCGTCGAAACTGGAACGTTCTTCCAGCAAGTCGCGGGTGGTTCCCGCTTGTTCATGTACGATGGCTCGCGAGTAACCCAGTAGCCTATTGAGCAGACTGCTCTTGCCTGAGTTGGGAGGGCCTGCCAGTACCACCCGCCAAGGTTCAATCAGATGGCGACCGAGTTCTGACCGAGTGTTAAGCTGAGTAAGTCGCCGGGTCGCTTCGGCAGTGTTGCTGGCGATCAACATGGACTTGATGGTGTCGAGTTCCAGGCCGAGCGATCCTCGGAATTGGTCCAGCAGAATGGATGTGGTTCGCAGCGTCGTAGCAAGAAGTAAATCCTGTTGTGCTTCGGACGCGATCTCATCGGTGCTGCGCACGAGCCCTCGTAGGTTGGCCGGTTGCTCGATGGCGCCGCACGAGACCAGTTTGCGGAGGATGGCATCGGATGCCATACGGCCACCGTGGCAATGAATTTCAACCCGACATTCCCCGGTCCTGCAGATGACAATCGACTCACCCTGCTCCAGACCATCGCACCGAGTAAATCCGAAACGAATCGCATTGATCCGTAGGGTGTTGTCCCCTTGGTTGGGGCGCCAACAGCGCTTTGCAAAATCCAGGGCCGAAGCCCCGTTGATTTCAAGTACCGCAATGGCGGATGGAACGCTGGACGTCAGCCGGGAGACGGTGGTAGGGGTGTCGTTTGGATTCTTGGTCGACAATGCGTTGGTGCCTTTTGTTGGGATGTCGCAGCGGAAGGCGTGATAATTCAGACTTCAGTGAATTCTCGTGAATCCAGCTACGGCTGGCTACCGTTATCGGCGGCTTGAGGTGGAAACCGGAATCGTATTTTGAACGTCATCCAGGCTTTCGTCAGGAGAGTACGGCCGAGTTAGCAAGTCAACAGGTCGGCTGGGCATGATCATTTCGGCTTCGAGATTGGCGATTTCAGCTCGCATTTCCCCTCGTGTTTCGAAGTGGAGTCGAATGGTTCGTTCGTTGGTCACGAATCGAATGAGGCTGAATCGCCGCCAAGCATATTGCGAAGCGTCCGCTGTCGAAAGCAACTGCCCCAGTGACTCGCCGCCGATACTGTCGCTTACCAATAGACCACTTTGTGTTTCTGCGGGCGAGGATTGGATTCGGACTAGACCCTTGATATGAACCATGGCACCTACCGGAACGGTGATCGGAGGGGACGACACTCGCATCACCGCGCCGCCGTAGCCCGATGGGATGGGCTGGTTGTTGATTGGTTTGGTAGCAAGGACTAGTGCCGGACTGCCATCGGGCCCCTGGGGGTAAACATCGCAGTCGCTCGTAACGTTCTCCGTCAGTCGACGGTCCACTTGCCAACGCGACTGATTTAGCTGAGCCATATCGCGAAAGGGAATACCTGGCAATGGGATGGATTGCCAGCCTCGTCCAGATAGCAAGCGACGGTATTCCCAATGAAGGGGCAACGAGAGTGGTGAAGCCAATAGCGGGCTGCTTTGAAAGGCACCCAGTTGAGATGCCGCTTCATCCCATGACCTCCGTACGACGCGCTGTGCAGCCACCAACGCTTGGTCCGAGGTCTTCAAAGCTTGAGGAATATTCGAAGCGGCAAGGTGCTGCGTCGCGTCACGGTGCAACGATCGCGCGAGATTCATCTCTTCCCAACGTGGATCCTCTCTCGGGACAGCCTGAGCGACCAACAACGTTTGGCCGGTGGCGATGACTTGTTCGGCAATGTCCATTCGCGATTCGATCAGGCTCGGTGCGAGTCGTAAGAGATTGTCTCGCACGTAGGCGGCTGGTATCGGATCGACCACAGTAACAATTTGTTCGATGAGGCCGGGGCGATCGATTGCAACAAGCAGACCATTCGGTGTCAGTTCTCCACGCATCGTTTCCAATACGCCGTGGGTGATTCGAAATACCTCGCGCAACTGACCTGACAAAGGCAACGTGATCTGGATGCGTTCGGTGTCTGGTGCCACCGAACAGATTTGGTCCATGGGGCCCGATGCCACAATGATCGCAAGTTGACTTTTCGGGGTTTCGAGGATGGTCGCCGTATGGCTTGGCGAATCTGTGACTAGGTTTCGCCAAGAAGATTGCCCTGCCTGAATCCATGGCGTGAATAGCTCAACCTCTTGGTTGATGTGTGTGTAGCTGTCGCGGCGCGCGAAAGAAGTTGGATCGCCTGAATCGAGAGGCGTGCCTGATCGAAACACAAAGCCGCGTGCCCCTTGCATCATGCTTCGATAGAATTGCAAACGGACTTGAAGTAAATCGTAATCGACTGGACCGCCCTCTTCTCTGCCCAAGCCGCGGGTTGCAATGGCTTTTTGTACGCTCCATTCATTGGGCATTTGCGTGACCATCGAAGTCAATGGAATCGATCGACCGGCCAAGGGGCGAAGGTCGGACTGCATGATCGCGGCCTCTTCGCTGGCGGAACGCACGCGGGTTGGGAGCGGCAGCGGCACTGCCAGCCAGTCGCTTAGACGGCTGTAGGGACCATACATTTCCATGGCTTCACCTACCGTCGGGCGTGCAAGCGATTGTGGGAAGCGAGCAAGCTTCGAAACGAGGCTTCGGGTCTGTGGCAAATGAGATTGATCCAACGTCGTACCGATCAGCCAGCCTGTCACATGTCGATAGTCTTTGGCTAGGCTCTCCGTTGGAACGAAGTCGGGTGGTCGGGCGATGACGCCCATCTGCGATCGCGTTGCTTGCTCGATAACGAGCGGGTCGCTGGGGTTGTTGGTGATGATAGCGTTGAAGCCGAGGGACTTGAGATAATCTAAGCTCTCGCCTCGATAGAGAATCCATCTTGGGACAGTGGCCTGCAAATTGCGAAGTTGCTCTGGAACCGAAAGAGTTGCCGGATTTTGCAGATTGCTATTGGATATTCTGTCGTTGATACCGGTAGCCGTTGGCCCCACCATGCCTTCGACTTGCAGGTCGTCCACCTTTAGCTTGATTGTGCCGGGATCCGAATAAACGCTTAGCACCACCGCATCGATAAAAGCCCCTTGCAAATCGACACTTGGTCCGTAAAGAGTTCGAAGATACCGTCTGCGATCGTCGAATTGCTGCGGTACGTTAGCAATACTGGAGTTAGACCAACGCCCGCCCCCTTCGCTCGGAGTACCCAGAACGACTTCGGTAATTGGATCGTGTGTCACTGGATGGGCGCTGCGAGGGAAAACGACGCGGAAGCCGATTCTCAAACCGCTCTGCGCAGACAGGATTTTGATGGAGGCGTTGAGGTCTTCGATGATAGCGCAACGGTCGATCGGGTAGATGAGGTAAACCTTGCTGCCTTTCTTGAACGACGGCTCGATGATCTCAAGGCCAGGTTCCGTTCGCCTGAAAGGTGCGAGTTGGGCTTTGGCATCGCTTTCCCAAAGTCGGAATTTTTGTCTCGTGTCGTCGAACGAATCGAATATTTGCGCAGAAGCGATCTGGGGAGCAGTGAGGACGAACAAGAAGACCAGCCGGGCTGGCAAGGGCCAACGCAGAAGTTGCCCAATCGCGCTATGCGGCCCGAGGGTTGACTTTTTGCAACAAAGTGCGAATGAATAGTGGAGAAAAAGAAACATAGGAGGCAACCTGATTTGCAAGTTCGTAAGTCTAGCTTGTAGCATGACTTACGGTGCGATTCCAGGTCGTTTGGTGTTGCGAAAACCCCACGGACTTTTAGGGTTAACCAAATTGAAACGAAAGCGTCGACTTTCCTAAGTCCTTGACTAGCATGGGTTTACCGTCCATGTTAGTTCTCCTGTCAGAGAGTGTCGGCACGCAAGCTGCATTTCTTTAATTTCATAATCGCCCGCAAACTACCGGCACACAATTCCTAATCGCTACCTTGAGGAGCCTCCGCATGAGCCAAGCCGCCCAATCGACCGAAAATCTCCTGAACGACACGCCCAGCGAACTGGTGGATCTTCAAAAAGTGATTGAAATGCTGCCCCCGGCACAACGATTGACAATTCAACCATCGTTTCAACGCGTGGTGGAAAGTACTAATCGTCGACGCAAGATTTTGCAATTGGTGCAGGATTCCATTGGCCAACTTCGTTTGGACATGAAGTATTTGGTCTTTGATTTGGAAGCGACTCGACGAGAGCGAGACGGTTACCAACGCCAGATTCAGGAACTGATGGGCGAACACGGTGATACAGACGGAATTTCCCCAGAAGAAAACCAAGACTAGTGCTTTTTCAATGCTAAAAAGTGGGGTAGGCATCCTGCCTGCCAGTCAGAACGGCGTGCGAAATCCGCAAGCTGGAAGCTTACGCCACATTTACCAAGCCAAAATTAAGACTTGAAGACGCACTAGTTGGATTCGACGAATGCATTCGCTTGTGTCATTGGGAGCCGAAAGTCGCCACTTTCCAACCCAAGAATTCCTCCGACAGTACAAGGCGAAGTGCATTCGAGCTTAAAACAGGCGAGTCGGCTTAGGCAAAATGAGCCTGAATCGACTCACCTGTTTGTTTAATGGTTTGCTTGCTGTGATGATTTGGCTTAGTCTAGAGGAGTTAACTGTACTCCTTTCCTCCACCTCACTCTTCGTCGGTCAGACGTTTCGATGGAATTTACGCCAAGGTCCCTTACTCAGCGCGCTATCGATTTGGAGCTAGCTACTTCCGAACAGATTGATAGGTTCTGGGGAGAACTGCGTACCAGCGATGTCAAACTGGAGGACATCAAGAACCTCCTCCTTCGAAAGGGAATTCTTACGAATTTCCAATTGGATCGAATGATGACGGGGGAACGGCTTGGATTCTTTTACGGACCATACCGAGTTCTGTACATGATTGGAGCCGGTACGTTTGCCCGCGTGTTCCGTTGTGTGCACCGCGAAACGGGTCGAGTCGTGGCCATTAAGGTATTGCGTCGAAGGCACCGCGATCAGGTCGCTTCGGTCGAGCAATTCCTCCGAGAAGGGCGCATGGGTTTGCAACTGCGGCACCCGAACATTGTTACGATTCACGAGATTGAAAATGATGCTCGTTCGCCCTACTTGGTAATGGAATTTGTTGAGGGTGAGACGCTACGGGAGATCATGAAGATTCGAGGTATATTCGGTCCGGCCGATGCCTTGAACATGATGCAGGATATTTGTGCAGGACTTGATTTCGCTAGTTCCAAGGGGATAACGCACCGCGATTTGAAACTAACGAACGTCTTGGTTCACGCGAGTGGTCGCTGCAAACTCGTGGACTTTGGATTGGCTGCGATGGCGGACGTTTCGTCGCCGGAAGCGATTGCAGACTGCCCTAGCGCTCGAGCGATCGACTACGCGGCCTTGGAACGAGGAACGGGCGTACGCAAAGGAGATCCGCGAAGCGATTTGTTCTTTGTAGGAGTCATTTTTTACAATGTGGTTTGCGGCAAACCGGCGCTCATTGAAACACGCGACCGTATGCAACGGTTAAGCATTTCTCGCTTTACCGATTTTCCTCCGCTCAATGAACGCATCCAAGGCTTGCCCGATTCCATCTACGCAATCTGCAATAAGGCTTTGGAATTCGATCCAGAGAAAAGGTATCAGACAACGGGTGCCATCTTGGCGGATGTTCAAGCAGCCATCAAACGCTTTGACAATCCGGATGGAGGGATTGGCGAGAAGAAAGCGTCGCAACACGCCATCCAAACGATCAATGTGGAGGAGGCCAAAGAGGGGCAGGGCAAGACGTTGATCGTGGTCGAGAGCAAGCCTGAACTGCAAAATATTTTGCGTGAAAAACTGAAGAAACGCGGTTACCGCGTCCTCATCTTTGGCGATCCAGAACGAGCGCTGAGCAAATTCACGCCCGACGAAACTCCGCCTGCGGATTGTGTCGTTTTGTGTGCACTGGACCTGGGCAGCCTAGCCCTCGAGGCTTTCAATCAATTCTCCGAACAGGAGCACACCAAGCATATTCCGGTTGTCATGTTGGTGGATCCAAAGCAGCAGTACATTGTACGCGGAGCCAAAACCAGTCCGAACCATGTGTTGATAGCGATGCCGCTCAAGGTCCGAGAGTTAAGGCAGGCGCTGGTAAAGTTGACGACACAAGCATCGACGCAGTCCTAGCCCAGCATTGTCGCCTTTCGCTCCGCGAAAGTGCGTTAACGAGGCGCACTTTCGCGGAGCGAAAGGCGACAATAAGCGAAAGGCGACAATAGGCACAGCTTACGTTTAGGGCATTTCCATTCGCGGTTCATCGGATTCGATTGCTCTCAACAGGCTATGTCGAAGCGTGTAGAGTCGAGTCGGTTCGGTGATTTTTTGACCGTCTAAGTCCGTGACGTAGAACACGTCTACGACTTGGTCTAAGTGCGTACTGACTTTGGCCACTTGCAAATCCAGCTTCAGATCGAAGAGAGTCTTGGAAATGTCATAAAGCAAGCCTATTCGATCGTAGGCAAAGACCGAAATGATGGTGTTCCTGTCTGAGGTACTGTTGTCGAATCGGATTTGGGTAGGTTGAATTCTCGCGTTGGCTGCATCGAAGGTGGATTGAGATTTCCAGATTCGACGAAAAACAGGGGGCTTAGAATCCTTGGAGTCCACGGCTTGCACCAAGTGCTTGCAGACTTGTTCGATTCGGTAGGCTGGTGGCCCACCTTCGTAGTCTGCATCTCGAACCACAAAGCGATCCCACGCGATGCGGCCCGGTTGGGTATGAATTTCCGCCGACAATACGCTGAGCCCTTGGCTGGATAACGCCCCCGCAATCGTATGAAACAATCCGGTGGACTGCTCCTGTCGAACGGCGGTCACGTACTCGGTAGCATCCTGTTTGGGCATAAAATTCCCCCAGGCTTGCACCGGTTTTTCCGCAGTCAATTGGCGTATGCGGCGTAGTTCATCCATCAAGTCTTTCGGCTTTATGGACAACAAGTATCCGGACGGGATGGCTTCGATTTGTTCGTTGCACCAACTATTCTCTCTTTCCTCGGCTGTCCGATGGGCCATGACGGCAGTTCGCTGGGTCGCCACAATATCGAGAAAGCGTTGATCGGGACTGTCGCTGCGGAATTGAGATTCGGTGGCATCGTAGAGTTGCAAAATAAGCCTGAGCTTCCAATCGTTCAGCGCTCCCGGCCCAACCGCATCCAAATCGGCGCAAGACAAAACCATCAGCATTTGAAGTCGCTCGATCGAGCCAACTTGTTTTGCGAAATGGATGATTGGACCCTTTTGCGAAAGATCGAATCGAAACGCGGTGTGGGCCATGAGCAAATGCTGATGCACTAAAAACACGAGCAACTCTCGATCGGCATCTGACAGCTTGAACAATTGAGCCGTCTCTTCGGCGATCTCTCGGCCTACCTCGCTATGATCCTCCGGAAATCCCTTTCCTAGATCATGCAACAGGAGAGCCAAGTGCAGGATCATCTTGTTCTGCAAGCCACGGTACACGCGCCCTAAAACGTCATCCGACTTGGCAAACTCCCCGGCGCATTCCACCGAACGAATGCAATGCGCGTCGACGGTGTACTTGTGATACTCGTTGAATTGCAACAGGCATCGCGCATGTCGCATGGCAGGGATGATCTGTTCGAGCACTCGCAATTCATGCAATCGCCTCAGGATCTCGCCGAGACGACCAGGCTGCGCAATCAATTGCAAGAATCGCTCGATGGCCTCGCTGCCGACTCGATCATCGCGACGCCTAAGCATGGCCTGTCGGATCGTTCGCCAAGTCTTGTGTTCGATGCGCCGCACGTAACGATTGGCTACCTGCATCAGTTCAAGCACTTTGGCAGGATCCGATTGCAACTTTTCAAGCCCTGCCCGAGTTGCCCAAATCTCCTTGACTCCCAACCGAATGCCTTTTCGAATGGGCCAGGCGATGAACCGGGACAAGTATCCGAACAAGGTCAATCGAGAACGAGCCATTCCGACGAAGTTGGCGGAACTGTATCGCACTTCGCTGGTGAATTCAAAGTACTGCTGCATGAATTCTTCGACCGGCAACACGCCATCGGTTCCCTTGAACTTCGACCAAGCTGCCAATTCAATTTGCTTTGGACGATCCAACGAATCCTGCGCTCGCCCAGCCAAAAAATGCAATTGATTGCGCAAGCGAAGCAAGTACTGGTATCCGTCCCGAATCGCACGGAAATCCTCTTGTGCCAGCAATCCCATCTCCACCAACTGCTCGGGGTCCTTCTCGCCAAAGCATACGAAGCCGATCCAACGCACAATTTGAACATCGCGCAGACATCCGCGGGATCGTTTGACGTTTGGGTGCAGCAAGTAGACCAATTCGCCAAACTTTTGGCGTTCAACAAATCGCTCTTTCTCAATCAAACCGGCCAGTCGCCTTGAACGACGCTTGCAGCCAATCCGGAAAGCATTCAGAAAACCATCGAACAGTGCCTGACTTCCTTCCACCAATCGCATTTCAACCAAGGACGTCAGGACCGTCGCGTCCGACCAAGCGGCCTGTCGAGCTTGGGATGGGGTTCGAATTGTAAAACCGAGTTGCAGTCCAGCATCCACGATCATTTGTGCGATCGCACGAGCCAGCGGCGTGATCTGAGACTCACTCACCCCGCGATAGAGCAACATCAAATCGATGTCCGAGAAAGGGGCAAGATCCCTCCGGCCGTACCCACCCAACCCAACAAATGCAAAGCACGAAGGGTCTAGCGGTGTCGACAAACCCTCCACGGCCGCGTGGATCAGGTCGTAGATAACTTGGTCGACCTGATCCGCCCACGCAAAGCAGACCTGCGGTCCGCTTGCGCCGGAATGGTGAAGACCAGCCGCTTTTAGACGCGCGTCCGCCAATTGCGAACGCGCTTTGACTACTTGCGGGTTTAAGGATGACAATTTGATTGGACGACTTACAGGGCGTCTTGACCGGTTTCACCCGTTCGAATCCGCACCGCAGTTTGAAGTTCAGAAACAAAAATTTTACCGTCACCAATTTGGCCCGTTTGGGCAGTCTTTACTATGGTGTCGATGACAGTTTGAAGTTCGCCATCGGCGCAAACCACTTCGATTTTGACCTTAGGAACGAAATCAACCGCGTATTCCGTACCGCGATAGATTTCAGTATGTCCTTTTTGGCGGCCGTAACCACGCACTTCGCTGACGGTCATTCCATGGATGCCTTGTTCGGTGAGTGCGTTCTTGACGTCTTCTAACTTGAAATGTCGAACAATGGCTTCTATCTTTTTCATTCCGGACTCCAGGGATGCATGTTCCAAGCCAAATGGCTCGGATGACTATCGAAATGCGGGACCGCCTGTGCGTCGTTCGCACATCCCACCCCTATAGTGTAACCAAACGGCTTCCTATCCAACAAGGGTATCTGCCGCTATTCGGATCCGGAAGGCTGCAACTGGACGGCTGGGGCTGGAACCTGAGGAACGCTGACCGAAGTAGCTGGCGTCGCAGGTGCTGTCACGATTTCGCCTTCGAGAGGCTTGCGAGGAAGTTTTTCGTCCCGAATTGCCGCTTGGTACACGAACGTCGCCATGATGATGGACGCTTGTTTTGCATCGTCCGCTTGAATGCGTTCGTATACGTCCATGCTGGAATGGTGGGTACGTGTGTCGTATTCCAGAGGGTCCTGAATGAACTGGAATCCAGGTAAGCCGACCCCGTCGAAAGACTGATGGTCAGTTCCACCTGTATTCGATGAAGAGATTGTGGTCGCACCCATATCGGCAAAGGGAGACAGCCAGGCACGGAAGATCGGCCGAACCGCTTCGTTCCCTTGCAGGTAGATACCGCGAATCTTTCCGGTCCCATTGTCCAGATTGAAGTAAGCGGAAAATTTCTCGTGTTCAGCTTTGAGTTCGTACGTCGCCCTCGGACGTTCTCGCGGTGCGTCTCCGCCGCTACCAGGGGCACGTGAAGGGGTTTTGAGACTTCCAAAGTGGTCGGAAACGTAAGCTCGGGAGCCAAGCAGTCCCTGCTCTTCGCCGGTCCACAAAGCGATTCGAATCGTTCGTCTCGGCTTGGCACCGATGGTTTTCAAAATCCGAACGGCTTCCAACGCAACCCCACAACCAATTGCATTGTCCGTCGCTCCAGTTCCCGCATGCCAGGAGTCGAAGTGACCGCCTAGCATGACTATTTCATCCTTGAGGTCCGTCCCTGGTATTTCGGCAATGATATTAAAGCTATTCACATCGCCATCGTGATATTGCGATTCAATGTCGATCGACAGTTTGGGATGTGCGCCCCGTTGGATCATACGCACTATGCGATTGTAATGTTCTGCTGCCATCACCAACTGCGGCAATACATCGGGCGGATTCGTCGCCCACGGACGAGGTCCGCTACTAAAAGGATTGACGCCTTCTCGGCCAACTGGATCTGCCTTGCGTGGCATGGTTGCGGATTGGACGAATACCGTACCTCCGTCTCCACGGCCTGGTTCGAGAACAACCGATGCCCCTTCGTCGTAGGCCATCTGCCATTTGTCCGCTTGCATGTTACGGCCCTCGGTTCGCGGAGCAGGTGCTGCGGTCGCGTCTGCCGCCGGAGTCGGAGCCGCATCGCCAGTTGCAGATGGTGCCCCTGGCTCTCCTCGACCACCAAATCGGCCAGGTCCACCCGCACCGGGTCCACCCGCACCAGGTCCACCCGCACCAGGTCCACCCGCACCGGGGCCACCCGCACCAGGGCCACCGCGACGACGTGGCGTTGACGGATCCGCGTTGGCCAGACCCAGTAATTCTGCATCGGTCTTGCGTGTTGCCGGTGCATCAAATAGTGGTTTTACTTCTCGAGGTGGGCTGATCATAACAATCGCGCGACCTAACTTGCCTCGATACTTTTCGAGTTCCTCTGGAGTCGTTGCATCCAAGTAGATCGGTTCGCTTCGGATGGTCTTGGAAGTACTTGGCGTCCAAGCTTTTGGGTAGGCGATCAATCCAGAATAGTGCGGCTCTACCAAGTTCACTGTGCACGACTCGAGTGTCCAGCCTCGACCAAAAGGCCCCCAACTTTCCAGGTGCGAGTTCTCCAGTCCCCATTCGGTCAACTTTCCCTTTGTCCACTCGCCCGCTATTTTCGTTAACGGCGATCCGGTCAATCGAGGGCCGTGGACATCTGTCAGGTAACTGATGGACTCCATCACTTGCGAACGCTGCAAGCCTTCCTCTTTGATTTTATCGATGGTGGCTGTATCGATCTTTTCGACCGGTGCTTGAGCCAACAGAGTCGGGCTCATGGCAACGCTCAACACGACAACAGCGTTATAAACTCGGGATTTCTTGCGCATCGTCAACTCGACTTCGTTGGGACAAACAAAAGAACGTCAGTAATAACACCGGATCCGACGCATACCTTCAGACTATTCAAGCGACTTATTATGCCTTCTGGCGGTGCAAGTTGCTACAAGATCAAACCAAAATTTGAACGCAATGGGTTTCGGCCCAGTGTAGCACGGCACTCCGTGCCGTGATTCTCCGCACGGAGTGTCGAGCTACACTACTCAGATCGCTTGGGTAATCTTAACCTTATCGGCCCCTTGAGCGTTTCGATTTTTCTCTCATCGATATCGACGACCTCGCCGTTTTGGGTGACTTCAATCGCCCCGTCGCGGACCATGTCGGACGCAACTTCGCGGACCGTGGTCATCAGCTCTCGCCATTTTGAGCCAAAGGTACGACCAATGTCGGACGGGCAAATGCTTTCACCGGGTTTCATCATCAGCAAATTGCGGAGAATTTCATCGCGAATATCCTTGCTGCTGGGTTCCTCGTGTTCGTTCCACCGCGTCTTCATAGGATTCTCACTATCTATTTATTAATATTACTTGTTGGCATCCAGCGCGTCCTTGAGTCCATTTCCGGATAGAAACGAGACAGTGGCTCGGACTACGGCGGAATTACTCATCAGGAAGGAGTGAACGACCGGTACCGATGCAATCTCTGCCATCCCATCCAACGCAGCTTCTTCGAGAGTAACGACGCCGTCGCTAGGGCCGCTAAGCAACGGATTCTGAATCGGACTCTTGGAAATATCGCCGGCTACAATGGCGAAGGGACACGGTGGTGTACCGAGCCCATTGCGAAACTGATCCCACGATGGCCCAAGTTGCATCCCCGAGTTTCCCGTGACGGTTTCAAAGAGCCCCATTCGCGACAATTTCGCTGCGAACGAAGAGCCTTGATTCGGTGGCCCTAGCATAACAACACGATTCATTCGCGGTAGTACTTTTTTGGGATCACCGTTGCGTTGCCATTCACCAATAGCTTGTCGAAAAACGATATTTCCAAGACTATGCCCCACCATGCTTATTCTTGGCTGGGCTGGCAAGTTTTCAACCAATTCTCGCAATGCGGCGGAATGGACCGAGATCGGATCGCGAGTACTTGCATAGGAAAAAGAGATGGGAGTTCGTTTTTTTGCGAATTCTGGATGCAAAATCATCAGATCACGGTCTACTCGAGTTAACTCTTTCTCAATGGGATCCATGCTGCTAGCTGTTCGCATCAACCCATGCACCAAGAGAACGACTTCGGTTGGATTGGACTCTATCTGGCTGGATGCCGTGACTCGACTTAGCTCATCGAGCATCGCTTGCCGTCCACCCCACGCCCTTCGCACCGAATTCGGGTCGAGTAAACGCCAGTGATCAAGAGTGCTATTGTATTGAATTCGCCAACCCTGCCACCAACGGTAATCGGTCCAAAATTGTTTGCCTCCAAGAGTTGGTAAAGGTAAGTTCCAAGGCTTTGCATTGTCTTTCATGTCACCACGCTCGTCATCGTTGCTGGAACTAACCGGCGGCCGATTATCCACGTCGTTGGAATCGATTTGCCTGGCGTGTGCCACAGGAAAGAAACCAAAACAGAGCATCGTTACCGCCAATAATAATACGCAACGGGCACTCCATCGCACAACCGATCGAACCATCGAACTATCCCTCCGGTGGAATATTGCGACCGTGCGGATCCAGCATGGATAGCCCAGTCTCGACGTCTAGCTTGCCACGTAGCGATGAATTTGTAAAGTGCTCCAATGACTCCGCTTGCGCATGCAACCTAGCGTCGCTGGCGTTAACCTCAACGGACAAGTACTGCTCCCACAATCGGTGAGAACGAATCAAGTTTTGAGCCACACGATGTCCTTCGCTCGTGAGGGCAACCGACGTTTGGGACATGGATATCCAACCCTCTCGAACCAAATCGGACGCAATCGAAGTCAGTTTTTTGAGGCTTAGTTTAAGTTGGTTCGCGATGTCTCGCATTGGAAGGGCATCGCGATTGGCGACTGTGTCCGCATGAATCGCTCGCTCTGATTGGCGATAAAGCAACGCCAAAATGTCCTCACCTACAATTTTTCGAGCAACCGTGCGTTGCTCTAGCAATCGAATGAGCACCCCGGCTTTGGGGCTAGCCACCACCGCCAATACCAAAAAAAGTCCGCTCGTCACCGTCATCATCGCGGCCGAATTGACCGATCGAAATCCAAAGGCAACCGGAACCGTTATCGCCATCAAATGCCCCGCAATGGCTGACGCGGATCCAACCACCATGCTAATCAGAATCATGGTCTCCAACCGCCTACACAACAGAAACGCAGTTGCGGCTGGGACAACCAACATGGCGACGACCAAAATGTTTCCAACCGCCTCAAAACTTGCGATGCAAGTCACAGCCACCAACGACGCCAACACATAATGAAACAACGTGGGCGAAATGCCTTGTGCCTGGGAAAGCAGCGGATCAAACGTCGAAACTTGCCATTGCTTGAAGAAGACCGCAATGCAAATAGCATTGAGCATACAAACGAGACTGATGGTGATAACCACCCGCGGAACTGCACCAACGGGAGTTTCCACCGTGTCCAAGATAATCGTTTCGAGATTGCCGTAGAGCACGCACGATGGGTCCAAGTCAATCTTGTCTCCTGCTCGCACCATCATGATGAGGCCAACCGCGAACAGCGATGTAAACACTACCCCGATGGCGGCGCTTTCTTCCACTTTGCCGTATTTTCGAATCAACTCGGTCAACCATACGGTCAGTAGCCCCATGCTGGCTGCACCGATCAAGACAACAACGGATCCCCGTGTCCCGCTAAATAAGAAGGCGGCCGCAATCCCAGGCAAAACGGAATGACTAATCGCGTCACCCATCAAACTGAGTCGACGGAGAACTAGAAAATTACCAAGCAGTGAAGCTGCGACCGCGCACAATGCGCCTGCAACGATGATCCAACCATCGACGGTCCAATCCCAATTGACCCCACTGGCTAACTTCTGCATCAGCTCGTTGCTTGTCGTTCGTACTGGTAGTTTTCATTCTGCCGCTTGCATAACTACCCCAAGGATACCTATTTTTTATCCATTTGCGCAAGCTCGTCGCCAAAATCGAGAACGGGTTCGGATTCTGCCAATGGATCCGGTGCCACCTCAGCCGCCTGAACAGGAGCTTTTTTACGAGCTTTCTTGGGACGTCCCATCATTGCAGCCGTGATCGTTGCCCCGATCAAACCGAC
>JANPNA010000481.1:0-19760 GCA_031427235.1 Pirellula sp.
CTAATGTGACTTTGGGAGAAGCCATTGAGCAAATTGATATTGGCGGGCCGAGTCTCATTCGAGCCGCGGCAAAGAATCATGCTTTTGTCACGGTTGCAACGTGTCCTAGCCAATACGACGCGATCAGCCAGGAGCTGCAAAGCAACGGTGGTACCAGCGAAGGGCTTCGACTGCGGTTGGCCGCCGAGTGCTTCGCCGAGACAGCCAGATACGATTCGACCATTTCGGAATATTTATCTCGAGCGTCGCTAGAAAATCAGCCAATAACGACGATGGCCATGCCGACCAGCGTGACGATTTCGATGAAGCTTCAGAGCGGTCTGAGGTATGGCGAAAACCCTCATCAAAGCGCTGCGTTATATCGATTGCCGGGCCGTCCGAGTGCGACGTTGACGGATGCGAAGCAACTAAACGGCAAGGAGCTCTCGTACAACAATCTTCTCGACTTGGACAACGCCCTGTTGATTGTGCGCTGCTTTGCTAAGCCATCCGCCGTGGTTATCAAGCACAATAACCCATGTGGCGGTGCATCGGCGCACAAGCTTTCGTTTGCTTGTCGAAAGGCGCTCGCAGGCGATCCGCAAAGTGCTTTCGGCGGTGTGATCGGTTTCAACACATTGGTGGATGTCGAAACGGCAGAAGTGCTGTGCCAGCCTGGGTTGTTTATCGAAGCGATCGTAGCCCCTGAGTTTTCTCAGGAGGCCGTTTCGCTTTTGCAAACGAAGCCTAAGTGGCGAGAAAACGTTCGCTTGATGCAGACCGGTTCGCTTGGTAACCAACCGGTGGAGTTAAATTATCGATTCATCAGCGGGGGCGTTTTGGTACAGCAATCGGACAACCAACCACCCACGAGTCTGAATTGGAAGACGGTCACCGAGGTAACGGTCGCCGAAGAACTTTGGGACGACATCGCGTTTGGCTGGGAGATGGTGCGACACGTCAAGAGCAATGCTATTATTCTGGCTCGTGACGCTGCTTTGGTTGGCGTTGGAGCTGGCCAAATGAGCCGTGTAGACAGCGTTGAAATCGCGATAGAAAAAGCTGGAGACCGATCCCAGGGGAGCATTCTCGCCTCCGACGCTTTCTTTCCTTTCGCAGATTCGATCCACCGAGCGGCCAAAGCTGGGATCATCGCGATCATTCAGCCAGGCGGCTCGCGGAAAGACGACGAGGTCATCGCAGCTTGCAACGAACATCGCATACCGATGATCTTTACCGGCCAAAGGCACTTTAAGCACTAGCGTCGCATTGTCGCCTTTCGCTCCGCGAAAGTGCGCCTCAAACGCACTTTTGCAGAGCAAAATGCGACAATCCATCTGGCGACTCTAGCGTCCAATGTTTAGGGAAAAGCCACCACCGCCATACGATCCGCCACGAGGGAACGCGCCGTTGCCTCCGCCATAGGAACCACCACGCGGGAATGCTCCACCGCCGTAGGAACCGCCTATCGGATACCCTCCAACGCCATAACCACCGCCGAAATTGTTGTATCCGCCATAGTTGCTTGAATATCCGCCATAGTTGCTCGAGTACCCATAGTTCCGAGCATATCCGCCTACGCCGAAATTGGTTCCGTAATACTGTTGTATCACCACAGGTCGATATCCGTAGTTCGAATAACCAAGCTGCGGCGAGCATCCATAATGGTTCCCACCGTGGTAATCGTCCGCCTGTACGGAGCTAGTTCCTATCAAGCAAGCTACCGTTGCAAACGTGCCAAAACCGATGTTTCTGATCCATTTCGCAGTCATAATACACACATCCCCTCATAAAGACTTTCGCACATGCAGCCAGCAACGCGGTATTGACTGCATAAATCTTGTTTCCCACGCGTGCAGATGCCTTTGAGTACAAATACCATACCAAAGTCATAACATTTTGTACGGTTATTATCTTGTTCGGGAGGGAGAGGCTCCTGCCGAACCAACGGACGGTGAAATGCCCGCGAGTTTTACTCGGGGGATATTTACCATTCCTCTAGATAGATGGTCATAACCCCTGGCGTGAAGCCAAGGGCATAATCCTACGTTCAATTCGAAGACAACTAGCTCATAATGAGCACACTCTGGGATCCCCGAATCCCATGCAAACCGTTTTGACTGGAAACGATTACAATATCGGTCGACATCAGCCGTTTTTCACGCCGTTGCAAACGGCCTCCGGCCAAGACCGTTTACCAGATTTCCAATCGAATGCCTTCACCGCTCGCGAGCGCGATATACCGTTATGTTCCTGCGATCGATTCGCTTCGTACCTATAGTCTTGGGCATTTCAAACGGGATGTGTTTGCAGGCTTAACGGTTGCGGCAGTGGCCGTCCCGCAAGCAATGGCCTATGCCAGCATCTTTGGAATGCCCGTGGAAATGGGGCTTTACACGGCCATCATTATGACCGCCGTTGGAGCGCTGCTTGACTCATCGAAACAGTTGATCAATGGGCCAACCAATGCGATTTCTATCGCCATGTTCAGCGCGCTGTCGATCATACCAGAGGACCAACGTGTATCCGCCGCCATCATGATGGCGTTCTTCATTGGCTTGATTCAGACAGCGATTGCACTACTACGATTCGGAGATCTGTCACGCTTTATTTCGCATTCGGTAATCGTTGGTTTTACTCTTGGAGCGTCCGTTCTCCTATTCTTGGACCAATTAAAGAACGTATTTCAATTCAAAGGGATTTCAGAAAAAACAGACCATTTTCTGGTCCGCTTTTGGAGCGACATGACCCAAGGTGGTGCAATTCATTGGCCTACGGTTGGAATCGCGATATTGACCATAGCCACCGCCATTGCATTTCGTCAACTGAACAAGCGATTTGGACTTGGACTGCCAGAATTGTTGCTCGCGATTACTCTCTCCGCATTGGTGCTTGTCGCATTGGATCCCAACAAACAGTCGGGGGTTTTGCTGCAACCTGAGGTACCTCGCTCTCTGCCTGCGTTTGAACGCCCAACGATCGATTGGAATCTAGCCAGAAACCTCTCCAGCAGCGCCGCGGCGATTGCCTTTCTTGGGCTTTTGGAGGCGATGGCGATGGCCAAATCGATCGCTTCCAAAACCGGACAAAAGCTGGATATGAACCAGCAATGCCTGAGCGAGGGACTGGCCAACATGGCAGGTAGCTTTTTTCGCTGTTTCCCCGGTTCGGGTTCGCTGACTCGTTCGTACATCAATCACACTTCCGGTGCTGCCACGCAATGGTCGGGTGTGATCAGCGCACTAGGCGTCGCAGCTACCATTTTGGTATTGGCTCCCTTTGCACAGTACATTCCTAAAGCGGCATTGGCTGGCGTATTGATCCTGACGGCTGCTCGAATGAACGATCTCAAAACCCTGGGCTACCACTTGCGAGCGACCAAGTTTGATCGTTGGATTCTCATTGCGACTGCCTTGTCCTCGATTCTCATTTCGATTGAATTTTGTATTTTGATCGGGGTGTTTCTTTCATTTGCGTTTTACGTTCCACGCGCAGCTCAAATCAAAATGAACGAACTGACGGTCACCAGTGACCGCGTGATCCGCGAAGTCGTGTCGTCGGACATACGATGTTCCTACATTCGCGTTTTCAATTTTGAGGGGGAGATGTTCTTTGGCTGTGCACCGGAATTGGAGCGGCAACTGGATACCATTGGCGAGGAAGCGCCCGAGAGTCTAAAAGTAATCGTCCTCCGGCTCAAACGTGTAAACAATCCCGATGCGGTTTGCATGGACGTGCTGCAACGGTTTATCGAGAAGATGCATGAACGCAAGGTCGTCATCATGATCTCGGGCATCAAAGAGGCGATGGCCCAAACGCTCACCAACGTCGGCATCACACAGCTCGTAGGTCAAGAGAATATCTTCCGCGAAGAATCGGAGATATGGGCAAGTACCGTGACGGCCATGAAGAAAGGCTACTCGCTACTCGCAGACAGTCGTTGCCAACATTGCCCCAATCTCGCGATCGCTCGCGAACAACGCACCGATTGGTCTTACATGATATGAACCATCACAACGATCCGTGGCCGGAAGAGTTTTGGGACGCGGGCAAGAAGTTCTCAGAAACACTGTAAACGACATGAAACGACCAAAAAACTCCAATTCTCCGGCACTGGAGCGGATTGATTTTGACTGGGATGATGCGGCTGAAATTCCAGCAGCAACCGAACAAATTTTGATCGATGCCGATCGAGTATTACAAGCGTATTGGGATCAATGGACCAAAAAGCCGATTGAGCAATACGTGGCTTGCGATTTCCGCGATGTGTGGCGTGCTTTATCGAAGCTTACCGCAAGCAAAATGGCCAAAGGCAACACGTTTTGCGAATGGGGGTGCGGTTTTGGAATTGTGACGGGCCTAGCATCGCAACTGGGTTGGGAGGCGATCGGGATTGAAGCCGAATCGTTTCTCGTAGACCAGGCCAAACGTTTTTTGGTTCGGAATCACCTGAAGGGCGAGATCCTGCATGGCAACTTTCTTCCACGAGGGAGCGAACAACTTGCCCGTTCACAGTCGGATCATGCCTCGTTGTTTCATCAAGTGGAGAACGCATACGAACAGCATGACCTGGAATTGGACGACTATGCTTTAGTGTTTGCTTATCCATGGCCTGGCGAGCATCAGTTCCTGCAGGAGGTGTTTAGGCACTACGCAGGCGAGGGTGCACTCATGCTCATGTTCCTCGGCCCCTACGAGATAGAGCTCTACCGTAAATCGTAGTCCCGTGGTGGATGCTGCCAGCATCCGAGCCGACAACGTGGCCGATGCTGCCAGCATCCGAACCGACGCTAGCAGCGTCGGCCACGACTTGGCCACGACTTGGGTTCACCCAACTTTCGTGCAGATTTGGTAGAATGTTGGTTTTCGAACCGGCGATAGAATTCCTGAATACTTTCATCTAGGATAACGGCATCCAACTCATGGCTGATTTGGGAACCGCTCCGCATTGCGTTCTTCATTCAGGCATACAACAGTCCAAAAAGTAGTACCATGCGAATTTCAGCAATTCGACTCAAGCATCTGACTCCTTTCGAAGATGTAACCTTGGAGTTCCCCAAAAAGCAAGAGGAACGGATTGGTGAAGTGCAGATCATTACCGGACAAAATGGCACCGGTAAGACTCGCTTCCTTTGCGCTCTCGCTAGTGTGCTTGGCAATCCAACAAACTTGGCTAGTAGGACGTCGGAAACGATTATTGAGTTTGGTGCCTCAGTCGAAACGCTCAAGCAGGATTTCTTTTGTTGGCAGGGTAAACAAGGTATCTTAGCAGGGACGATTAAAACTGGAGATGCAATCAATAATCTCAAAAATGGTGAAGTGTTGAGGCAGCATCGTCCCGATTTTTCACGAATGACAGACTTCCCCGGCTTACGCATCTCCCTAACCGCTGAAAATGAGCTCTTTTCTGCACTAGCCTTTCGTGGCACCACAAAAGTGAACGACTCGACGGTTGTGCCTATGAAGACACTTCCCGTGAGCAATTACGTCAGCAATTTGGACTTCGACAGGGCGGACCAGTCGGAGTTTGTTCTTCAAGCCATGACCAATTTGAAAATGGCCTCGGCCATGGAGTATCTGAGCAAGCCCAATGACGACGCAACTCCCCATTCTCGCTCCACGCAGATCATGTCGCGTTTAGAAGCCGCAGTCTCTACCGTTTCGGGCAAGCCATTCTCATTCGAAGTAGTTCCACACCCTGAATTGCGGATTCGAGTGCGTTGGGGAAAAGATCGAATGGGTTTTGGTGTTTTGCCGGACGGTTTACGATCCATCATTGGATTTTTAGTGTCATGCGCCTCTCGCATGGCGGTGGATTTTCCTGAACATGAGAATCCGCTCGATATTCCCATCGTGATCCTTATGGACGAACCTGAAACGCATTTGCATCCGGCTTGGCAGCAGCGGCTGATACCAGCCGCTCAGCAATTGCTGCCCAATTCGCAGATGTTCGTCGTAACGCATTCGCCTTTTGTCATTTCTAGTGTGAACAGCGGATACGTTCATGTTCTCACAGAAAAAGAAGGCAAGATCTCCGTTTCCGAACCGATGGTGTGTAGCAAGGGTGATACGTGGGTCGATGCAGTCGAAGACGCGCTGGGATTAAAAACGTGGTACGATCCAGAAACCGAGACCATGCTTGCAGAGTTTCGCAACTTGCTGCAAGCGGTCCTTTTGGAGGAAAAAGGCATGGACGAATTGCAATCGCTTGCGTCGAGAATTGCTTCTCGCAGTCAATCACTCAGTCAAATGATGGGGAGGGAAATGGTTCAAGTGACGCAAATCCTCGAAAAGGCGATTGCTTCGAAATGAAGAAGCAAACAAGACCTACCGAACCGGAAGTCCTCCAAAAAAACGCCTCAAAATGGAATGCAGCCTGGATTGCGTTGAGAGCCAGTAACCCATCGGCAAAGTTTAATTGGTACCAGATCGATAGTCGGAGCGCTCGCGAGTGGATACTACCTGCACTTCGAGAAATGAGCCAATCTCACTGCTCTTTTTGCGACGCGTTTCCTCTGGAAGCAACCACCAACGAACCTATCGAGCACTTCAAGCCCAAGTCCGATCCCCGGTTCTACGCCGAAGCGTACAGTTGGCGCAATTTGTATTACAGTTGCGATTTTTGCCAACGCAACAAAGGCGAAAAATGGAATGACCAACTGATAGCACCTGATGCAAACGAATACAGTTTTCATGACTATTTTATGTTCGACTTTACGACAGGAGCGATCAGCCCAAATCCGAGGGCTTCGGCGGATACGCAGGCACGAGCCCAGACGACAATCGCTTTATATGGCTTAGATCTAGATCCCAGAAGACGGATGCGGCTTACGGAGGCGAGGAAATGGTCGAAGTCTATTGGACAAGAAAACGATTTATGGGGCTACCGAGACTTTGTCAATCCGCAAGGATTGCCGTAAACGCCCATTCGCAATTTGGTTACCGAAACTCCACTTGAAACCAATACCAGAAAGACTCTTATGTCAAAAGATGCCAGCAATCCTTATGCCCCAACCGCGTTTCCTACGGAGGCCCCAACGGTGGACGCAACCTTGCTTGCCAAAGTCAATGCGATCAACAAGGACGCAGGGCAATTCTGGCTCGCGATGTTGCTTTGCCTTCTCTGTTCCGCCCTTGGAAGCCTCATCATCGGTGTCTGGTATGGAGTACGACTACTCCAATGGAATGCGATTGCCAAAAGTCAACCGTTGCTCATGGATCCGAACGCAGTTCCAGGAAGTGTGGCCGCCAAATTCCAAGGTGCCAAGATCAAACTCATCATCGGAATGGTGTTTGGCATTGTGGTCCTATTCGCCGTTTTTGCTTACTTCGCCTTTCTGGTTCTAGCTGTATCCATTCCCTCGCAACGATAATTCAACGTGGCGGATGCTGCCAGCATCCGATCCGAACACGTGCCGAACACGTGGCTGCCAGCATCCGAGCCGACGCTAGCAGCGTCGGCCACGAGCAGCAAAGCTTGGGCTTTGGTAAAACAACGTGTAAATAACAAAAGCAACACTTTCTCACCGAGACTCGTCGCATGACTGTATCCACCAACGAAGTCAAGTATCTCCTGTTTGATGTGGAAAGTGTCGCAGATGGCGAAGCGATTGCGAAGACTCGGTATCCGAATCGCAAGTTCAGTCCCAAACAGGCGATCGATGCGTTTCGACAAGACCTTATCATCGAAAGTGGTCGCGATTTCATTCCTTACACCTACCATACGCCGATCGCGGTCGTAGCGGCCAAGATCCGGGCGGATTTCAGTCTGATGGAGATCGTCTCGCTGGACGAACCGCACTTCCGACCGGCTGTGATCACGCGTTATTTCTGGATGGGTTGGGAACGATACGCTCGACCAACTTTGGTAACCTTCAATGGTCGGTCCTTCGACGTCCCTTTGATGGAGTTGGCTGCGTTTCGATATGGGATCAGTGTTCCGTCGTGGTTCAATATCCACGACAAGTCCTTCGAGCAGCACCGCAATCGATACAATGTCCATTCGCATTTTGATTTGCACGAAATCCTGACGAATTTCGGTAGCAGTTGGTTCCGCGGCGGACTAAATCTAGCGGCAAGTCTTCTCAATAAGCCTGGAAAACTGGATGTTCAAGGGAGTATGGTTCAGGATTTGTACGCCGCCGGCAAGAATGCGGAGATCAGCGAGTATTGCCGTTGCGACGTTCTCGATACTTACTTTGTATTCCTGCGGGTTCAAGTCATGATGGGGCGATTAACACTTGAGCAAGAGCGCCACTTAACCGATGCCACCAAGCAAATGATTCAAAGCCAAGCGGAGGTGCATCCCGCTTACCGCAACTATTTGGAGCAATGGGGTGAATGGTCCGATCCGTTTGCCAACATGACCGGGGTACAGGCGAAATCCAGCTCCAAGGAAGCTAGCACGAAGTGACGGTTAATCAAATTGAATTCTTGCGACTTCAAGTTGACGACACAGGAATTCGCGAATTTTTAGAAATCTATCGAACCCTGTAAGTGCTCGCCCGTCCATCGCATGCTTTGCGAGCCATAAATCGCTTTTGAAACTTTTGGTACGGAGTTTGCGGCTGAGTTTGGATGCGCTGCGAGATGCGGGTCTCAAGGGGAGCACCCGCTGCTAGCAGCGTCGGCCACGAGACTTCTGGGAGTTTTTAGATACGACCGGCCCATGTCTTGCGATCGATGACTTCGCTTATGAAATGCTGTTGGGCGCACAGAATGGCTCGATGGAGCTGTTCGTCCGAAACCTTGCCCGCTTGATTATCCAATGCCAATGTTCCGGTTGCATCGCTCAAGAATTCCACTTTGTAACCCATGTGCATGCCTTGTCTCGCAGTCGTATCGCAACAGATGTGGGTCATGTAGCCCGCGATGGTGAATGTGTCGATCTCTCGCGCTTTGAGCCATTGCTCGAGTTGGGTGTTGGTAAAACAGCCTGGGAGGGTTTTGTCCAACACCAGATCGGACGGGCGATTCGCTAGTTCAGGATGCAACTGCCAACCCTCGGAACCATGTCTAAAAATCGGCAGCTCTTTCTCTTGATGGCGAACGAATACCGTTGGAACTTTGTGTTTGTTCGCCAAATCAACCACTTCGAGGATGTTTGGCAAATGGTTGGTAGGATGCGTTATCGGCAGTGCACCGGTAAAGTATTCGTTTTGTACGTCGATGACTAACAGGGCTCGCGACATGGTCTTACTCGCAACTGGCTTGAGGAGGGAATGACAGAATTCAGTTCCCAATCGGCTTACAGTTGGGGCGTATACTTTAGTTTCATGGTCTGAATCATGACTTGTTTTAACTCGACGCTTGGCTGTTTCGGATCGGCGTTAGTTTTCAAGACATTCATGGTCATTTCTTGCTTGAATTCTGAATGGTCGATGCTTCCACGGGTGTTGTCGAACCAAATCATGCCGCTCGATTCTTGGTTCTTCAACTTTAGACCGGAATTGCTCAGGGCATCCGCCACCTTGACGGCCGTGGTGGCTTTGATGCGATCCAGCAATTTTCCGCCGACTTTTTCTTCGCCCAAGTATTGGTAGGTGGTGCTGACGATCAACTTGCCAAAGGGTGGCATGTCGAGTTCGTATTGTGATGACCAGTTCTCACCAACATCGATCGACTTGTTTGGGAACTTGAGGGAGCCATTGGCAGCAATCTCTTTCAAGCCTGCGGTGCTGAGTTCATTCAGGTTCTTGGAGACTTCTTCGGGTATGATCACTTCCGCGACTTCGCCACTCGGTTTTATTTTTACCAAGAAGCGGGAGTTTGCCAACGGACGAATTCCTTTTGCTACGGATTCTGCTAAGCCGGTAAGTGGCTGATTGTTGTTGGTGTCGATTAGGAAATTTCCGGCGGAGGATTTCAGGTCGAGCTGGACTCGATGGATCATTTGTTCGATGGAGGCGAGTCCATCCGGGGCGACGTCCTTGACCGTCCAAGAGATATTCGTGGTTTGGATCGTCTGCGTTTGATTGGTAGCCGACGCCACACCGCCAAGCCCCTCCATTTTCATGCTGGTATCTTGTTCTATCAAAACGTTGGTTACACCGTTTTTTCTGAACTTCCATGCGAGAGTTTTTTGAGCCCAACAACTGGGGGTTACTCCAACCGAAATCAGCGAAAAAGTGGCTAGAGCAATGACTGGCCGCAAAAAAGCGATGGGTATCATATTGGTTTTGTGTGTCAGGTAAAATGAACTTTCTCGCAAGTGTAGCTCGACACTCCGTGTCGAGAATCACGGCACGGAGTGCCGTGCTACACTGTTATAGATGAAACAGCTTCCGATCGCCAGCTTGCCCCTCGATTCCCTGGCTACTTACATCTGGTATACTTCGACTCCGTGGATCATCCCTTCTCATTCTCAATCCATTGGACCACCGACTGTGAACGCAAAACTCAAAAAAACGTGGACAAGCCTCGTAGCCATTGGACTTTTGTCTACTGGATTTCAACCCGCTGAAGGTCGGGCCGATGAAGGCATGTGGCTTTTCAACGCCGTTCCAAAAGCCCAGCTCAAGTCCGCACACAGTTTTGAACCGACCCAGCAATGGCTAGATCACGTCATGCTTTCGAGCGTCCGCTTCAATTCCGGCGGATCTGCCTCGTTCGTTTCGTCGCAGGGGCTTGTGTTGACCAACCATCACGTCGCATCGGACACCCTCTACAAACTTTCCACCGCAGAACACAACTACAACGAAGATGGCTTCCTGGCTGCCACGCTTGCAGACGAAATCAAAACACCCGATCTGGAACTCAATCAGCTCATTTCGATCGAGGATGTGACGGCGGTTGTGAACACCGCCATCAAGGACAGTATGACGCCTCAGGAGGCTGGCAAAGCTAGGCAAGCCAAAATGGCGGCTATCGAAAAGGAGTCGCTCGATGCGACCGGTTTGCGCAGCGATGTGGTCACGCTGTACGGTGGCGGTCGATACCATCTGTATCGTTACAAAAAATACACCGACGTGCGGCTTGTCTGGGCGCCAGAAGCTGGCTCGGCATTCTTCGGTGGAGACGCCGACAATTTTGAATATCCTCGGTACTGTCTCGATGTGACTTTGTTCCGAGTTTATGAAAATGGCAAGCCAGCAAAGATCGAACACTTCCTCAAGATGGACCCCAATGGGGCGAAAGAACAAGACTTGGTTTTTGTCTCGGGCAATCCTGGTCGAACACGACGCATCCTGACGCACGACGCCATCGAATATCAACGGGACGTCGCCATGCCGCGCACCATGAACACTTTGCGGCGCAAGGAGGTGCTCATGCAGCAGTACGCTTTGGCGGGTCCAGAGCAACAACGACGCTCCCGCGACGACCTTTTTGGCATCCAAAACTCTCGCAAGGCGTACACTGGCATGCTCGGTGGAATACAGGACCCAAGCTTCACCGCTTCCAAAAAACGTGAGGAAACCGAGTTGCTCAGCCGCATCGCTCAGGACCCAAAACTTGCTCCGCTTAAGAAAGCTTGGGATCAGATTCGCGATGCACAAAACAAACGACGCGAATGGATTACCAAACAGGCTTCGCTCCGCAGCAAACTCTACGGGATTGCCGAGACGTTGGTGTTGATGGCCAGCGAAGACAGCAAATCCAGCGGCGATCGACTTCGCGAGTTCCGTGCGAGCAACCGTGAATCGCTGGAACAAGAGCTCTTTTCCGAAGCGCCTACCTACGAAGACTTGGAACGGGTCCAGCTCGCGGATGAATTGTCACGTCTCATCGACGATCGAGGTGGTAGCGATCCGCTCGTTCTGGCTGCGCTTGCGGGCAAGAGCCCGCGCCAACGCGCAACCGAGATCATCGCCGGGACCAAGCTCACCAACGTCCCAGAAAGAAAGCGATTGGCCGCAGCCGGAACGCAAGGCATCTCCGATTCCAAGGACCCACTGATCCAACTCGCCAAAGCCTTTGAGGCGGATTACCGGCGCGCTCACGAAGCTGCCGACAGCATCGAAGAACAAGAGCGACAAGCCTACGCCAAGATCACCGAAGCCAAATTTGCTGTCGGAGGTGATACCGTGTATCCGGACGCCACGTTTACGTTGCGGCTGGCGTATGGCAAGGTTCTTGGGTATGAAACCGAAGGCAAAAAAGTGCCCGCTCAAACAACGCTCGGCGGTGCATTCCAACATGAAGTCTTGCACCTCAACAAGGACCCATGGGTACTTCCCAAAAGCTGGCAAGCCGCCAAAGGAAAACTGAAGTCGGACACGCCGTTCAACTTCGTCTGTACGGCAGACATTATTGGTGGCAATTCCGGTTCGCCAGTCGTTTCTCGCGATGGTGCCATGGTCGGTATCATCTTCGATGGAAATATCGAAAGCTTGACCGCAGATTTTTATTACACGGACAAAGTCTCTCGGGCCGTTGCTGTTCACATTGCTGGCGTCCTCGAAAGTTTGAGGACGATCTACAACGCACCTCAACTAGCAGACGAAATGGGTAAGTAGTGTAGAACAGTTGTCCTCAACTGTTCACGCCCTGCGCCAATCCTTCTTTCCGCATGCCGTGGATTACGCGTATGGAATGGTGAGCGGTCCAGTCGAGTACTGGCTTCTGAGCCGTTGAGACAACTGCTCTACAATGACAACTGCTCTATCAAAGTGGCAAGCACAAAGATCGAATGAAAGAAGGACCTAAACCCCAAATCGACGAACAAATGATTGCGACCGCCTATCACGAGGCAGGGCATGCGATCGTTGCGATCTCGTTGGGACGCATTGTCGAAAAGTGCACAATCGTGCGAAACTCCATTCGGTTGGGGGCCGTGCAGTTGGGGAAGGGACGCGGTCAGAGGCAGCAGGACTTCTTTGAGATTGAAGCGATGATCCTGCTGGGAGGAATTGTCAGCGAGGCGAAGTATACCGGTCAGTACAACTGGGGAGGAGCCCAACAAGACCTGCGGGCACTTCGCCGCCTGACGCTGGCCAGAGTCAATACCGATCAACAAGTCGAGCGTCTGGAAAAAAGGCTCTTGGACAAGACCGCTCATCACTTGGAACAACCTGGCCTTTGGGAGTCCGTAGTAACTGTGGTTGGCGAACTCGTCAAACAGCAAGCCATCAGCGGCCGGTCGGCAAGGCACTTTTTTGACGAAACCATGAAACGATTTTAGAGTGACCTCAAGGAGTGGAACATGGCTCGTCGAAAACGCCGCGAACCCAGACGATATTCTCGCCAACTCAGGTCGACATGATTCAAAAGAATCAACCCAACGCTTGCAACCTATGCCATTTGGATAAGCCGATCGACTGGACCTTGGACCAATTGAAATCGTGGTTCGGACGCACGTACGACGATAGACAGATTGGCGAGAATTATCCGAAACGCAACGATGCGGTTGGGTGGGGTAGGCATCCTGCCGGCCAGTCAGAGTGTCGTGCGAAATCCGCAAGCTGGAAGCTTACGCCACTTTCATCCGCAAGCTGGAAGCTTACGCCACTTGTAAATCACGGGCGAATTTCGAACGTGTGCTTTACTTCGATTTCAATTCGAGCTTGATATCGGATGTGCCTTTGTCCGGAATCGTGAACGGCAGCCCAGACTCCAAAAAGTTGCCGAATTTCTTTGGTAACCCATGCTTCAGGGTTACTTCCGACCCACCCGCTGTTTCCACAATAGTCTTGCTGACTTGGACCTTGTAAGGACCAGGGTAAAACCTCGCCCCCGCGAATGTTGTGAGTGAATCATAAAACAACTACCCCTATTACCAAAAAGCTGAAAAAAGAAAACCGAGATCTCAGGCATACTTTAGAAAGCCAGTGCGGCCCGCGCAATCGTAAAAGCGAAAAAGTCGCCGCAATATGATCTTAAGGGCTGAGTTTTTACTTTTCAGTGGTGTCCCTGAGGTAATTCGTCTGTCCTTCGACTAAAATCCAGTCGGATGCAGCGGATTTCCCGTTAAAATCCTCCGTTTTTCCTGTGTTCCAGCGGACCTGGATCTTCTGTATTTCGTTCGCACCCAAGCCAAAATGTAGTCGTGTCCCGTAATGGCTTTGGTAGCCACGGCCCGCAACGACATAAGCCACTTGACTCCCGTCTTGTGAAATAACCGACACCTTCGCGCCAATACCCATTCGGTTGGAAGCGGTTCCAATCAACTGAATGCCCACGGAACGGTTGGTTGTAATCGAATCGTTCCTCAGCAGGCTGGGACGTCCATTTGCGTTTACCACGACCACGTCGATGTCACCATCATTGTCTAAGTCATCGAAGGCAGCACCGCGACTGCTTTCAACAATGGCCAACCCAGTTCCGGCGTCTTTTGTAATATTGGTGAATCGCCCTTTGCCATTGTTGTGCAAAAGGTAGTTCCGTACTTTCACGGCCGTGCGGTCGTCGATGAATTGGATATTGTCCATGAAATGACCGCAGGCGATAAAAATATCCTTGTGCGAATCGTTATCAAAGTCAACGAGTCCGCAGCCCCAATTCACATGTGGAAACAAACTGTTATCAATTCGAGCTAGGTTGGTCACATCCACAAATAGGCCACCTCCTAAGTTCTTGTAGAGAACGGGCATTTCATCTTGATAGGTGGTGGTGAACAGATCCACCAAGCCATCGCCGTCGAGATCGGCACATTCAATCCCCATGTTGCCATTGGCTTTTCCGTTTCGATCCAAAGCGAGCCCTGAAGGGATACCTTCATCGGAGAATTTTCCATGCCCATCGTTGATCCAAAGGGAATTGGGGAGTTGATCATTGACCACGACGATGTCGCTATCACCATCGTCGTCCACGTCGAAGGCTAACACCCCCATGCTCGTCGTAGCGATGTTTCCAATTCCGGAAACCTGGCTGATATCGAGGAACGTGCCGTCCCCCTGATTTTGGAATAGCGTATCACGGCTCGCAGGGTAGTCGGTGGGCCCAGGGTGGAACTGATGTTTGCCGATCATTCTCGTGATGTGTTTGTCGAAGGTGAATTCGACGTAGCTAGCTGCGTACAGATCCAAGTCCCCGTCGCCGTCGATATCCACGAAGGAACAGCCTGAACCAAACTTGTCGGGCATGGTCAGCTTCGCCTCATCCGTGGCGTTGCGAAAGGTTCCATCACCGTTGTTGGCGTAGAAGACATTTTGTCCGAAATTGCTGACGTAAAGATCCCAATCCCCGTCTTGATCATAGTCGCCGGCAACGACCCCCAATCCGTAACCGGTGTCTCCGACTCCCGCGGCATTGGTCACATCCGTAAAGGTAAAATCGCCGTTGTTGCGATACAGAATATTGGTCGGCGCTTTCGCGACGATTGTGCCTGGTAGCGGTGCGCCATTCAAAAAGTAGATGTCGATCCAGCCGTCGTTGTCGAAGTCAAAAAGCGCCAGCCCGCAAACGACCGACTCAACGATATAGTGCTTTCCGCTGCTTCCGTCGGTATGCACGAAATCGATCCCGCATTGGCTGGAAACATCGGTCAATTGTGTCTGCCCGGAACCCTGGGAGACGAGTAGCGCCCACAAGAATCCAAGAAATACACAATCACCAAAGCTAAAACAAGTCCTCATTTTTGGTTCCCTTTCAAGCGACTGTCATTTGGTTCTATGTCCAAACTTGCGAGGATCATTCGCTCAGCCATCACCGTCTGGTTTAACTCAGCGTAGACGATACCTGCCAAGTGGAGCGATTGAGGATCGCGAGGATAGGATTCCAACAACTGTTCGATCGAGGTTGGGATGGGCCAGAATACGAACGAAAGCAAGACTACGGTCACGAAGGTAGCCACTGCGACGAGGATTGCTCGCTTCCAAGTTGGAGAGCAACAGCGTAACCGACCGCCCGAAAACGAGGCCTCGCGTCTAGGTCTAGACATACCATTCCACAAAGGCTCGAGAACGCTTGTCCAGTTTTTTTATGTCTTCGACACGGTAACGGATGCCGTTTGCGTCGGTAATGTTAATGACCTTGGCTGAGATTCTTCGGACGTCTTCCTCGGTTTTGAGGACAAAGTTGGTTGGACCGTGGTTGGTTTCTACGAACCACTCACAGGGCTCCATAATGCCCGAGACTTTTACGATTTTCTCGATGATGGGAACGAATTCTCGCAGGGCCAGCTCTTCGTTCAGCAAAGCAAGATTGCTGGCTGAAAGTCCGTCAATCGAATCTAGGCAAGCGATTTCTTCCCCATCCGCGCTAACGATCGCTACCCATTGTTTGCTGGCTGAAATCGGAAAAAGCGGGATCACGGCCACGTCGATGTATTCATGGCCAGCCGAATCGGTCAGTTTCAAATGGCTCCACTCGTCCCGAGACAATTGAAAGACCCAGCTACCGTCGGACTTGCGTACTTCACGGCTTTTGGCCTTGGTAGCCAAAGAGAGCGACGGGTTTTCAAGCGGAAGAGGGTCATTCATGAGTTGATGGTTGTTGGTTTGTTTCCCTGGTTTCGATTGGAAACATGGGCCTCGTTTCGGCGGCCAAGAAGAAGGAGCCTGTAATGCACACTAATTCATTGGAGATGGCCGAACGACAGGCGTGCTCCACTGCAATTTTACTCGATGGGGCGGACAATATTTCAATCGAATTTTTCCCAATCGCTTTTTCTCTTGCCAATGCTTCGAGGCGTTCGACAGGAACCGACCTCGTATTGTTATGGAATTGAGTTACGATTAGTTTATCCGCAATGGTCAAAAGCATGTCGAGCATCTTCTCGTATTCTTTGTCCTTGGAACAGGCAAAGACAATCGTTTTTTTCGAAGGGGCGAAGTGCTCTTTCAAGGCAACGATCAGCGCTCCAATCGAGGCGACGTTATGCGATGTATCGATGACGACAGCCGGAGAGCTGTTGACCAGTTCAACGCGACAGCTCAACTGCGTCTCCGCCAGAGCCATGACCACAGCGGTGCGAGGGAGGGACCAGCCGTCGGCGTTCAGTCGATGCCAAACGGCGATGGCCAAGGCCGCGTTATCCGATTGGTGCTTACCAACCATTCTGAGGGCGATATCCTGGAATGCGGATAGCGGCAGGCTCCGATTCATTGGAATAAAGTCCATGCGACTAGAAATAGGGAGCTCGGCAGATGTCGGTGAGCCATTCCAGACTCGCTGATTCCGAATGACGGAGTCGAAATCAACTCCGAGTTCCCAGAGTTGGCTACCTGTTTCCTGGCAACGGTTTCGGATGACCGATTGGGCTTCAGGGTTTTTGGCTCCACTGATGACGGGAACACCAGGCTTGATGATGCCAGCCTTTTCCGCTGCGATCAAGGGGATCGTGTTGCCGAGTTGCTGTTGGTGGTCGAAGCTGATCGAAGTGATGACGGCCAAGCAGCTTTCGCAGACGTTGGTGCTATCAAGCCGTCCGCCCAGCCCGACTTCTATCACGTTGGCTTGCGTTTTTCGGGCGGCAAATAGCATCCAGGCCAACGCCGTGGTCATTTCAAAAAACGTGGGAGGGCCGTGGGTAGTCGTTGCGGTGACAGCTTCGGCGGCCCTCAAGCTCTCGATATGGATTCCAAGTTCCGAGGGCGAACAAGGCAACCCATCGACAATAAACCTTTCCTCGAGGTGCAACAGATGCGGGGAAGTGTACAAACCGACCCGAAGGCCGGATCGGCGAAGAGTTTCAGCGATCAACCAAGAAACCGAGCCTTTTCCTTTGGTACCCGCCACATGGATGACGGGCGCAGCCAGATGCGGGTTTCCAAGTTTTTGCAGGAGAAACTGCATTCTGGCCAGTCGATAAGTCCGCCTATCGTAGGGGCGGTCGACGGTTTTCTCGTAATTGATGCGATCGTAAAGGAAGCGAATCGCGTTGATGTAGTTTTGGTCGAGCCGATCCATCGATTCCGTTGCTTTTTCGTGTTGGTAAGGATCGATTGTTGAAAGTTAGTGTAGCACGGCATTCCATGCCGTGACGCACTGTTGCTTTTTCGTGTTGAAAGGATCGATTGTTGAAAGTGCGGCGTGGGAATTGGAACGGCACCCCTACTAGTTTATTTGCAGACAAGTAGGTTGTGCGAGGGGTAGAGTCGCTTGCCGGGTGAATGTTTCGGATTTATAGTGCTGGTTTTGCGTTTCGCACAAACAATATAGAACGATTCCGCAGGAGTTGGCCCGCAAACATTCGACTTTCGGGTGGGAGTAGTTTGCATTGAACCGACCGGATCGTTTTGGCGTAACAGCCCGCAGAATGGTTGGGGAACTCGCGTTTTGCATCCCACAATCACGACATTTCATACTACCAATCCTTTTTGCTCCTCCGCGACCGCAGTTTTTTGGTCCGCTATAAGCTTTACCGAACCTACCTATGGCAACGACAACGGCACCAACGACCCCTTCCGTTAGTTCAACGGATCCGACCAATGTGATTGTCGAAACGAGAAACCTCGGCAAAATTTACCGAGATTTTTGGGGCCGCAAGAAAGTAAATGCGCTCAAGGCATTGGATATCGAAGTCCGCCGCGGGGAGATCTTCGGATTGCTGGGGCCCAACGGATCGGGAAAATCCACAACCATCAAGTTGATGCTGGGGTTGCTTTTCCCAACTTCCGGCAGAGCGTTCGTGTTTGGCAAAGACGCGACCGATGTCGCAAAGAACGAAAGAATCGGGTACTTGCCAGAGGAATCGTACTTGTACAAGTTTCTGAATGCCGAAGAGACGCTTGATTTTTATGGTCGACTCTTCGATATGCCCGCCAGCGTGCGACGTGAGCGAACCGAACAGTTGATTCAAATGGTTGGGTTGCAACGAGCCAGGCGTCGCCAGCTAAAAGAATATTCCAAAGGGATGACGCGTCGAATTGGTTTGGCTCAAGCCTTGATCAATGAGCCTGAGTTCTTGGTTCTCGATGAGCCCACGACCGGCTTGGACCCCATTGGTACCAGAGAAATGAAGGACTTGATCTTGCGTCTTCGCGATCAAGGAAAAACCATTTTGCTCTGCTCGCACCAATTGGCGGACGTTCAGGATGTTTGTGACCGTGTGGCTATTTTGCATCAAGGCGAATTGAAGGAATTAGGTCGCGTGGACAGCTTGCTCAAGGTGCAGGATGTAACCCAGATACATGCCAAGGGATTGGACGAAAAAACCAAGCAGGAGATCAAGGATTTGATCGCCCGCTCCAACGGTGAAATGCTGCGGATGGACAATCCGACCACAACGATGGAAGAGCTATTTCTCGACATTGTTCGCGAGAGCGATCAACATCCAGGTCGTCGCGGTAGCGGTGCTTAGCCAAATGATAAGCACTCTCCCAATTCTTCAGAAAACCGCGGTCGTTGAAAGGCAAATTTAAGCAAACATGCGTTTATCACCAGATCAATTTTGGACTTACTTTGAGTGGCTGTTTAATCAGCACGCTCTGATTCAAGGCTTTTTATTAGTATTAGTACTCGCTTTCATTGGATTCGTGGTTGGATTCGTAGTAGCGTTGCTTAAACACGGCCCGACCGAAGGATTCTTGCAGGTTTCGAAGCTCATTCGAGAACTGTTTGTTGTCGATATACCCGCGACATCCGCACGCCGTGTAGGAGCAATTGCTCGATTGGCGATCAAGGAAGCGATTCGTAAGAAAGTATTGGTCGTCGTAGCGGTATTTGTCGTTGCGATCATGTTTGCTGGCTGGTATTTGGATCCGCAAGCTCAATACCCGGCTAGGCTCTACATTTCGTTTGTGCTGACGACCACAAACTACATGGTGATTTTGCTGGGTCTTTTTCTGAGTTGCTTTAGTCTTCCGGGTGATATCAAAAGCAAAATCATTTACACGATCGTTACCAAACCAGTTCGTCCGACGGAAATATTCTTGGGCCGAGTGTTAGGTTTTTCAGCGGTT
>JANPNA010000482.1:0-8700 GCA_031427235.1 Pirellula sp.
GAGCGAGGGCCTCGCTCAGCCACGATAACCACTTTTTTTCCAACTTGCCCTTAGAAGTCGATTTTGCTAATAGAGGGTTGGCGAATTCCATTGTGATTTTGTTACTGCTTTCAAGCTCTCGCGAATGCCTTCCAATTCGAGGAAAAAAAGACTTCGATTCCATGAGTCGACGCAGCGGGCGCTGTGTCGGATGGTATTTCTTTGGCTAGCATTGGCACCCGTGTTTGGCGTGGTGAGCTACAGTATTCTGCTTGCCACACCGTGGTATCAAAGCCATCAAAACGAAACTTGGCAACGTCGACTCAGCGATAATCTCGGGGTCGAAGTCCACTTCAAGTCGATCGAATTCCCCCGTCCGAACACGTTTCGAGTTTGCGAGTTGGTCTGCTCCAATGCTGAGACGGGACGAGAGATACTCACCATCGCACAAGTCAACGCTTACATCGATCGGAGCGGTTGGTTGGTGGACGTTTCCTCTCCAATGCTAAACGGCCAGCAGATCCAAACCGCCATGCAAGCGGTCCACGATCGCTTTTTATGCCGCCCTCAAAACTCAGCCGGTTTACTAGGGCTTGCCATGCAAGATCTGCTGGTCTCCGACGGTTCAGCCACGACGAAATTTCAAAACGTCAAAGTGGGCTTCAAGCCAACGGAAGCCACATCAACTTTGATGGTATCGTATTCCTTGGAAGGCCAAAATTCTTCTGGCTTGGCTTCCTTCAGCGTTGACCGGGATCACATCTCGGAAACCACGAAGTGGACGATCAATTCGAATGACATTTCAATTCCGTGCAACGTTTTAAGCGAACGATTTCCTGCGTTGAAGTTTCTCGGCGATCAGGCTCGATTTCGAGGCACGATCGATTGGTGGCAAAAGAATCAGCACTGGGAAACATCGGTGCGTGGAGATTTTCAATCGGTGGACTTGGCCATGGCTTCGATGCCGTTTGGAAAACCCATGCAGGGCATCGGAACTTTGAGCATTGGAAACGCAGTCATCAGCGACGGAACCTTTCGAGAATTCAGAGGCTTACTCACCGGAGATTCCTGTACCGTTGACACCGAATGGTTGGATGCGACCTCGGCGAGCTTGAAACTGCTAACGACTGCGGAGCAACCTTGGCGACAAATGGGGCCTTTCGCTTCGGTAAGTCGATTGGGGATTCGGTTTGCATTGGACTCGCGCGGGTTGAAGTTTACGGGGGCGACGCCTCCTCCCCCCGACCAAAACTGGCCACTATTAGCAGCCTATGTCGGTAACAAACCGATCGCGTGCGATGAATCAACCATCGTTTCCTTGCAAGCACTGACCAACGCCCAAGCTGTGTATTCAAAATCCAGCAACGAACTTCAACCTGCAAGAATCGCAAGCGGTCGGCGATCGTGGCCGTAGCCGAAGACCGTAGCCGACGCTGCTAGCGTCGGATCGGATGCTGGCAGCATCCGCCACGCACCTGTTCCTAAGGCTCAAAACCTAGCATTTTAATGTCCAACCAATCTTTCCTGTCCAGGAGAGCGTGTTCAAGAGTGCCGTGCGCTATTAGAATGTCCATTGAAATAGTGTAGCAATCTTGGTTCGGCGTTGTGCACGCTTCAAGATAGAAGACCATGGGATGAGCCACTTTAAGAATTCGGATGAATTAGGACAAGACTCGGTCGAATCCCAGAATCAGATCGCGTACGACAGGATGGCGCGTTCTGGTCATATTCTGGCTAAAACCGTGACCGCGGATGAGTTGCAGCGCCCGTTGGAAATTGTGGATGGAGCGGGTTGGCTGGGAGGATCCATACTAGGCTGGCACGTGTTGTGCTTGGCGGCGGCAGGCGGTCGTCATAGTGCACTGTACCAAGCCGCGGGAGCCATCGTGACCGTATTAGATATCAGCGACGGCATGCTCGAATTGGACAGACGTGTTTCACAGGAATTGAAATTCAATGTGCGTTTGATCCAAGGATCGATGTTGGACATGCCGATGCTACAGGATGCCGAATTTGATTTGGTGATCCAGCCGGTTAGCACCTGTTACGTTTCGGATATTAAAAGCGTTTTTGCCGAGGTATCGAGAATATTGAAGCCAAACGGTTTGTATGTTTCTCAACACAAACAGCCAATCAGCTTACAAGCGTCTTTAAAGACCCGCGGTGGAAAGTACACCATCGAAACCGAGATTGGAGCCGTCGCGAATGCTGCGAAAGCGGATGAACCTAGTCCACTGCGGGAGCCTAATACCCGAGAGATAGCACACAGTTTGGAAGCGATTCTTGGCGGGATCTGCCGCAATGGCATGGTGATCGAGGAAGTACATGAGCCTAATCATGCCAAGCAGGAGTCGGTTGTCGATACAATGGGGCATCGAAGCCGATTCGTACCACCCTATTTGAGAATCAAAGCCAGGAAGTTGGCAGCGAACTTGAAACGTTGCAGTTCGCTTATTTTGCCAACCTAGAAAACGCGAATACCTATGACGATAACGCCGATGGAAGCCGAATGCAAATTTCGAGTGCACAGCCCTGAGGAAACTCGTGACCAATTACAAAAAATGGGGGCCGAGTTTCTAAGGCATGAAAACCATCGAGATATTTATTTGAGACACCCGTCGCGCGATTTTCGATCGACGGACGAAGCGCTTCGGATTCGAGAAATCGATGGCGAACCATTTGTTACGTACAAAGGGCCGAGATTGGCAGGGCCGATCAAAATACGCCCTGAGATTGAGTTGCCAATGGTTTCGGGCACGACCGAGGACTGGCTGAAAATCTGGGGACACCTTGGGTTTGAGATCGCTTTGACCGTTCCTAAGTCGCGCGAGGTGTATCGTTTCAAATATCACACTCGCAACCTGACAATCACGCTTGATCATGTTGAAACGCTCGGGTACTTTGCCGAAATCGAACGAATCGTAATGAACAGTTCGGAGATCGAACTCGCGCAGCAAGACATCCAAGAGGTTGGTAGGATGCTTCATTTGTCCGAGATTGAGCGCCGTAGCTACCTGGGGATGCTCTTGGGAAACTAGTAAAGCAATCTAATCTAGAGGGATGGTAAATATCCCCCGAGTAAAACTCGGGGGCATTTCACCGCCCGTTACCACATTACGGGTTCGGAGTCTCTTTGCGTTGGATAACTAGGTATTCCAACAAATCCGTCGGGCACTTTCATTTGCGCAATCGATTCTTCCGGTGTTGGATAGACAAGCGTTTTAGGTTCACGCTTGTCTCGATGTAGGGAATGTCTTTGTCGCGAGCCAATTGCTTGATCGCTTGGGTATACGCGGCAAGCGATTGGTTGTCCGCTACACCGTCTGGCAAATGCGAACTGCTGGTTTTTTCAAACGCCATTGGACTGACCAAGACAAAGCGTGGTTCGTGCCCATCCTTGGCAAATCGATTCTTGGTGTTTGCGATCCAAGTCTTGTACTTGTCACGAAACTCGGTCAAGGCTTCGGGCGTGTTCCCTTTGAAATGCTCGTTGAAACCCCAGAAACAGATAAACAACTGCGGACCGAAGATGTCCATCGGATCGTCAATCTTGGTGTAGTTGTCAGGCCGTTACTGGAGCCCAACTTCGTCCGCTGGCCAACCGAAATTGCGGACCTGCAAGTGCAGTTCGGGAACGCGTGTATGCAAAAGGCTTTCGAAGTCGCCGAACAAGTTCATGCGTTCGGCCAGAGAGCCACCGACCAATGCAATTCGTTCATTCGGTTGGAATAGAAAGGTCGTTTTTTGTTTTGGCTTATCGCGAAAGGGCCATTCGGGTGAACCTTTTGGATCAGGTAGATTTGGCGTCTTTCCCATGCCAAAATCATCGGGATGCAGATTGGCATTTTTCCAGTAGGATGGTTCGTTGATGAAACCATAGAAGCTGGGGTAGAACGGATCGATAAAGGCGACATCAGCCGATGTTGGCACTTCGCGGTCCGTTAAGAAATAGGCAGCGTTGACAAGCATCCGACGCAGATCTTCGTTGACGAAGTCGACGGAGGCGCCGGCCGTTGTGCAGAACGACTTGCCCGTCCCTTGCCCGTTTGGCCGTGTGTAAGTGTGCAGCCAAGCCAAGGGTTGCATTGGCTTGTTCTTGTCGCTCACGACATTGAGTGAAGATGGATCCAAGGATTCCGTCACGGCACCTCGCATCAGGATCGTATCGGAGGGTGTTAAATGGGTAACGCTATAAACATCCGACGGTCCGAACACATCCTTGACGCCACGCAGAATTGGATGCGATGATTGAGCTGATTCGATAACACCGCGAGCCCCTTCTTTTTTGTGTTTGCCATGATGGTTGACCCACGTCTCACCGAGGACCTTCAAACCAAAGTCATTGAACGAGAGACCGTCGAAGTTTCCGCTTCCTTTGAAGGCATGGGTCGCGGTACGGATTCCGATGACGGGTTTACCGGCTTTCAAAAAATCTGCGACGTGTTTGGCTTGGTCAGCCTCTGGAGTGCGGAAACGAGTACCGATGATCATCAAGTCGGCATCGGCAAGAGCTTCTAAGCCTCGCAGGCCGGCAGAATGGTTTGGATCGATGTAATCCGCACCATCGGGTCCTAACGAGAAAAGTACCGTGCACTTAAATCCATGTTTTTGACTGAGGATCTTTGCCAACATGGGCATGGTTTCCTCCGTCCGATACTCTTCATCACCGGCAATTAGCACGATGTGTTTCAATGCCTTGCCTTTAGATGGCTCAAAAACCAGTCGATCCGCGGCAGGAGCAATCGAGTCACAAAAAATCATCAAAAGCAATAGAGAAAGCCAAATGGAGCGATGCATAGGAGTCCGTTTTTTGCAGCCTTGTTGCGATGTAATACGCAAAAGAAGGTGGGATGAAAGAACTAAGGAGTGACTGTGCAGATCTGGAATGGTAATCGATCGAGCGTCTCGAAGCTACCTAAGGGGTTCGCCCGTAGTTGGCACCGAAACACTCCGGCAAGCGTCTAAAGCATTTGCCGAGTTAACGCTATTTCCTGTGCCATTGCTCGCAATTAACAAGCACACGCAATCCACAAAAGGTTGCTTGAACGACAGGAATAAGGATAAGACTTGGTAGTTAGACTTGGTTTTTGGAGTCTTGCATTTTGCCGTTTTTGTATTTTTCGAAAGGAAGAGGACATGCTTATGGGGACTCCGGAACAAGTCAAAAAGATTGCTCAGCCAAAGGCGGGAGTTCCAGAAAAGTATGGAAACCCAACGACCTCAGGCTTGCAGTTCGACATTACGTCGGGGATGCAGCCTCTCAGTATCAGCTTGTCATCCAAGTAGTGGAGTATCCCAACTTGAAGCGTAAACGAGGGACAATTTCGCAGGTCCCTCACTTACGTATCGGGTTGTGATTGATACTTTTCACATTGCCGCTTGCCTAAAAGGTATGTTCGCATCAACTGCGGACAGGCCTTTCTTTCATTGGAAGAAAGTTCTTAAATCAAAATGCAAGAAGCAAATGCTGACATCGTACAAGGGAAATCCGTCTTGATCGTTCTGATCCTTGGGCCGCTGCTGGGAGCGCTGTTGGGAATCGTCATTGTGAGTCAATTGGATCCGATCTTCGCCATGCCCGCAGAGTTTGCAAACTATCCCGTCCAGCCATCCGTTGAGTACATGGTCCGATACGATGCAGCCCACCGGTTCATGCTATCGAACAACTACGCAATCTATTTTACGACGTTGGGCGGCTTAATGGGCCTGACGATGGGGGCCGTTTCGGGTGGTACAAAGAGAGTTGCAGCCATGATCGCCAGTTGCTTTTATGGAATTGCATTTGGGACTCTCGGTGGGTTTTTGTCCGGACTAACAGTGGCTGACGCCATAAAAAACAGTGGCGAAGCAATCCCAATTCTAGGGCTTTCCATGGAGCCGATCGTGCAGACTACGATCATGCACGGTTTTCTTTGGGCTGTGGTTGGGATTGGAGTTGGCTGGGGATTCGTCGCAGCCACGAGTGGATCGATTGGAAAAGGCATTCTCATCGGCGTTCTTGCTGGCGTTCTATCGGGAGTTGTTTACACGCTCCTCTCAGCGATTGCCTTTCCAAGTGCCAATGGATTTCTGGTATTGCCCTATTCGTTGTCAGAAAAGCTAACGTGGGCCGAGTGCGGAGGCATCTGTTTGGGTGCAACGACTTACTATGTACTAGGTCGAAAGGCATAGCGTCTGACCGAGCTAAACGGGGATTAACAATCAACCCTTGTTAAACCCTGGTGGGCCGCGCCGTGAAGCATTTTTGTCCGATCGGAGCTTGCCTCCTGCGGACGCCGTTTTGGCGTACTAACCGAGCGGCTCAGACCTTAAATCCCCGCACTCCGTACCCGCCACGCCCGCCTATGGCGGGAACGGAGTGCGGCAGTTCGCGTGCGACATAGGACGCCAAAACAAGGTTGAGGGGAGGCAAGCTCCCGCTCAACCGTGCCAACCGCTCAACCGTGCCAACCGGGCTAGGAACGGGACAACGCTCCGCGCTTTTCCTGGATGGTCTGAATCAGTTGCTTCTGTGGAGCAACGAATTTGGCAACACCTTGTTCCATGAGAGTCTTCTCCATGTGTGGAACATCCACCGCCGTATCCAACTCTTTCGCGATCGAGTCGCTGATCATCTCGTCCACTTTGCGACTAAAGATTTGATTGCTCGTTGCAACCGCAGCATTCGTATCGGGTGGATTGGTTTGGATGTCCGAACCGGCCAGGGCTGATACATACTTCCACGGTGCATCTGCCGCGTTCTTCGTACCGGTGCTTGCGAAGATGATTTCCTGTTGCAAGGGTGTTGCGTGCTCCTTCCAAAACTGTTGGTTGGCCATCCAAATCCGTTTGGCATTGAGGATTCCGTATTGACCTTGAGCCTCGGCCGAAAGTTCCTTGCAATGATCGGCTGTGTACTGGTCGATTCGCGAAACAAAAATACTATAAACGCTTTTGAAGGAGTCGAGCGATTTGCGACGTTTTGCACCTCGCCAGACTGCGTCCCGGGCAAGTTCATACTGACGCATCGAAAAGATCAACGTAACATTCAGAGTGACGCCGGCCGCAGCCAGTTCCTCTAATGCATCCAGTCCCGCCGGTGTGGCCGGCACCTTGATCATCCGATTGTCATGCCCGGCGGCCCACTTCTTGCCCAGCGAAATGTAGTTGGCAACGCGTTCGGCATGCGGCATATTCACTGCCGGATCTTCGAGAAGCGGGTCGAGTTCGAAGCTGACCCAACCGGCGTTGCCTTTCGTTTTCTTCCAAATTGGGTGAAACTCTTTCTGAGCTTCCTTTACCAAATCATCGGTCAAACTCCAGCAGACTGCCAAGTCGTCTTGGCCGCGATCCACGTAGTTCACGACGGATTCGTCAAACCGTCCGGTGCGAATGAGTCCTGAAATGATAATGGGATTGCTGGTTGCCCCCACCGCTCCCCAGGCAAGGTTCTGGGCTACCAAAGTAGGATCAATCGAGTCCAAATAAAGGTTGGTTCCGCTGTCAATCAGGGATTGGATCGAGGTATTCTTCATAATTTTCGTCCTTATGCGGTGATGAGGGTTTGAGAGATTGTGCCCGCCGGAAACGACTATGGTAAGCTTCTGGCCGCTTCACCAACAGCCCGTAGAGCCTGATTCTAAAGATGGCGTCCGACTTGGCCATCCTCCCTCTGGGAGGGTTTCGCGAAGCGAGGGGAGGGAGAAGTGGATGAAGTCGTTGTACAATTCGGTTCACCCTCCCCGGCAGAGCCGGCCTATGGCCGCCCCTCCCCTAGGGAGCAACGCTGTGAGGCATTTTCGTCCGATCGGAGCTTGTCTCCGACGGACGCCGTTTTGGCGTACTAAAAGTGCTGCTCCGACCTTAAAGTATCGCACTTCGCTCCCGCCTGGACCGCCTTAGGCGGTCCAGGCGGGAGCGAAGTGCGGCGGTTGCCGGGCTGTTACCTAGGACGCCAAAACAAGGTTGAGGGGAGGCAAGCTCCCGCTCAACCTACGTGAATTGGCTCAACCTAAGTCAATTGTTGGTAAAAATGCTTCACAGCGTTGCCGAGGGAGGGTGACTACCTTTAGAGATTCCAATCGACGAACTTCATTTCCAGGAAACCATGCAAATTATAGATCTTCGCAGCGATACGGTCACCAAACCAACTCCAGGCATGCGGCAAGCCATGATCAACGCTCCGGTCGGCGATGACGTCATCGATATTGACCCAACCGCCGTCGAATTGCAGGAGTTTACCGCTCGCATGCTCGGCAAGGAAGCCGCCATCTTCATGCCCAGCGGCACCATGACCAACCAAATCGCTTTGCGAGTCCATTGCACTCCAGGGGACGAGTTTATCTGCGATTCAGGCTGCCACATCTACAACTATGAACAAGGAGCGTTCGCACAGCTCAGCGGTTTAGTCGCCAAGACAATTCCGGGCCAGAATGGCTTGCTCGATCTGGAACAATTGACTGGCAGCGTGCGCCCAGACAACGAACACAGCGTACGAACTCGGTTGCTCTGCCTGGAAAACACCCACAACCGAGGTGCTGGCAAAATCTATTCCCTAGCACGCATTCAGTCTCTCTGCGATTGGGCCCATTCTGAAGGTCTCAAAACCCACTTGGATGGTGCGAGGCTCTTCAACGCATCGGTCGCAACTGGCGTTCCCATGCAAGAATTTTCAGAACCATTTGAATCGGTCAGCGTCTGTTTCAGTAAAGGACTCGGTGCTCCTGTAGGTTCTTGCTTGGC
>JANPNA010000483.1:0-4119 GCA_031427235.1 Pirellula sp.
CCCCCCCCTCGCCGGCGGCGCCGGGAGCGGGGGGCGGCTGTGAGCGCACAATTACATAGGACGCCAAAACAAGGTTGAGGGGAGGCAAGCTCCCGCTCAACCCAAGGGAACTCAACTCTCAACCCTCAACCCTCCCCAACCTCCCATGTCCCAACTGGTCCATGAATCCTCCAAACGAATCATTGCCAATATCGAAAAGGCAATTGTCGGCAAACGCAAGCAGTTGGTCTTGTCGTTGGTCTCATGGTTTTCCGGTGGACACATCTTGCTGGAGGATGTACCTGGCGTGGCCAAAACGATGCTCGCTCGAGCCTTAGCGGCCAGTGTAGGCTGCACGTTCAAACGTGTTCAGTGCACTCCCGACTTGCTGCCGAGCGATATTACCGGTGCGGCGATCTTCAATCAGAAGACAAGCGAGTTCGAGTTTCGGCCTGGCCCGTTGTTCACCAACATTCTGCTTGCCGACGAGATCAATCGAACAACTCCACGAGCCCAATCTGCTTTGTTAGAAGCCATGGCAGAATCGTGTGCGACGATCGACGGCGTAACCCACAAATTGCCCAACCCCTTCCTGGTGATTGCGACCCAGAATCCGATCGATCACGAGGGGACCTTTCCGCTGCCTGAGGCGCAGTTAGATCGCTTCTTTATGAAGTTCTCGTTGGGTTATCCCTCCATGGAAGAGGAGTTGCGAATGATGCAGATGCTAGAACGAGAACACCCGATCCATTCCTTGACCAGCGTCATTTCCGCTGAGGAGATTGTTCAAGTGCAGCAACTGGTAAAGCAGGTATACGTCGACCCCAAGGTTCGACAGTACATGTTGCAAATCGTGCATGAAACACGCTCGCATTCCGATTTGGCTTTAGGGGGTGGTCCGAGGGCCACGATCGCGATTTTTCGGGCATCGCAAGCCATGGCGGCCATCCGTGGTAGAAACTATGTCCAACCGGACGACGTCAAAAAAACGATCGCACCGGTGATGGCGCATCGGTTGATCCTGAGGCCCGAGAGCCGTTTGCGCCGAATGACGAGCGAGCAGATACTCGATAGCATTGTTGCCGAGATTGCCGTCCCCACCCTAGAAGAACAAAAAGCCTGATCGTTCAACCCCGAGCCGGATTAGGATGGGATTCCGGTTTGCTTCCGAACGGAAAAGCAGAAAGGGGACGCAGATCAGTCGCGATGAATCCATCGCTACATGCCGTGCATGTACTCTTGCTCACTGCATTGTCCGGCTCGGTGTCCGGTGCAATAGCAAAGCGTACACAACGACTCTTCGGTGATCCTCTTCCCTTCATCGACTCGTCATGACCGTCGGCGATATGCTCTCTACGAACGCGAAGGTTGCTGCCGCGAAGACAGTACGAGAGACAAGCAGGCCCAAGAGCCCGCGGGCACACTTTTAACAACTTAATCGTGGCGATCTCGTCATGATTTCGTGGCAGGTAAATGCTTACACGAAAAGCCACTAAGCATAAACTCCAGCAACGACCGCGCATCGCGCATGAGTGGACGAATGGCGTATTAAGTGTTAACCGCAACATCTAATTCGACAGCGGACAAATCCAAACCAGCTCAAGCCGATCAAAAACAGCACGCTCGCGCTTGGCTCGGGCACTGCTGCGAGTTCACCGTAATAGACACCGTTGCGACCATCTTGCAAAGTTGCCAGGAAACCAATGTCCCTGAAGTCGTTAAACGCATCAGCAGAAACGCTCAGTCCCGTAACGATGCTTCCATCGAGCGAGTCACCCACTTTGATAATCGGTGAGTCCAGTCCCTTAGCAGTCGAGTAGATACCCCTCACGACGCCCACCGTCCCAATGAAGAGCAACTCGCCGTGCCCATTGATACTCACCAAAGTAGAAGAAAGCGAGCCAAAGCCGTCCGCGCTAGCCACCATCACGGGTGCCGAGCCAGCCTGCCCCGTATACACGTTGTAACCAGAGTTTACGAGCGAAGAGTCCGCAGCGATGAAAGCCACTTTGCCACTATCGTTAACGGCTACAGATGCTTGAACTTGCATCGTTCCAGTGAGTGGAATTGATTGTAGGTTCGATGGACTATTCCCAATCAAGATTTGCCTTTCTTGGGTGAAGGCAATCTCATTCGCTGCATTAATGCCGGGTAAAGATGAACCACGTCCAAAATTTTGACGCGAGCCATTCGCATCCGCGGTAAATACAGTGGTCGTACTAGGTACCGCACTTGTTGTTTCAGAATATACGACTCTTCCAGTATTGCTGATCTGCGAAATGTTATAGTCCGCGTTTGCGGATGTCGTCCAGTACGTCTGGCTCACCGTGTTGTTCCTTACTTCCAAAGCCTTCGTAACGCCACTCACATTCGACTGAGTCCGCAAGTACGCAACTTGTCCCAGATCATTGACTGCAGGCCGACCACTCAACGATTCATTGATCGTGCCTGTAGATTGACGACTCGCGGTAACTATGTTGGTCGAGGTTCCCAAGTTGCGGTCCCAAAGATCGATTGTATGCACGGACTGATTGTCCCTCGCCCAGTAGACGGCCTGCCTAGAGTCGTTCAGAGAAGGAGACTGCAAAGCTTGATTGCTGGTGATGTCTTTCATGCGAAGGAAAACGTAATCGGCTCGAACCAGGGAGTTCACTGCAGGCAAACAACACCACGCTAAGCTGGCAATCACCAGAACATACGAACGCCGTCTCATTTTCATCGTTCTTTCTTTTCCCTTTAAAACTCTCGGAATTCTGACATTGTACCTGGACTTTCGAATTCAGACAAGCTTTTTATCGATTGAGCGTCCATTGAAAATGGAGGTCCAAAAGTCTTTGTATGCCTTGAGTGATGCTCATTCGGAACCAGCATACCCATAATCGCCAAACTCGCGTTTGGAGATGAAGTTACGGAATTGCGGAACAACATGCTGGAGGTGGAAAAACTGCTTTGTAGTGAAGCCGAAAATAAGCTTGCAGGGACAGTTGCGCTCTAGTCGACGCAATTCGATTTACCTCCGGATGTTTTGAAAAACAAACTGCAACGTTGCCTATTGGACGAACGGTCGAATATGGTAAACGGAACTGTCCATCTATACTTGCGACAGCTTACAAACACCGCAGAATCCCAAAAAGAAAAAGCCGGGATCCATTTGTGTAAAGAGCATAGTTTGGAAGCTCAGATGATCAATATCCAACAAAGAAGTTACGCGCGAGATCGGGGACACAGCACTTTGACGCCGCGTCCTGTTTAGCGTATGAAAACGGACCATTGCATGGTTGTTTCTTTTCGTACGTCTCTGCCGACTCCTGAGCGAGGGCCTCGCTCAGCCACATTTCGTTTGGCCGTTGCCACTGTTACGCTTGCGAAATGACGGCTAGGTCTGCCGCCCAAGCTTCGATGAGCGACGCTGGACTGACCATTCGATCCAAATGCTCACGGGCCTCCATGCAGCGTCGGATGGCAGATACGAACTCATCGGAATGGAGCGACATTAAGTGCCCGTACTTCGCAATCGCAGCCGCCGCACCGTTGGCGTCAGCCGATTGGGCATTCAATTGCGACTCCATTCCGGATCGATAGAACTGCAGTGCAAAATCCAAAATAACCTTGAGCCGCTCGCGTCTGGGCTGCGAGTCGGTTCCGACCGACTCCATGTTCCCCTGCACAGCCTTGGCGAGTTTTGTGAAATCCAATGGTCGTTGAACGAGTTGCAAAAAAAGCTCCGTTCGAAACGCTTTCAGATCCTCGTTCGTCCAGTTAGCAACCGTAGCAATGGAACCGCCAGCTTGGGACGCCAGACTCATGGCGGTAGCGTTGTCCTCAGCCAGCTCGTTTCGCAATATTAACTGAGCCAAATGGTTCACCGTCAAAGGCTGAAAGCGAGCCATTTGGCATCGAGAGCGTATGGTGGGCAATTGGCGTTGGACGCTCGTGCTAATCAAAAAGATGAGGGACCCTGGTGGTGGTTCCTCGAGCGTCTTGAGCAAACTGTTAGCCCCCTCCTCGGCGATGGTATCCGCGTCGTCAACGATTGCGATCTTGCGCCGTCCGGAATAAGGTTTCATGCGCAGTTCGTAGCACAGTCCCTCGCGCATTCGCCTTTCCCCTTCCCCTACCAGTTGTTCCATGACCAAGCCG
>JANPNA010000484.1:0-2048 GCA_031427235.1 Pirellula sp.
TTGGCTCCGCTTCAATGCTCACGGCACCTAAAAGAAAAAATTCTTTGGCATTCTGTTGCCTGCGCCGTAGCGGTGCGTTCTCTGGCCGTCGTACAATGTACATCTATGGTTGCACTTGCCCCGAACAGTTCCGAAACAAGCCCTTGGGATGTCCTAGAAAGATTCCCAAAACTGCACTCGCGCGCACGCGAGGCATTTACATCAAGTTGCACCGAAGCTCCCCACTCTAAGTCGTTAGTCCGCGTCGAGATATGGCTAACGATTTACGAAAGTCGTGATGGATTGGAGTCTTTCACCAGAGACCCGATAGAGAGTGATGAGAATTTATACGAGTACTGCTGGAGCAGTCCGCTGTGCTTCATGGACCCCACTGGGAACCATCCAATTGCAATTCCTGTGGTAGGAGGAGCTTTGGTACTAACTGCTGCTGAGCAAGCTGCTGCTGCGTTTGGGATTTCGGTCCTTGCTTGCCTTGCAACGCCCGCATGCGTCGATTTGATGAAGCAGAAAATGCAGGATGCCATAGACGCGATGACAGGCGCGGCCAGGCGAGCGCTTGAACTTGCGTGCAGAGCGGCACATCGAGCATATAAAGCATTGGAATCTACATGCGGTCGTTGTGATAAGCGTCCGGCGGGCCATTGCATTTTTAGCACAATGCGATGTATTTCTTCAGCAAAATCCTTGGTGTGTTGGAACGCTGTTGTTGCAGCGAGGGCCGGGTATTTCATGTCTGGATGTGAGTTCGTAGTTCCGACGAGCGTTGATCATCCTGGCGCTATCATACAAGCACAGCAGGCGGCTGAAAATTGCGCTAAATCAGTTGAGAATAATTGCTTTGGCGATATTGAAGTATAGATTTGAGTCTTCTCCGATTTCAAATGGAGGCTTAGCGTTGGAACGTACTCAATTTAGCTGCACTCGCTGTGGTTGCCCCGTGAATGACGCGTCGTTTTGGTGTGATAATTGTCATCAAGATCCGGAAGGAAATCCCACGCTAGAGGAAGTCCACGACGCGACGACGACTGTTGATCAAATTCGAGTTGCGTTCAATGGGGTTGGCCTAGGTAATGGCATTACTATTAATGAGGCGAATCGGGAGGGTGTCTTTGATACGGAATTTCCCCAACTTGCTGTTAGAGGGATGGATTTAGAACGCAACTGGGTAGATGTCCCTAACTTGAAGTGTGAAAAGCTTTTTTCAGCACTGTATGCGTTTGATGCGGAGGGATGGAAGTTTTACTTGCCCGCGTTTATGTGTTGGACACTACACAATTGGCGAAAGAGTAATTCTCCAACACCAGAATGGCTAATTGGCAGTCTCACGCATCGGGATGGTTTTGCGAATCGCTTCAGTACGCTTACGGTCACTCAGGCTAAGGCTGTGTTGTCATTTCTTAATTTTTGCAAGCTCTACGTAGACGAAGAAGCTGCCGCTTACGCGATAAGATCTTACTGGTCCCAATTCGAGTAACTTCGTTGGGGTCAGATGGCGCAGAGTATAGCGAACCTTCGTTGGGGTCAGACGCGGGATTCGGGATTCAGTGCTGCGAATGCGAGAATGCCTCCGCGCTGAACAGGCGGCGACAGTGATGCATCGAACGAATAGATAACAACGGTCGCCGCCGCATGTCAGCCACAGTTGCGAACATTGCCCGCTGCAAGACGCACTCGTGGCCGATGGTCTGTCGGTAACGTAAAGAAGTGAAAACGGCGGTCACGGATGCCGCCGATTGTAAGGCTGGGACAGCATGGATGCTGGTCTGATCGCCATCGGCACGAAAGCGGACACAACAATCGCTCTTTCAATCTCAAACAACCACCGAGCCTCTGTATTCGTTGCAATTCATCGCTCTAGCGAAGCCGAGGGTGATCAGACCGAGCGATTAGCGAGTCCCAGCCCGCGTAGGCGAAGCACGAGCGGCGGGGATGAGGCAGCCGCGATTGAAGCGCAAAGGGTGAAGAAACGAAGTTTGAAAATCCGTGCCGCTGAGAACCGTTCCATTGCATCCCACTTCGCGGCAACGATTCCTCGCCCGCGTGTCTGT
>JANPNA010000485.1:0-2174 GCA_031427235.1 Pirellula sp.
CGACCCGGTGGATTCCGCCAATGCCAAATAGCCGAGGTAGCCCTCGCGTTCCTTTTCATCCAGCGATCGGTATTCAAATTTGCCGGGCGACTTTTGGGGTATCAACTCAATGCGCTCGATGGCCGCTCCCTCGTTGACCAGGGTCACGAGGAGCTGGTAACCGTCCTTGGGGTCCATGCTGCCCAACGTAAAACGTTCACGGGGGGGCTGCGGTGGCACAGAGAAATCAGGATCTTCGTTGGCCAAGCGTTCGGCGGCTTCCTTCGACTGAGCCTTCTTTTTCTCTTGGTTGACTTCGGCGTTTTTAGCCTGTTTTTCTTTTTCGTCGCGAGCAATTTCGCGTTGTCGCTGCATGCTATTGAATAGCAAAAACATCGAAATGCAGATCAGCAGCCATGCAAAAAGTTTTCTGTCCACTAACAAGTCGCTCGTTTGAAAATTATTTTGGAGTGCGGATCAAAACCGAGAGCAAGCTCCGCCGCTCGCCTAAGTCCCGAATTGTCAGCGTCTTAGCGCGTTTTGGCTAGAGCAATTGACACAAGCGATAGTCACGGATTTTGGATCAAAGTCGGACTCGGACAATCCGGCATTCAAATCGCGGAGCAATTCTTGGTCGGAACAAGTGAAAACGGGAAAGAACGACGCAACTTTGCCCTATTTGCTCGAGCATCCACTCATTCAACCAAGAAACTAACCAAGAAACGCGAAGTCAATCGTACCGGTCGATTTTTTTCACGCAAGTGAATTTTTCAAAGGTCGCATGGCAAATTATCCTCGCCGTTGCCTATCAAGTCGACAGCCTTGGCTTGTCTATGGACAAAACCATTGCTTTGCACAAGTCTTTTCAAGATCTCGATCTCAAGAAATCGCAGGTTGATACGATCCTTAATCAACTCTCGCGCGATTGGGAACGCGAGGTCGATTCGTTGGTGACACTGCTAGCCAATTCGATGGTTGTCCATACCGACATCCATTGCAAACAGGCAAAAATGATTAGAAATACTATCGCTACCGAAACGGATGGGTCGTGGCCGACGCTGCTAGCGTCGGCTCGGATGCTGGCAGCTTCCGCCACGAAGGATCAAGATAGATATTCCTTTTTGAACGAACTGCTGCGTGACAGTAGCTACACCGCCGCAAACGATCCAGGACTTGAATACGAACGATGGAGCTTTGATTGATTGATTCCTGTCAGTCGAATTCCATTTGAGACTTCTGGCGATTGACGTCGACCAACTGAAACCGCCGATGCCGCCAATGTCAAAGTCCGGTCTGGTGCGAGGTTTTCCCAAAAAATGGCCGGTCAGCCGACTGATGGCCGACCAAGAAAACTACGTGATGACAGTTGAAACTGGTGCTAACTGTTTCCGTCGATCTTCTGCGTTTGTGTTTGGATATTCGATGGTCACGATCCAAGAACTGAGGATGCACCACAAGGCGTTTCGAAATGCGCTTGGCAATGTTCTTCAACACCTGAGCAGGATCGCCGGTTAGAAGATAGCCCAGCATGGCTCCTTCGCTGCTGAAAGCACAGTATCTTCCAGTCTCATAATTCTCTGTAATCTCTTTGCCGTAGGCATCGAGATCGTTCTCGTTATCGAGAACTTTACCTTCGATTGGCCAAACACAATTTAGGTTTTCGTACCAAGTAAATGAAAGATCTGGTGTTGGAGACTGCGCATTAGGCGTCTTTCGACTGGATTGTTCTGGTGGTTGATGCACAACAGCAAAGGGTTCATCTCCAGACTTCAACTGGTCAATTCGAGCGTGCATCATGTTGTTGAGCGACTCTTCCTTAGCCTCGTCAGTCACCTCAACCGGAACTTTGATTATATCCTGGTCAACGAGTACATCGATGGCTCGCCAAACCAAATCCATCAGCAAATAAGATTGGTCCACGCACCATCGTTTTGCGACGCTTTGAAAAGCGGGGGTATCGGGCCAGCGCCTTAGCTGGTAGGACTGACGCATTATTCTTCGACGCCTGCATACGTATGTGGATTCGCTGCATTCCAAAGCTGGACGTCAGCGGCAGCGTCTTCTCGAACATGAATGCTGAAGTAGCTGCGGGTGCAGAATACTGGCCCAAGCGCTGCATTTGAATCGACAATTAAGCATTTGAAACGAGATGTCAGTTTCTGCCAGCTCTGCTTAACAATAAGTTGCGGCAAAGC
>JANPNA010000486.1:0-10567 GCA_031427235.1 Pirellula sp.
AGTCCGTCTTTCGCTGGCAGGAGCGCAGGATAAGCTACCGGTAAATGTCGACGGCGATCGAATTTTAATTCCGGTTGGTAGCACACCGAGCACTCATATCCTGAAGTTTGCTTCGCCGTTCTATTCGCACCTCCCAGAGAACGAAACCTTCGTCACCTTGCTTGCAGGTGCGGTTGGTCTACCAGTGGTAAACATCTGCCTTCGACAAACGACAAGAGCCCGCCTAGCAGTGATCACTCGGTACGATCGAATCGTCCGCGAAGGTCAATACCGTCGGTTACATCAGGAGGATTTCTGTCAAGCGCTTGGCATAAGTCCATCGAACAAGTACGAAAAAGAAGGTGGCCCGTGCTTGAAGCAATGCGCGGATATCATCCGTCGTCATACCTCATTCCCATTGGTTGATCTTCAGAAACTTCTGCAATGGGCTTTGTTCAACTTGCTGGTCGGCAACGCGGATGCGCATGGCAAGAACCTGTCGCTACTATATGATGCAAACGGATCGCCTAGCCTAGCCCCGTTTTATGATCTCGTCTGCACTCGCAACTACAAGAAAATCTCTCGCGACTTGGCCATGAACCTAGGCGGAATATCGGATCCGGACACGCCAAACGGCTAATGAATAATCCGGGCTTGCGGAATGCATGCGAATTCAGGAACTCACCCCCTACCCACAACCCACAACCCACAACCCACACCCCTCAACCCACTTGTGCACCCTTGATTCTATGACATTGCAATCCCCACCATCGAATCGCCATTATGATTCTGTTTTGACTGAGATCGCGGAATACACTGCGGCGAAGCATGAGTTTAGTCAAGAAGCACTGGACACGGCTGGCTGGTGTTTGCTCGATAGTTTAGGTTGTGGTTTATTGGCGCTCGAGTACACGGCTTGTACGAAAATGCTTGGACCAGTGGTTCCCGGCGCGCATTTGGCCAACGGCGCGCGGGTACCTGGGACCGCCTGGCAACTGGAGCCGGTGAAAGCAGCCTTCAATATTGGGTGCATGATTCGCTGGCTTGATTACAACGACACGTGGCTCGCCGCCGAGTGGGGGCATCCCTCCGATAACTTTGGTGCAATCCTTGCGCTGACCGATTATCTAGATAGAAACCCAGGCAACCCGTGGCAACCCAATCGGCAATGGACGATTCGAGATGTTCTCCATGCGGCCATTCAAGCCTACGAAATCCAAGGTGTATTGGCGCTTGAAAATGGATTCAACCGTGTTGGCTTGGATCATGTACTGCTCGTACGTGTCGCGTCGACCGCCGTAGCATGCTCTCTGTTGGGCGGCTCGAAAGACCAAATCGCGGATGCGGTAAGTCTTGCATGGCTGGATGGAGGTGCGCTCCGCACCTATCGGCACGCTCCCAACACGGGTTCGCGCAAGAGTTGGGCAGCTGGCGACGCGACACAACGTGCCGTGCAGCTTGCGCTTTGGACCATGACCGGCGAAATGGGCTACGCGTCCGCATTGACCGCACCGCGATGGGGCTTCAACGAGGTCGTACTCAAGGACAAACCAGTCGTGATCACTCGGTCATTGAGCAGCTATGTCATGGAAAACATCTTGTTCAAGGTCTCCTTCCCTGCCGAATTCCACGCTCAGACTGCGGCCGAAGCCGCTATGCAATTGCGCCCGCACGTGATCGACAAACTCGATGTTATCCAGGAAATAACCATCCATACCCAGGAATCCGCAGTGCGAATCATCGACAAGAAGGGACCGTTGGTAAATCCTGCCGATCGCGATCATTGCTTACAATACATCGTCGCAGTAGCCATGCTCCACGGTGACCTCACCTCAGAGCACTACGAAGATACCGCAGCCGCCGATCCGCGAATCGATCAGCTTCGGCGAAAGATGGTTGTCGTTGAGGACGCTCGTTACTCAAAAGACTACATGGATGCTGATTTGCGTTCGATTTCGAATCGCATTCAAGTTCAATTTGCCGATGGGACGTCAACGGAAGCGTTCGAGGTCGAGTTTCCACTTGGTCACCGACGGCGAAGAACGGAATCGCTTGGACCGCTTGAAACGAAATTCCGACACAATGCGGAGACTAGACTTGCCAAAACGCGGGTCGATGGGATTCTCAAATTATTCGATGCAAAGGAATTGCTTCTGAATACACGCGTTTCCGAATGGATGGATCTTTTTGTTAGTGGTTAGTGGTTAGTTGTCAGTTGTCAGTTGTTAGTTGCAATTCAACCCGAAACATGAGGTATCGCCGTGGCAAGGTTGCGTGAAATCGCTGAATCGATTCAACAACAAGAGCAAATTTTGTTGCAGGGTGGAGGCAAGTCTGGATTGGATCGACAACGCAAACTGGGGCGGCTGCCTGTGCGTGAACGCTTGGCCGTTTTGCTGGACGTCGGTCGCCCGTTCTTGGAGTTGGGGCTTTGGGCTGCGAACAAGATGTATCCCGATTGGGGCGAGGTCCCTGCCGCAGGGGTCGTCACCGGCATAGGTTGGATTAATGGGCACGCGTGCATGATTGCCGCCAACGATGCAACGGTCAAAGCCGGAGCCATGTTTCCTCAATCGGTAAAGAAAATGATTCGGTCCCAGAAGATCGCCCATCGACTTCGATTGCCGATCGTATATTTGGTGGACTCAGCAGGTGTTTTCTTGCCTTTGCAGGATGAGATTTTCCCGGACGAAGACGACTTCGGAAGAATCTTTCGCAACAACTCGGTTCTTTCTGCGGACGGCATACCGCAGTATGCAGCCGTCATGGGGAACTGCATCGCTGGTGGGGCTTATCTGCCGGTGTTGTGCGACAAGATTCTGATGACCGAGGGAAGCCAACTCTGTTTAGCGGGCCCTGCACTCGTCAAGGCTGCGATCGGCCAAACGGTCGACCCCGAAGAGCTAGGTGGCGCGAGCATGCACTCCGAAATCAGCGGTACGGTCGATTTTCATGAAAAAGACGATACGGCATGTTTGAACCGACTTCGTTCCTTAATCGCACTCTTGCCGGAGCAACCGGTTGAGAAAGCAGGATTCACAACCGAACGCAGCCAACAGGATGTTTATGACATCTTACCAGCGGATGGGCGTGGCGAGTACGATGTCCGAGATTTACTCCAGTGCATTATCGATGCTGGAAGTTTGCAGGAGTTTAAATCCGACTTCGGACGGACCGTCGTGACGGCCTACGTTCGGATCAACGGGACCCCTGCTGGAATTGTTGCCAACCAACGACGTCGTTCGACCACGGCGCAAGGTGAAGTTCAAATCGGAGGCGTTTTATACGGCCCCTCGGCGGAAAAGGCTGCTCGTTTCGTACTGGATTGCAATCAGACTCGCATTCCGCTGATATTCATTCAAGACGTTCAAGGCTTCATGGTTGGCAAACAAGCCGAACAGTCTGGCATCATCCGTTCCGGTGCTCAGCTAGTGAATGCGATGAGTACTGCCACCGTGCCAAAATTTACAGTGATTGTGGGAAGTTCTTACGGAGCGGGCAACTATGCGATGTGCGGCCGGGCTTATGATCCTGCCCTGATACTCGCCTGGCCGAATGCACGTTATGCTGTGATGGGTGGTAATCAAGCGGCCGATACGATGCTGACGTTGCGCATTCGTGAAGCGGAAAAGACAGGGAATAAACTTACTCCACAAGCGATTGAGGAAATGCGAGACGTAATTCGAAAACTATACGAAGAGCAAACCGACATTCGCTATGGAGCGGCCCGCGGATGGGTCGATGCGATCATTGCGCCTCACGATACGCGACTTTGGTTGGCTTCGGCGCTGTCGGTTGTTCCGCGTACTATGGGCAAGCAAGCCAAGGTGGAAGTGTGACACAGATGATTCGAGTTGGGAATGCGCAAGCGTTTTGGGGCGACCGACCATCGGCGGCGTTGGAATTACTCGCACAAGAGCCAGCACTCGACTATCTAACGATGGACTATCTGGCTGAAGTATCGATGTCCATTTTGGCGTTGCAACGCGAACGCGATCCAAATCTCGGCTACGCGCAAGACTTTGTTGAGGTGGTACGAGGCTTAGCAGAATACTGGGCCACGGGTGGGAAGTGTCGGCTGATTGCGAACGCGGGGGGCTTGAATCCCGTGGGGTGCGCGCGGTCTTGCATTGCGGCGTTAGAAAAGGCTGGATGTCGATCGATGAAAGTGGGTGTTGTTCGTGGCGATGATGTGTTAGCTGCAATTTTGATGAGCGATCCGACATCGAACGCATTTCAAAACTTGGATTCTGGTCTTTCGCTTGATTGCGTACGCGATCGGTTGCTGACCGCCAACGCATATTTAGGTTGCGAAGGTATCGTGCAAGCACTTCAGGCGGGAGCCGACATCGTCATCACAGGTCGAGTCGCGGACCCGGCGATGGTGGTTGCACCGTGTGTTTATGCATTTGGTTGGGAGACAACTGACTGGGAGCGATTGGCGGGTGCGACGGTGGCGGGGCACTTGCTCGAATGCGGGACACACGTAACTGGTGGTATCTCAACCGATTGGCTCGACGTGCCTGATCCGACGCATTTGGGATTTCCTATCGCGGAAATCAACAGCGATGGAAGTTGCGTTGTCACTAAGTCCGAACTTTCGGGTGGTTGGGTCACGACGGAGACGGTCAAAGAGCAGCTCATTTATGAGATTGGGGATCCAGATCAATACCTCAGTCCGGACTGCACGGTATCGTTCTTGGGCATTGAAGTGAAGTCGGTTGGACGCAATCGAGTCGAAGTGCGAGGAGCCCAAGGTCGTCCACGGCCTGAGACACTGAAGGTGAGCGCAACGTATAAGGATGGGTTTCGTGCAGCGGGGACGCTGACTGTTTTCGGTCCGCAAGCGGTCATGAAAGCGCGTCGTTGTGGCGAAATTGTCTTACAGCGATTGCGAGAAGGAGGGCACGTCTATCGAGATTCGATTGTTGAGTGTTTAGGCAACGTCGAAAGCGTTCCGGTTATCAATTCGGCTGAAAGAAGTGATGCGTTATCTGAAATCGTTCTGCGAATAGCGGTGGAATCGGAATCCAAGGCTGCCGTCGAGCAATTTTCGCGAGAGATGATACCGCTGGTTACGGCTGGCCCGCAAGGAACAACGGGATACGCCGAGGGTCGGCCTCGTGTTCACGGGGTCATTCGCTATTGGCCTTGTTTGATTGAATCCAAGCGTGCTCAGCCATTGGTCGAGTTTCTTAGTTCCATTGACAGGCAGTCCAATCGCGATAAACCCGCGGCCTGGCCTCCTTCCTACGGTCGATTCCCGCAGGCGTCATCTTCAGAATTCCCTTCCAAAAACCCGATCGAATTATCGGATGCCAAGTGTTTAGCGGATATCGCTTACGGTCGAAGCGGCGATAAGGGAACGGGTGCCAATATCGGCATTCTCGTTCGATCTTTACAGAATTATGATTGGTTGAATCGCTGGTTGACGGCAGAACGCGTTTGGGATTTGTTCCATCCGATCGGCGTGACTTCGGTTACGCGGTATGAAATGCAAAATATTGGTGGTTTCAATTTTGTAGTCAAAGGAATACTGCGACGCGGTTTGCGGAATGATGCGCAAGGGAAAGCGCTCGCACAAGCCTTATTGTCGATGCCCATCAATGCGTAATTAACTTGCAGCGGGTGGCGAGCGAGTTGGCTACAATTCTGGTAGAGATTATTCGTTCAGTTGATCCTCTCCTCAACGGCGGTGAAAATGGCAGCCAAATCGAATGACGACAAGCCTTGGATCGATGGCTTGACTATAGGGCAAGTCCTTCGGGAGACAGCTAAAAAGTTTCCTTTGCAGGATGCGGTTGTCTTTTGTGGACAGGATTATCGACGATCGTGGAGTGCGTTTGATGCAGAAGTAGATTGGGTGGCCCGTAGTCTTCTCGCATTGGGCCTGCGGCGTGGAGATCATTTTGGGGTTTGGGCAACCAACGTCCCCGAGTGGGTTGCATTGCAATTCGCGACGGCTAGGATCGGAGCGGTCTTGGTCACCATCAACCCCTCGTATCGGACCAATGAACTGGCGCATGCGGTTCGCCAAGCCGAACTTTGGGGTTTGGCGTTGATCGACAAGTTTAAGACGACGGACTACTTTGCATCGCTGCGAGAAGCGATTCCTGATTTGTCAATACATGCACCAGGATCGCTCGGCAGCACGGAGTTTCCAAAACTGAAATGGATCATTACGCTTCGAGGGGAGCCGCCAGCGGGGACTATTTCCTGGCAAGACTTCCTGGCGCGAGCAGAGACCATTACGATGCAACAATTGGAAGCAGCCGAACGCGAATTGCTATGCACGGATCCAATCAATATTCAGTACACGTCTGGAACGACCGGCTCGCCAAAAGGCGCTATGCTCTCGCACCGGAATATCTTGCTCAATGCGTATTACGCAGGGATTGGGCAACGATTTACTGAGCGAGACCGAATCTGCGTACCGGTACCGTTGTATCATTGTTTCGGTTGCGTGCTAGGAACATTGTGTTCTATCGTGCATGGGTCGACGATGGTATTTCCGGCAGAGAATTTCCAAGCGGCCGCGACCTTGCATGCCATTGAAATAGAAAGATGCACGGCTGTTTATGGTGTACCGACGATGTTCATTGCGATGATGGAGCACGCGGACTATTCGCAACGCAATCTTTCGTCATTGCGAACTGGGATCATGTCTGGCAGCCCGTGTCCAATTGAGCTTATGAAACGGGTGACCTCCGAGATGGGGGCTTCTCAAATGACGATCTGTTATGGCCAGACCGAAGCTTCACCGTTGATCACGCAAACACTCGCAGACGATTCGTTAGAGCTAAGAGTAGGAACCGTTGGACGTCCACTTCCTGGAATTGAAGTCAAGTTGATTGATCCAGAAACCGGCATTGAGTTAGGCGACCAGCAACCAGGTGAACTGTGCAGTCGGGGGCACGATGTGATGTTGGGCTATTTCAATCTGCCGGACAAAACCAGGGAAGCAATCGATTCCGACGGATGGTTGCATACCGGAGATTTGGCGGTACGGCAACCGAATGGTTATTACCGGATAACGGGTCGATTGCGAGATTTGATTATTCGCGGTGGAGAGAATGTATATCCGCGAGAAATTGAAGAGTTGCTGTATCAGCATCCAGCCATTCTTGACGTTCAGGTCATCGGAGTACCCGATCGCAAATTCGGTGAGGAAGTGATGGCATGGGTGCGCCTACGCGAAGGAAAGTCAGTTTCGTCAGACGAATTAAAGGCGTTTTGCAAGACCAATCTAGCCTACTTTAAAGTTCCGCACTATTGGAAATTCGTAGACAGTTTTCCAGTGACCGTCACAGGCAAAATCCAAAAGTACAAAATGCGAGAAACGAGCATTGAGGAGTTGGGATTGCAGGCTGTTGCCATAATAGAGACTGCCTAACGACGGCCTCTAGCGACGCATCCTGGAATTGTTAGGTCACGCGCGAATGGTTTGCCATTCGGTGCTTTTTCTCATGCCCCTGGCTTCACGCCGAGGGTTCTGACCACCTATCTAGAGAGATGGTAAGCATCCCCCGAGTCAACTCGGGGGCATTGGGATGCCGTCGGCTTTATGCCGAGGGTTTTGACCACCGCTCTAGAGAGATGGTAAGCATCCCCCGAGTCAACTCGGGGGCATTGGGATGCCGTCGGCTTTACGCCGAGGGTTCTGACCACCGCTCTAGAGAGATGGTAAGCATCCCCCGAGTAAACTCGGGGGCATTGGGATGCCGTCGGCTTTACGCCGAGGATTCTAACCACCTATCTAGAGAGATGGTAAGCATCCCCCGAGTCAACTCGGGGGCATTGGCATACTATTTTTCGATGAGATGTCGAACGAAGAATTCATGCATTTTGCGTTGTCCGTAGGTTCCACCCATCCCATGGCCAGCATTGGGGATAACAAGCAAGTCAAAGTCCTTGTTGGCCTTGATCAGCTTGTCCGCGAAACGCATCGTTGACTCGGGTGGAACATTGGTATCCATTTCCCCAACGATCAAAAGCAGCTTTCCCTGAAGTCGATGAGCATTGTCGACGTTCGAAGATTCACTGTAATGCGGTCCCACCGGATACCCCATCCATTGCTCGTTCCAAGAAGCCTTATCCATCCGGTTGTCATGGCAACCACAAGCGGCGACCGCAACCTTATAAAACTCGGAATGGAACAAGACAGCCCCGGCTGCATTTTGCCCGCCCGCCGAGGTGCCGTAAATTCCTACACGTTCTAAGTCCATTTGCGGATGCTTCAACGCCGCCGCTTTCATCCATAGTATTCTGTCCTCGAAGCCCGAGTCCTTGAGATTGCGCCAACAAACGTCATGGAAGGCCTTCGAACGATTGGCCGTTCCCATGCCATCCACCTTGACCACGATGAAACCAAGTTCGGTCAACGAACTATAGCGTTGACTAGGACTAAACGATTTGGGAACGTGTGAACCATGAGGACCGGCGTAAATGTCTTCCAGAACAGGATAAGACTTCTTTGGATCGAAGTTGCAGGGCAAACAAACAAAGCCCCATATGTCGGTCACCCCATCGCGAGCCTTCGAAACAACAACTTCCGGCGACGACCATCCCGTCCTCGTCAAGCGATCGATGTCGGAGTGCTCCAGTTCACACATGAGCTTTCCGTCCGAAACCCGACGCAATTCTGTGACAGGCGCGAGATCCACTCGTGAAAACGTGTCTATCGCAAACTTTTTGTCAGGAGAGTATTGAAGTGTGTGGTTGCCATTCCCCTCCGTCAACCAAACCAATCCTGTCCCATCGAAATTGACACGTCCAAAATGGATCAAATAGGGGTCCTGACTTGAAAAACAACCGCTCGCGCGAAACCACAGTTGACGATTCACTTCGTCCACTTGTTCGATACCTCGCACAATCCAATCCCCTGAGGTGATTGGGTTCTTGACGAATCCAGTTTCGGCATCGACCAAGTAAACATGTCGCCAACCGCTCATTTCGGAAACGTAAAACAACTCTCCTTTGGTCTGTTCTAGCCAAGTTATGGTCGGCAGCATTTGGTTTTCGGTATGGGCTGTCCAAAGAAAGCTCGTTGTCTTTTCATCAACGATGTTTCGAACATTGACATTGGTAATATCGACTTCAATCAAACGAAACCGTTGGTGCCCTCGATCCGTTTGTTGGTAGGTAAATCGAGAGCCGTCGTGGCTCCAACGAATCCTTGGTCGCTGCCATTCGCTTTCGAACCGATCGACGATGGGTTTCAACTGTTTCTGCGTAGCGATATCGAAAACACTCAGTTCGCAGCTCGTAAACTTATCACCTGGAAGCGCGTAGGGTCTTGACTGCAGTTTTGCTCGCCCGCCACCTTCTGGTGAAGACTGAACAAGGTGGACCTCAGGCTTGTCGCCTAACTCAACACGGAAGGCGACCAGTGATTTCGAATCCGGCGACCAGCCGAGTTGGTCGTACACGTTTCCCTCCACTCCATCGGTACTCAAGAAGACTTCCGATGGATCAGAATCGGACTTGAGCAATACGTTGTGGTTCTTGATTTCGGCTGACCACTTACCATCTGGGGAAAGACTCTTCGACGCATCGCTGTTTTGATTGCGTTCGCGATTGCGACGGCGGGGAGGGGTTGCAGGAATCGACTTGGTGCCATCGATAACGACCAATGACGCTTGATCGGTCGCAACCGTCACCGAGAGATCTTCACCCGTGGCATTGACGACAACCCATTGATGTCCGCCGAAAGTGTGTTGATCTCGTGTTGCTCCGGATGCGATTTTCCCATATGACGTGCGGACGCCGTCTGGACTAATCCAGAAGATTTCTACGGACTCGCTCGACTTGTTTTCGAAAGCAAGCGATGTTTCTTCACCGTTGCGAGTCGCCCCTAACGCAACCGCATTCCGGCTCGAGGGCGAGTCCGTCTTTTGAGAAAAACTTTCCTTCGTTTCAATCAACTCCTTCGTGCTTGCAATCCATTCCCAACGCTTTTGGCCTAAGAAGATAATTCGCGTGCCGTCGTCGCTGAACTCAAGCCTATCGATTGGCAATCGCGATGCATGAACCGCATCACCCATTTTGTCAGCGACCGCTTCGTGATCGAGTGCCAGTTTCTTAATGCCTTTCTCAGCGTCGACCAAAACGAATTCGCGCTTGCCATCCCCAAGGTCATTGCGATACCAAAACTTCGAGCCGTTTGCAAACCAGTTTGGGGCGACCCGATCTCGATAAACCAATTGACTGGAACCTTCCTGCCTCGCACCTCGTTGCTGAGGTGGATTTTGTGCAAGCACGTGGTTGAATTCAACTTCGGCACCCGCAACTTGCCCAAGGAATGCGATGGCTACAAGAATCCAACTGAAAAAGCATGGGCATTGCGAAACGAAACTAGCGAAATAGGGGCTGGGTGCGAACACGGTCGATGGTCGATGCATTTGAAATGAAGTACCTGGAATGGTGCGTGTTTAGGTCTAGTACGTCTAGCGGTGGGCAGGTTTGACTATGACCCATTATAACTGAAGCACTAGTGCATTGTTACAACTCAGAATTAGGGCTGGCAGTAGTGGATCTTATTAATTGGCAGTAGTGGATCTTGTTAAAGATCCGAATCCTTCTGGATCTT
>JANPNA010000487.1:0-10499 GCA_031427235.1 Pirellula sp.
GCCGTTCTTTGATCAGAAGCGAAAGGGGCCAGCCAGAATCTAATCCCATGTTCAAGTAAGCCCAAGCGGCAGTTCTGGATGTTGCTAGGGATGCTTCTTACGCGACAGCTACCTCGGCGTCGGACGCTTTTTGCTCTCGGGTTGCCTTTGGCACTCGGTTTGCTAATGGGCATTGCTTCGCTCGACTTGCCTAGGTCGACTTGCCTAGGTCGACTGCGATTGTGGCCGCTTTCTGGTCCGCCACCTGAGCCAAGCGACGAGGTGCACTCGGCACGAAGCCAAGGCAGGTCAACTCGCCACCGCAGTCTGGACACTTCCGTGTCGGCTTCTCCACGAGCGGTTTGGCTGCCACAGTCAACACGTACACCATGTTCAGTGTCACCGTCACCAACATCGACAGCCACTCCCAGTTCGTCTTGGCTCGCGGATGGGCGAAGCCAAAGTGCCGAACCTTCTAAAAACCACTCGGAAGTACATGCTGCAAGAACCGTCGGATAAACTCCTCGGCACTTACTCTCGTCGGCTTGTACGAGCTCGTACCGCTGGGGCGATAAGTGAACGTAACAACTCCGGTGCCGTCGACGCCTGGTTCCACCTTAACGATTCGGCTGTTGCTGATCGCAACGCGGAATACGTAAGGAGCCAAATACCGAAGTGCCAACCGGCCATCGCCGACCGCTTTGCAGTTGACATTCCATCCCTTTTGCCAGACTTCCGCTGGGATCTCTGCCAATAGTCTAAGGCGATCCATGATCGCTTTGTACTTGGCTCGGAAGAGAACCGAAGCGGCCAGCACTGGAATCAAGAAGTCAACGCGACTGCTGAGCCAACTCTTGCCGTCGAGCCCTATCGCTCCGCCTGGCACGATGAAGTGCAGGTGCGGGTGATAGTTCAAGTCCCGGCCCCAAGTATGAAGCACTCCGGTCGCGCCAATGTTAGCCGATCCGATATACTTCCTCAGCAATCATTTTCGCGAACTTAGCAACTTCTTCGTTTTTGGACTTTTCTTGTGCAAACTTTGCCAAGACAACTTCTTCTTGATTGTCCAAAGCCAGACACGTTGCAATCTGCTGAGGAGTCACAAACGCAAGCATCGTTTGCTTTGAGCTATCTTGCTTGTTGACAAACCGGGTTCAAAAAAAAGCTAGACTCATTCGGCCCCAGTTATACAAGGAACGACGTGTCTAGCTTTTGACAATCATGTGCTGTGTTCACTCAGTCGCGATGGCGGAGGAGAACACAGAACCTCTACTGTAAAGACATCCCGCTTACCGGCGTGCGCTTACCGAAGCTTCGCTCGAGGTCGAAATGTCTTCAGCCGAAGCTGCTTCAAAAATCTTCTTGGCTTTTTCGGTTTCCTTCGAATCCTCCGAATGCACCGAGATAAGGCAATGACCGCCCTTGAGCTTGCCTTCGTACCGTTTGGCCTCGTATTCGGGAATCCCCAAACCAACAAGAGCACCAGTCACTCCGCCAAGCGTTCCACCCACAGCCGCTCCCGTGAGTGCTGCCATGATCGGTCCGGCGGCGATAAGTGGGCCAACTCCTGGAATCGCAAGCGCGCCAATGCCAGCCAGCCATCCCAATCCGCCACCAAGGATAGCACCAGTGCCCACCCCTGCTACTGCGCCCTCAGGTGACTTGGTTTCGTTGTCGACAGCAAAATCCTTTGTCCCTTCTGCATTCGGCATAAGGACTGAGATATCGCTCGCCGTGAAGCCTGCTACCTTCAAACGATCAACAACTACTTGTGCTTGACTTGTTGTCTTAACTGTACAAAATACGGCGCTAGCCATAATTCATCTCCTCTGGTATTATCCAAAACTAGGGGGTTTTTTCGATTTCCAATTGACTATCCACGTTGTTTTCACCCGCAACTGAGCGAGCAATTTCTTCGATCCGATTCTTTTCGTCAGCCGTTTTCACCGGGCCGCGAAGAGTAACCTTTCCGTCCTGTGTGATGATCTTGACGTTCTGTGCGTTAACTGACATCTTGGTGTCAACTACGCGTTTTCGAATATCAGCGGTGATGCCGATGTCCAGCTTGTTTTCGTTCTGGTCTAAGGGTGTCTTTGCAGCACTATCGCGATCCCGCTTGTTAACAGCAGTGTTGTCACGATCCACCATCGTTTTGGTGCCATCCTGTTTCACAGATTTGTCGATCGTTGGGTTATTTGGTTGATCGCAACCAATGCACGACATGGCGATAAAAATCGCAATTGCATAATATCTCATTTTAAGTTTCCTTTCGTTGGCAACTGAGTGAGTATTGGTAGCAGTCCAAAAGCAAAAGGCGTGCCGAACCTTTAAGAAAAGCTGGAAACGAATCTAACCGACTGCAATTCTTGGCTGCGCAAACTTCAAGAGCGACCAGCGATCAGCCGTTGATTGTTCACGAACCAAGCTGGCCATTTTTTTGTCAGCATTCCATTGGAGTTCGACTTCATGGTCGATTTGCAACGCAATTGATGCTATTATGTAGCTTAGATTGAATCGGACTGATTTCTTGCACCTTGGATTCGTTAGTTCACAAAGTTCCATTCCGAATGACTCCCAAAAGTACACTCCGAATCCTCGTGCACTCGTTTCAACGACACTGCATTGCTGTCCTCTGCCCATTCATTTTCGTTAGTGCAGCCGTGGCCGATGAGCATAGTGACCGCTTATTCGAAAGTAGCATTCGTCCCGTATTGATTGAGACATGCTTGCGTTGCCATGGCACCGTAAAGGCTTCTGGCGGGCTGCGAGTTGACTCGCGTCAAGCATTGATAACTGGTGGCGAGTCGGGAGCATCAATTTTGGTTGGAAAGCCGGAGGAGAGCTTACTGATCAAAGCCATACGTCGGCACGAGGATGTATCCGCCATGCCACCGGACAAAGAAAAGGCCCTTCGTCCAGATCAAGTTGCCCACTTCGAAACGTGGATCCGATCCGGAGCGCATTGGCCTGCCCTCTCCAGAAAGTTTCAAGATCCCAAACACTGGTCTTTTGAACCGATAAATGATACAGAGCCACCCAAACTCAAGGGAGCTTATTCGGGATTGAATGCGATCGACGCTTTCATTTTTTCAAAGCAAAAAGACGCTGGAGTCAACCCCTCAATAAACGCCGACAAACAGACGCTCATCCGTCGTGCGACGTTCGACTTAACCGGTCTGCCTCCAACGCCCGCTGAAGTCGTCTCCTTCTTGAAGGATACATCGCTTGAGGCTTATGAAAAGGTCATCGATCGATTGCTCAATTCATCTCATTATGGAGAGCGATGGGGACGTCACTGGTTGGATGTGGTGCGATACGCCGACACTGCTGGTGAAACAGCCGACTATCCAGTTTCATGGGCCTGGCGATACCGAAACTATGTGATCGATGCATTCAATGCAGACAAGCCGTATGATCAATTCCTGCGAGAACAGATTGCTGGTGACGTACTTGCTGAGCTAGAGTCGCCAGAGAAATATGCCGAACACGTAACGGCGACCGGCTATCTGGCTATTTCACGACGATTCGGATTCGATTCCGAGAACTATCATCATCTCACCATTCAAGATACGATCGATACCCTAGGACAATCCGTGTTGGGATTGAGTCTTGGTTGTGCTCGCTGCCACGATCACAAATTCGACGCAATATCGATGAAGGACTACTACGGTTTGTACGCTATCTTTGACAGTAGTCGCTATTCCTTTCCTGGATCGGAGCAGAAACAGAAATTTCGATCGATGGTACCATTGATACCACCACGAGAAGCGGTTCCGAAATGGCGAGCGTTCGAACAGCGTATCGCGTCACTGAGTTCTAAATTGGAGAAAGCCAAGATGCCTGCTCCGTCGGCCATCTTGCGATCGCTGAATGGAGTGGACGGCGATTTTGAAATGCAGGCACCTGCCGCTGGCGGCAGCAATGGAGTCCTCGTCCCCCCATGGCTCTTTGAGGGCAAGATCGCAGTTTCAAACGCAGCCCAAAGCCCGTACAAGAATTTGCACGCGAGTGGAAAAGTGGGGGTGAGTATCGCAGCCGACGCCGGCCACTATCGGATCTCGCAGTCGCTCTATCCTCGCCGAACCAACAAGGACTGCCGCACGCTTCACGTTAATTTGGATTTCCGTGTAGCGGCATCGGATAGCAAGATGACCGATGTCCACCGGTTTTGGATCGGAGCTACGCTGGCGTCGCCAGCTTTGAAAATGACAATCTCGTCGGACTCCGTGTCCTTGCAAACAGTTCACGGATCAGAACGCGTTGCTCAATTCAAACCGAACGAGTGGCAAAATCTTCAGTTGAACATCAACCTTGTCGATGGAACAGTTTCAGGCGATATTGGCACGCCGTTGAACCATTCTTCATTTTCGGACAAGCCGCTGATCGCGGGTTGGACCGGCACGCTGGATTTGGTCGCTTTTGAATCTTCGAATAGCGAGCAAGTTGCTGCACCCGCGATCGATTTCGATAACTTTGGCGTTCAGGAAGAAACCATACCCTCAGCCTTTGCTCCAATGGACGCTCCGTCATTAGCCAGCCCGGAACTCGATCGGGATTCGCTGTCGAAGGAACTGATGGAGCTGGCTGAATATACGTCGCGCCTGGAACGAGCGCGAACTATCAAGCAACAGCTTGCAACCCTCCAGACGGAGGCTCAGCAGGCCTTACTGGAGCTCAATTCCCTGTTGACGGACGGCCCATGCCCGATGGCCTACGGCATGGCCGAGGGAACACCGCATGCGGTGCCTATTCATTTGCGAGGGGAACCTAGCCAGCCGGGCGAGTTGGTGCCTCGTGGTTTTGTAATGGTTCTTGGTGGCGGTTCGATTCCGGAGGATTCACCAGGTAGCGGTCGACTCGAGCTTGCTCAATGGTTAACTCGCCCAGACAATCCATTGACCGCGCGTGTGATAGTGAATCGTATTTGGCAATATCACTTCGGTGTCGGTTTAGTAAAGACACCGAATGACTTTGGAGCGAGAGGGATACCACCAACGCATCCCGAGTTGCTCGATTATTTGGCCACGCAATTCATTGAGTGCGGTTGGTCCATGAAAGCCATGCATCGTCTAATCATGCTCAGCGCGACGTACCAGCAGTCGTCAAAGATCGGAATTGCTCCCTCCGTTGCAACAACAGATATCAGAACAACCGATCTGTTTGCGCACTTCCTTCGTCGCCGGTTGAGCGCCGAAGAAATCCGAGATTCGATCTTGGCGGTTTGCGGCGAACTCAATCTCGAAACGGCCAAGGCGCATCCTTTTCCGTCGCCACTCCAGTGGGGTTTCACTCAGCACGGTCCGTTCCATGCTGTGTACGACCACAATCAACGCAGTGTCTATCTCATGACTCAGCGACTGAAGCGGCATCCCTATTTGGCACTCTTTGACGGCCCCGACCCGAATGCGACAACTGCGGATCGATTGGGGACTACGGTTCCGACTCAAGCGTTGTACTTTCTCAACGACGGTTTTGTGCACGCCTCGGCAGATGCTTGGGCCAAACGACTTCGAGCCAATAACCCGTCCGAGACTGGACAAATCAAGCAAGCCTACGAAGCTGCGTTTTCTCGTCCTGCCACGACTGCGGAACAATCCGAGGCAGCCGAGTTTCTGACCGACTATCGTAACGAGTTGACCACACTCGGCAAGAACGACATCGAAAACCTGGCCTTGTCTGCGTTTTTGCGAACGCTACTGGGAAGCAACGAGTTCCTCCATGTGGACTGAAAGCCTACGATGACCTCCAATCGACTCTACGACTCATCACGCCGCGGTGCCTTGCGATCTATGATTGGCGGCACGATGCTTCTGCCAGGAATTGTTTCTCAGTTGTTAGCCGAGGACAATGTACCGAATTTGGCGGATCCGCTGGCACCCAAGCCCACACATTTCCCGCCCAAGGCCAAGCGAGTCATCTTTCTCCACATGAGTGGCGGCGTCTCCCATGTAGACTCATGGGATCCCAAGCCGAAGTTATTCGCAGATGCCGGCAAGACGATACCGGTCAACGAATTTCAGGGACGCAAAGGGGACTTCCATATGTTCCTCAAACGCCCGCAGTTTGAATTCAAACCGCACGGCCAATCTGGTACCGAAGTCAGCTCTTTGTTCCCACACATGGCCGAGTGTGTCGATGATCTATGCGTGATTCGTTCTATGAAATCCGATCATACAAATCACTATGAGGCCACGCTCGGAATCCACACCGGCTCGTTTACGTTTGCGAGGCCAAGTCTTGGTTCATGGCTGAGTTATGGGTTGGGAACGGTCAATCGCAATTTGCCGTCGTTTGTTGTCATTGCGCCGCACTCGCCGTATGCAGGCGGTCAAGTCTGGGGCAGCGACTTTCTGCCAGGCTCGCACCAAGGAACGTTGGTCGTCCCTGGTCCTGAGCCAGTCGCCAATATACAGCGTCGCGTTTCGAGTAGTCGACTGCAAGAACTAGAGCTAGCGGCCATGGCCAGAATGAACCAGCGTCACTTGGGGGCCCGACCAGGCGATGCGTTACTCACTGCTCGAATGACTTCCTTTGAAACAGCATACGGTATGCAAACGGAAATGCCCGAGGTATTCGATCTTTCCAAGGAAGATGACCCGACTTTGGCAATGTATGGGTTGACACGAGGCAGCACTAACGGATTTGGTTGGCAATGCTTGGTGGCTCGGCGTCTAGCCGAGCGTGGAGTCCGTTTTGTAGAGTTGATTGATGTTGGCTCGTCGAACAATTGGGATGCCCACGGAGACATGATGACGCACGTTCCACTAGCCAAGAATGTGGACCAACCCATCGCAGGATTACTTCGAGACTTGAAGCGGCGAGGCATGCTTGAGGACACGCTGGTCGTTTGGACGACCGAATTCGGGCGTACGCCATTCAATGCTGCAGCCGAGGCCGCCGGCCGAGAGCATCATCACTGGGTATTCTCGTCATGGTTAGCTGGCGCGGGCGTCAAACCCGGCATGACTTATGGAGAATCGGATGAATACGGGATCGATGTGGCCAAAGATCCTGTCCACATCCACGATTTCCACGCGACGATTCTGCACTTGATGGGTCTCGACCATGAACGACTAACCTATCGTCATACAGGCCGCGACTATCGATTGACGGATGTGGCAGGCCGCGTGGTCAAAGAGATTCTAGCGTAACTAAAGACTTTTTCGCTTCGCAGAGGCTGCTAACGTGATGCGAATACTGGGACCACGGCACTCAATGTCAATCGTGTTCCATTCGCCTGCTGCATTGACTGAGTTGGCCGTGGTGTGAATTTGAAGTACAATCATCAATGATGGGAAGCGGTTTTGCTTTCGGTGAGCCATTGTTTTTGCACTTTAGACGTTACGCCATGTTTGACTACAACACACGAATTGTAATCCTTTGCGCAGGGTTGCTGGGTGTGATTGCGGGAATGGTAGGTGTCTACCTTATTCTCCGCAAACGCTCGTTGATTGGCGATGCGATTTGCCACGCGGCCTTGCCAGGTTTGGCCATCTCATTCCTTACGCATGTCGCCTTCGGGGGAGATGGCAAGAATCTGTTTTGGCTGCTGATTGGGGCAGGAGTTTCAGGAACTGCAGGCTCACTTGCAGTGATTGGGTTGCGCAAGTGGTCCAATCTGAAGGAAGATGCAGCCTTGGGAATTGTGCTGAGTGTGTTTTTCGGAATTGGGATGGCGCTCTTTAGCATCGTGCAACAGTATCCGCAAGGAAACGCTGCTGGACTGGAAAACTTCATTTTAGGTAAGACGGCTTCGATCGTTGCGAGCGATGCAACCACGATTACTGTGGCTTCGATTGTTGTCATTCTTGCCTTGTTGCTATTTCGCAAAGAGCTGAAATTACTCTGTTTCGATCCATTGCTCGCATCGGCCCAAGGATGGCCAGTATTGATGATGGATCTCTTGCTGTTGGCTTGCGTGCTCATCGTTGTGATTGTTGGTGCCAACATCGTAGGGGTAATTTTGGTCATTGCACTTTTGGTTATCCCCCCGGCATCGGCTCGTTTTTGGACACATTCCCTCCCCAAAACCATACTTGTCAGCGCGTTTATTGGTGCAAGTTCTGGCATCTTGGGTGCGCTAAGCAGTCTGCTGATCGATCGCGTTCCTTCCGGTGCCGCGATTGTATTGGCGGCCAGCGGGTTCTTTTGCCTGAGCCTATTTTTTGGGGCGGAGAGAGGATTGCTTTGGAGGGTGTGGAGCTTAGGCCGACAACGCATTCGGGCCGATCAAGAGCACGTACTGCGTGCGATTTTTGAATTGCTGGAATATCAAGGGAAGACACCCCATGTGCACGGTCAATTGCGATCGGATTCTATAGTTCTTTCGGATTTAGTGCGGATGCGAGCCTGGTCCGCTGCGAGATTCAAAAATACGATCCGTCAGATTTGCAACCAAGGTTGGGCGACCATCAATGAGGAAGGAGCAGCCACCTTGACGGCAAGTGGTATCCAACAGTCCTTTAGAGCCGTCCGAAGGCATCGTTTGCTCGAACTTTACTTTGCTCGTTGGGCAGACCTTTCCCCAGATGCTGTCGATCGTGGTGCCGACTACACGGAACATGCCTTGGATGACGACTTGTTGGCCGAATTGGAGAAAGACGCAATTGTCATGGGAGATTCGATCGAGTTGCCCAAAAGCGTTCATCCGATCGGCTCGTGAATTTGTGATGCATGCGCTGTCGCCTTTTGCTCCGCAAAAGCCGCAAATTTCGTTTGGAAAAACGAATGACACGGAACATCCAATCATGGGCACTAGTCTCAATCAAGCAAGGCGGCAAGTGGCAGACAGGACGGAACAAATGCTGCCAACTCAGGAGCATATTGTGTCGCTGACCGAAATACAGGGTGGCCGATGCAATTAAGAAAAAAATTGATAAATTGCTTTGCAGGGGATTGCAATCCATTTACCGATGTGCTCACATTGCAAAATGCAACTATTTGCGAGCAGGGAAACTATACGGCTACAAACGCCTAACTTTGTCGACTCATTCCAACTCGACGCGTGACGAACCCCATCTCTCAGCCAATTTCACCCTTTCCGAGCCATGTGCAGACACCTCTGAAGTAGAACTACCGACCCACTAAATTCCCCTAAGAACCTCACAATGCGACTGCTTACTTTATGCCTTTGCCTTTTACTGATGCCAAAATTTGTCGAAGCTGAGGAGAAAGAGGTAATTATCAATAGCCTAAGCCTATTGAAGATGTGTGAAGAGCTTGGTGAAAACCCGCGTTTGCAGCAAAAGCTGCAATTGACTAGTACGCAAGTGAAAAAAGTCGGTGAGTTAGTTCGGGACAAGAAATTTCAAAAGACTCTTCTTGAACAAGCTAGGGCGGCAGAGGGAACAGGTGGCAATCACGACATCCCTTGGTCGATTGATGCAGAAAATCTTACAGCAGAAATTCGGAATCTTCTGGGCGAGAAGCAGATTTTAGATTTGAAACGGTTTTTACTCGCGATGCGATGCCCAATGGGAATAAGCCCTTTTGCAGATTTCGAGATTCTCGATGCGTGCGGGATAGACAAGGAGGACGCCCACAAGGCTTTAGTTGAAAAGGGAGAGCAGTATTCGAAAAAACGACGTCTACTCAAGATTCAGGCATTTACCTCTTTTCTTGGACAGTTGTCCGAGAGCGACAAAGTGCTTATAGCCCAATTCCTTGGTAACAGATATATGCCTGGCATCTTGGTATCGGCAAAGCCAGCAGCGGAGATTGGAGAGGTACCATTCCTCGATCCCGCTTGGGCAATCCAATCATATACTTTGCGTGATTTACTTGATCTGCAATCGCCATTGGCTTCACAGATTGGGATTTCGAGTCAACAGAAATTGCAACTTACGGAGTTAGAGCAAAGCACGCCACGTGGCCTGTCTAAACAGCTTCTAAGAACATATTTTGGTAGATTGAGAAACATTATTACAGATGAACAGATTATTTCTTTGGCTAGAATTCGAAACGAGGCTTGGATCCTCAATGATTGTTCTTGGCCATTCCGCCAACCACAAATCAAGGACTATCTCGGACTGAATGAGCGAGAAGCAAAGGCGTTGCTGACCTTGGCGGAAAGTGAACACCAGAAATTGAGTGAGCAAATTGCCACCCTAGACCGACAAACTTTCCAGGAGGTTTGCGAAAAAATCCCAGCCCCCGGCCGGCTTAAAATACAGAGATTGTTTGCCGACGTTTGGTGATTGGTGATTGTCTAGCAACAAGTGTTTTTCCCCAGCCGCATGGCGTGAACAAAATGGATACCGAACGATATTGGTTGCCTCACCTGAAAGATACCCAAATCTTGGAGAGCCAGCATGGGAATACTAGCAAAATGTGCCCTGGTTGATTCAATTCGGTCTCGATACTATAGCGCTCGGAAAAGGACCAGCGTCGATCTTAAGGCGGGCCGATTTAAATCGTAGCGGAAGCTGTCAAAGCTTTCGTGAATGCTGGACGCCAACGAAATGCTTGACGCATTCCGCTACTAGGGAACGCTAGCGAAAGTGTTTCGCGGCCCAGCTTAA
>JANPNA010000488.1:0-3144 GCA_031427235.1 Pirellula sp.
AGATTGAAGGATGGCAAAATAGTCGTAACCACGTAATGGGAATACAATCAACTGCTCCGAGAACGTCATCAACGACGAAAGGAATGTAAACGATCCTTGTTGGCCAACTCTCGCGATTGCAAGAACACGGTCAAGGTTGGCGATGGCGGCATAAAGTTGTTTCGCGCTTGAACCGTACTGCCACCAGCATTCTGCACGCTTTCTACCAACAGAGTTGTCTTTTAGTTTCATTCGTTCGGGCTTAACTTTCTCCTCCACGAGCTTCATTAAGTCTGGCCAGCCGGTGCGGGCTTCGTCTTCAGTCATATCGCCGAAGTTGATGACGTAGCGATGATGAGCATGCGTGGGGCTGGTGTTGATCTCTTCGCCGCCAATGTACGGGAAGATACGTTCTGCGTTCTTCGGATTTTGTTCGATCAAGCGATGCATTTCGGCAATCGAATTGGCGACACCTTTCGTATCGGTGTCGTCAAAAGTGAAGCCCATGCCGAGAACATAGCTGCCGACGAAACTCTTGCCTGTATTGGCTTTTAAGGTAGCGGGGTTATCGTGGCTGCCTCGATGGAATAGAAACGCAGTGATGGATTGGACCGGTTTGTTGTCGAGGATTCGAGTACCCGCATAATCACCTTTCATGACATTGACGACACTGACGACGACTGCTGCTTGGCCTGGCCATTTGAAGCGACGCTGAGCTTGATAGATCTGCCCACCGTGATTGCAAATCCATCGAAGGCCTGTTGACCGCGTGTCGCCTTGCCCGATGGTGTTCGTAGCAATGAGCCCAAAGCATCCTCCGAACCCCTCACCCCCGGCGTGGCCTGATGAAAATGTGTTTTTCACAGTGTTTTAGCTACCCGTAACTGAATCGAGGGTTTTTCTGTAGGCTGATAGTTTCTTCGAGGTCAGTGTCTTTCCAAGGTTCGTACTTACCCATTCTTGCAGTTCTTTAACCGGAGTGCGACGCATACCTTGTCGCACTTCGTCGGGACTGCATTTTTTTAGTAATGCACCAAAGCTTGCAAGTAAACTGGTGAAGCCGCTTTTGCTATGCTGACCCTCTAATGCTTTGTACAAACCAAATGCTGACTCTAGAATTTCGGTCGAAAGCCAACCACGATCATTGGTCGAAAGCTGATTTTCCGATTCCAGTACAAACTCTATCAGCGTTCGGGACATCCTTTTGCTTTGCTCGCAATCAACACCGCTGGCTTGAAGCAGGGCATCTAGTTGCGATTGTAGTTCGCTAGACGCACCATGGTAGATACCATGCGTGTTGATGAAGCCAAGCGATGTGCTTATCAGCGTTTCAAGCCTACGCCACTGAGCTATTTCACTTCGATAGTCACTGAGCCAACCAAGCTTCGCATTCATTCGCTCGACGTCAATTCCTTGTCGCGCTTTGGAGTCAGCATTATCCAGGTGCCAAAGGACCATCTCACCCCAACGCAGCGTCGCCGCAAGGTTCATGAATCGGGCTTTGGGCTTCTGCGCGGGAGGTGTGAAATGACTTAACTCGGTCTGCTGGATCGAACTTCGTGTGCTTCCGAGTAAACTCAAATACATTTTGAACGGTTCGCTAGGGCCGATCATGTGTTCCAAGGCGTTGGCTGCAAAGTGTTTTAGATCACGCAGCAGGATCGGCTTTTTCCCTTCGTTTTCAAGCACGTGGGCACTCTCGCGAAGTTCTACTGCCCCATCGGTCAGCAGCATTTTCGGCATCCCAATTTTGCGAGCCAAAACCTCGTACTGCTCCGCTACATCTTCTCGCTTCCATTGAGTTCCCGGCACGACAGCCAGCACACGAACGTCGTTATGACCAAGCGTCTGACCAGGTGGTGGGAGATCACAAGCACGGATGCCAAGGATTGTTAGCACTTTTTCCTTACCAATTTGATTGGAATGATCAGCCATCCAAATCCAATCATCATGCGCCTCGAGGGAGTGATTGATCTCATCGATTCCCATCCGACAGAGCCAAGTCCGAACCGAAGTCCAACACGGAATTTTTGTATGGATTGCGAGCCAATCAAAAACGACTTTCAAAGCTTCCATCGACGCGCGCAGCCCGACCTTTTTAGCCAGTTGAATACAAAGCGAGATCATTCTTGCTCCGTAGGTATGGTGAAGCAACGGCGGATCATCCGGCAGCACGACAGGTTGATCGCGTAGTTGCTGTACATCCTGTTGTGCTCGGTCGCGTTGTTGCTGTGCCGATCGCAATTCATCGTCAAGGCGACGGTACGCGCGTTGGAGTTGGTCGTTGATTTGTACCTGTTCATCCAATTGGCCTTGTAGCCTGTCGGCACGTTCACGCTGAGTGTCACGACTCCTGAGGAGATTTCGTGCGATTTCATAAGCTGATGCACTATACTGACCCACCGTTTTGCGGAATAATCCCATAACTGCTGCGCTCCTTCGCTTGGCTTTGTCTGATAACTAACCAAGTACGAAGTTGCGTAGCAGTTTTCAACTCCAATTCTTACCCCAACTACCTAAACTCTGAGATTTTCATCAGGCCACCCTAGCGCCCGTAGTCGTGGTGATATATCCAGGCGGGCCACCCTTAACTTTCATGAATTTTGGAATTGCGAGCGTTTACGCAGCAGCATCGATGCTCGGTGCTGCTGGCTGCGTAACGATGTGCGAAATATTGTGCGCCTTCATGGTTGCAACACCTGTATCAACAAGAACTTGCATCCCGTCTCCGCGCCGGTGGATTTGAACCTTTGCCCGCGCGAGGCGAACATGCAAAAGCCCCTGAAGTTCAAGCGGACGAGGTTTCCGTACTAAGATGAACGGTGTGGGATGCATACCTGGCAACCATCGCGGCGACTGACAATTCAGATAACTGAATACCCGCTAAATAGTCGATGAATTGACGGGCAAAAGCCTTGTTTATCGTTTCACAGGCGACAGCGATCCCCGCCAGATTTATCTGAAAGCGAAACTGCTCTCCAGGCACAAATGCACTAAGCAAGTGACGAATAAACCAATCTAATTCACGATCACCAATCGCCTCTTCGCGAAGCGCGGAGTTCAGCGACTTCACTTCGTTACTGCGACGCAGTGCATGGTGAATACCTTCTCTTGTCGATATTTGATCGAATCGCGAAATGAATTTTTCATTGGAGAACGATTCGA
>JANPNA010000489.1:0-14054 GCA_031427235.1 Pirellula sp.
CGTCATTCTTGAGTCGACAAGCTAGCCTGGATTATTCATTAGCCATTGGGCGCTAGCCCACGGTTGTCGTTGCAACCATAACCGTGGGCTAGCGCCCAATGGCACTCACTTTGATCAAGTAACCCGAAGCGTGAGCGAGTGAAACAAAGGGAAACCTCTCTTGTAATCGCCCTCGCTCACGCTTCGGGTTACTAAAGTGAGCACCATTTGGCTAGCGCCCTTCGGCTGATTATTAATTGCCCCGTGAATAATCTAGGCAAGCAGTCTGTCCTACGGTTTTAGCTCGGACTCGAGCCGTTTTGTATCTTCTAACAATCGCATTACGTCGGGATCCAATCGATCGATCGGAATGGCAACATGGCTGTAGTTCACTTGCGGCGACTCAATCGCTCGAACCATCCTTTGGGACTCCCGTGTTAGACTGTTCAACTCGCGATCGATCGCATGAAAGTCATCGAAGACCCCAACGGTATTTCCGAAAGCGGAATCAATGGCGGTCTCCATGGTTCGGGACTGGTTCCGCGACATCGTATCGTTGACCTCGGTATCCGAAGCGTCATGCGAAAGCGGAGTCTGAAATGGAGGGCGGGTGTGCTTTGACACAGACCGTTCGGGCCACCAACCAACCCACATTCGGATCGGTTCGAAGAGACCGATCAATAGAAAGAGGCCCGTCACTACACCAATCGTCGTGGCCCATCGCACCATCTTTGGACGGCTACTCCGCAACAACCGGCGAGGCGAACGCAATAGTTCCAGCAGGGCATCGCGCAATTGCTGTGCCGATGCTAATCGATGCTGGGGATTCTTGGCCAACAATCGATCGACCAGTCGCGAGACTTCCATCGGAATCTCTGGATTGATGCGATGTAAAGGCGTTTGCGTTGCGTGACAAACGCGATGAAGGATGGCCATCGGTTCCGAAGCCCGAAAGGGAGCGTGTCCCGCCAACATGGTGTAAATCAGAGAGCCCAACGAGAAAAGATCGCTTCGCTCATCGACCGATTCGCCGCTTGCCTGCTCCGGCGACATGTACTCGGGGGTCCCTGTGAGGATGCCGCTCTGAGTCATGGTCGCGGCGTCGAGAACGCGAGCCAATCCGAAGTCGGTGAGCAAGGCGCGTGAGCCGTTGGCTTCCAGCAGAACATTGCCCGGCTTGATATCGCGGTGAACCAATCCGTGGGCATGAGCGGCAACCAAAGCATCGGCCAGTTGACTGCCGATTTTTAACGCATCTTGCCATGCCATCGATCCGTGCTCTCGGACCCACGCGTGCAGCGTTGGCCCAGCGATATACTGCATCACCAAAGCGGGTACAGGACCGTCATGCACGACATCGTACATCGGAACGATATGCGGATGCGCCAGCGCCGCACAAGCTCGCGATTCCCGAACGAATCGTTCTCGGGCGGCTCCAATCGGAATGAGGTGCAACGCTAAAGTCTTGATCGCAACCACGCGGTGCAGCTCCGTATCGTGGGCTCGAAAAACAAGTCCCATCCCCCCACGTCCAACGAGTTGTTCGAGCTCGTATCGCCCAATCCGCCCGAGCAACTCTGGATGGCTGGGAGCGTCGAGCAGACTCTGCAATTGCTGAAGTTCATGCGCAAGAAGTACATCCGAGCCAACCGTGGTTGCTTGATCGGAGGATGTCAGCGGGCAGACTCGTGAACTAATGCGAGATGCAATGGGGTCCACCTCGCAAGCAAGGAACTGCTGTGCCTCGTCCCACCACGTTTCCTGGCCAGCCACGAAACTCATGGTGGCTTGGCAATGAGAGCAGGATTCCAAATGGGCTGCAAGCTGCGGAGTGGGATCGCTCATGGATTCCAAACATTCGCGAAGTGCACCCGGGCTTGGGCAAGGCATTGTTTTGTTTTTCATGGTTTGCCTCCCGATGGAGAAGGTTGCTCTACCGATTCTAATGCAAACCCGCCGGATGGATCCCAATTGCCAGATAAAGTAGCGTCGAGGTCTTGAACTTCTTCCCGCAATAATTTTAGAACGCGACATCGCGCCACATACAAATTCCCTAACGGCATGCCGAGTTGCCTGGCGACCTCTACCGCGGGTAGTGATGCGATGGAAGTTTGATGGAAAGCTCGCCAAGTGATTTCGGAAACTCGAGCTTGAACTCGGCGAGCCGCCAAGTGGAACAGAGCGGAACGGTATTCCTGAGAGAATTCGTCATCGATCGGATCGGCGGATCGATGCGAGGCATTGCCGGCAGATTGTAGCCAGCTATCACTGATGAGTTGTGTGAGTGGCCGTTTTAGTTTCCCTGCGCAGAAATCGGCGATCATATTGCGAGCGATTCGGGCCAGCCACGTCCGAAAACGGGCGCGTTCTCGATTGGGTTCAAATCGCTCGATGGCCCTGGCGACTGCGAAAAGTGTTTCCTGAGCCACGTCTTCTGCATCGGCTGGTTGCAAGCCACGGCGTTTGGCCATGGAATACAAAGCGGGCGCGTAGACGTCCGAGAATTCTTGCCAAGCCAGGACGTCCGTGGGTTTTGCGAGTCGAAGGATCAGGCTGACTCGCGTTTCCGGGAAGTGATTCATAACGTTTTGCTCCTCAGATAGTACACTCCGCCGATTTCAGTTTACCTTACAGCAAAAGGGAAACTTTTATTACGAAACGTCTTGTTTATTCACGAATTCCAAGCCACAAGTTCAAGTTGATGTGCGCCAGCCACGGGTGGCACGCACAAAGCGAAGGCGTGGTCAGGCCAGGGTTTTTTTGCTATAGCAGTGGATTTACGGAGTCCAAGTTTGCCGCCATTGTCGCCTTTTGCTCCGCGAAAGTGCGTTTGCAAGGCGCACTTTCGCGGCGCGAAAGGCGACAATAATTGCCAGCGACGCTACAATGGATGAGTCCTTTGGTCCCGCCAAATCCTTAGCGCTTTCTTTCACACACATTTTCCCGCCATGCTTTCGCTGAATCATTCCGGTGCCACTTTATGCGACGGCCTCTCCCGACGCGAGTGGCTTAGGATCGGGGGCTTGGGATCTTTCGGTCTCGGACTTCCTCAACTAATCCAGGCCCGAGAGAACAACATTGCGCCAGCTCAGCCGATTCATCTGAGCGGTTCGTTTGGTAAAGCAAAGTCTTGCATCGTTTTGTTTTTGCTGGGTGGTCCGCCTCAGCACGAAACGTGGGATCCAAAACCAGACGCGCCCAGCGAAATTCGGGGCGAACTTGGGACGATTGCAACCGCAACTCCGGGATTGCGAGTCGGCGAGTTGATGCCCAAGACCGCAAAACTTACGGATCGAATCGCGGTGCTTCGAGCAATGGCGACGGACGACAATGCCCATTCGTCCAGTGGTTATTGGATGTTGACTGGCTATCCCCACTCACCGAAGAATAATGAAAACGCCTTGCCCGGAGCGCCCAACGATTGGCCTTCTTTGGCGGCGGTCGTTCGTCACTTAAAGGGGGATGCGACAAGCCTGCCGGGTTCGGTACGTCTTCCCGAGGAAATATGGAACACAGGTCACATCCTTTGGCCGGGGCAAGATGCCGGATGGCTTGGCGATCACGCCGATCCTTGGCTCGTGAATTGCGATCCCCACAAAAAAGATTTTCGCGTGCCGACGATCGCTCTTCCCGCGGACATGACAACCGATCGTTTGTTGGCGAGAAGAGCGCTGCAAGAAACGATGAATAAGCGACTCGATGCGTTGCACAGCAGTACGTCGGCTCAACGTTGGGCCGTATGGCAAAACAAGGCGATCGATTTGCTTCGTACCAATACGGCTCAGCAAGCGTTCGCTATCGAACGAGAATCTCAATCGACCCGCGAACGTTACGGCGTAAATCGATTTGGTCAAAGCGTTCTGTTGGCGAGACGGCTCGTCGAGGCGGGCGTGTCGTTGGTACAAGTGAACTGGACTCGAGGCGAATCGGATGAGAATGTCGCGCCAGCTTGGGACACGCATGCTAAGAATGCGGACCGACTCAAGAATGCATTGATGCCGCCCATGGATCAAGCGTATTCGGCATTGCTTGAGGACCTGGAACAGCGGGGCATGTTGGATGAGACGTTAGTCGTCTGGATGGGCGAATTTGGTCGGTCTCCCAAGATCAATCCGAGTGGCGGTCGGGATCATTGGGGGCATGTTTTTTCAGCCGCTTTGGCTGGCGGCGGCATTCAAGGTGGATCCGTATTCGGACGATCGGACCGACAAGGTGGATATCCGCTGGAGGGTCGCGTCGAGCCTCAGGACCTGACGGCAACCATTTACCATTGCTTGGGTTTTCCAGTGGAAACAGAGCTAAGGGACCGGTTTAATCGCCCTCTTGCAATCAGCAAAGGGCACCCGATTAGCGAGGTTTTGACCTAGTGGGGTGGGCATCCTGCCTGCCAAAAAACGTGGGGTAGGCATCCTGCCTGCCAAAAAAAACGTGGGGTAGGCATCTTGCCTGCCAAAAAAAACGTCACGCAAAATCCGCAAGCAGGAAGCTTACGCCACATTTGCCAACGCCAGAATCAAGGCTTGAAGACGTACTAGCGGGTGCTGGAGTTTGAAGGTGACTTTGGGATCCTTTCATGGTAGAATAAGGTATTCAGTACACCCCTCCAGTGGTTAACCGCTACTTCCGTCCCGCCTCAAAGTCCAATTGATGCCCCGATTTCGTGCTTCGAAACGTACGCACCCGACTCAGCAAGATCGACGCTGCTTTTTGCAGGCCGCGTCCGTCGGCTGTTTAGGTTTCGGCTTGACTGGCGGACTAACTCCACCACAAACAGCTTTGGCAGCAGGTGTTCGTGCGAAACCCGCCAAAGCTTGCATCTTTCTTTTTATGTGGGGCGGACCCAGCCAGCTAGATACGTTTGATTTAAAGCCAAACGCTCCCTCCGAAGTCCGTGGACCGTTCCAACCGATTGCGACCCGCGTGCCTGGGATGCAAATCTGCGAGCACTTTACCAAGCTCGCTCAGCACACGGACAAGATCGCATTGATCCGGTCCTTGACGCACGATGATCCGGCTCACCTTTCGAGTGGCCATGCAACTGTAACAGGTCAGCTTGCGCCTGTCCTCAAGAGCGATGCGACTCCACCCAGCGAGAAAGACTCACCACACATCGGAGCGCTCGTTTCTAAATTGCGGCCGAACAGTTTGGGATTGCCATCCTTTGTTACCCTGCCTTGGAAGGCGTTCCACCCAGCCGCGCCGGGCGGCGAAGCGCCTGGTCAACATGGGGGATGGTTGGGCTCGCGTCATGACGGCCTTTTGCTCACCGGAGACCCAAACGCCAAGGACTGGAAACCGGCAGGGTTGTCGCTTCCCGCCGATATGCCGATGGAGCGGATGCAATCTCGCTATGATCTCCTTCGAACACTTGAACCACAGCGACAACTCGGTCCAGCTTCCATCGTCGCCACCGCTTCCGGCCAGTTACACGATCATCAGTCCCGTGCTTTCGAATCGATATGTTCACCACAGGTTCGAAACGCATTCGATTTGTCCCGCGAGTCCGATAAAACTCGCGATGACTACGGTCGCAACATACACGGGCAGTCTGTGTTGATGGCACGTCGTTTGGTGGAACATGGTGTACCGTTAGTAACGGTCAATTGGCACAACGATGGACGCAATTTTTGGGATACCCATGGTGATAATTTTAACCGACTAAAGAACGACCTCATTCCGCCTGCCGATATGGCCCTTTCGGCTCTTCTCGAAGACTTGCAACAACGCGGTATGTTGGAGGAAACTTTGGTTGTCTGGGTCGGTGAATTCGGTCGAAAGCCACAGATTTCTGCTGCCAATGCGGGTCGAGAACACTGGCCGTTTTGCTATAGTGGATTGATGGCCGGTGGCGGAATCCGAGGTGGAATGGTTTACGGCGAGAGTGACGCCATCGCCGCTTACCCAATCGCGAATCCAGTGAGTCCGCAAGACTTCGGCACAACCATCGTGCATGCTCTTGGAATTCCAATCGACACAACGCTGCCTGACCGTGAAGGCCGGCCGCACCATGCAACCTCCGGAAGAGTCATCGAGTCCCTGTTCGCATAGCCACGCCTTACCACTTACCACTTACCACTTACCACTTACTGAAGAGTCCAAAAGCATGTTTCAACCAAAGTACGGTCTGGATCGTCGTGGGTTTCTACGTCTGGGCGCAGCGGGTGTCGTCGGCTCAGCCATCCCATGGCCCATAGGGTTAAGTGGCGAAGCGGTTTCGTCGAACCAAGTTGGAAAGGGAAAAGCCAAGTCGGTGCTGATCGTAATGCTTAGTGGCGGTCCGAGCCAATTGGATACGCTCGATCCGAAACCGGACGCACCGGCCGAAGTTCGCGGAGAATTCAATACGATTGGAACGACCATTCCTGGGGTGGCCGTTTGCGAGCACTTGCCTAAGCTGGCCAGGCAAACGGATCGTTGGGCAATTGTTCGAACGCTGGCGCACCGCGAGCATAATCATCTCCTCGCCACCCATGTTGCCTTGACCGGCCGGCCTGGTCCATTGCCTAAGGGCGGAAACGATTTGGATCGCGTCGAATCACGCAGTGACTTCCCTAATTTTGCGTCCGCACTCGATTTTGTCCGACCGCGAAGCGATGGCATCCCGAGCGGTGTTTCTCTTCCCAATTACCTCATCGAAGGTCCGCTGACATGGCCCGGACAGCACTCCGGATTCCTTGGTCCTAAGTTCGATCCGTGGCAGATTCAAGGAGATCCGAACGAAAAGAATTTTCGAATGGATGCTCTTAGCCTTCGCGATGGCATCACGACCGATCGCTTGCAATCACGACGCAGCCTGATGAATCAATTCAATCGTGATCGCAACAATCCCTCCAACCAAGAGTTGATTGCCTTTCGCGATCAGCAACAAATCGCCTTCAATTTACTGACTTCCGGGAAGATGGTGGACGCTTTTGATATTGGCCGCGAGGCCGATTCGGTTCGTGATCGTTATGGGCGCAATAAGTTTGGGCAGTCATTGTTGCTTTCGAGACGATTGATCGAAGCCGGCGTCCCAATCGTTCAAGCGACGATGGGGATCGTTCAGACTTGGGACACTCACACCGACAATTGGGGAAAGCTCAAGAACACGCTCCTACCGCAACTGGATCAAGGCTTAGAAGCGCTCACAGACGATTTGATTGCAACTGGTCTGCTGGATCAGACCTTGATTGTCGTCATGGGGGAATTCGGCCGGACTCCGAAGATCTCGACCTTGCCAGGCCAGACCATTCCGGGCCGCGATCATTGGGCATCCGCTTACTCCGGGCTGTTTGCAGGTGCGGGCGTCATGGGGGGCCAAGTCATCGGCCAAACCGATGCGAGTGCGGCCTACCCAGTAACACGAGCATGGTCGCCAGCAGACATTTGCTCGACCTTGTTCAATGCGTTGGGAGTCGAACACGATGTAACGATCGTGGATCCATTGCAACGTCCCCATCATTTACTAAACGGTACTATTATCAATCCCTTGTACACCGGGCGTAGCTCATGATTGGTTCGCTTAGTCCATGCCGTGCACTTTGGATCGGCGTCGCTTGTTTGTTATTGTCATCAGCCAATGCAGATGCGCAAGCGACCATCACCTCGTTGCAACCTGCGTCTTGCCAGCCAGGTGTATCAAGAAAGCTTACATTGCGTGGCAGTAAGCTTCCCAGCAACCTGCGAGTTTTAACCAATCGCGGCGATGCCAAGGTCGAACTCGAGAGCGTGACTGCGGATACTGCGATCGTTTCCATTACAGTCGCGAGCGATGCGAAGCTTGGGCCGATTGGTCTTTGGTTTGCGACACCCACTGGCCCACTCCCTGCCAAGATCGTCATGGTGGATGATCTACCCTCTGAATTAGACAATGGCAACAACCACTCGATCGCGACGGCGCAATCGGTCAGCACCCTTACGGCGGTCGATGGGGTTAGCGAGGGTTCGAAATTCGACTATTACAAATTTACGGCAGCCGCTGGGCAACGGGTCGCCTTCGAAATACATACGCAAGCGATTCATTCCAAGATGGATCCAATCGTTCGATTGCTGCATGCCGATGGTCGCGTGTTGCATGTTGCCGATGACGATTCGACTGGCCCGGATTGCAGATTCCGTTTTGTGTTTGCAGAAGCAGGCGAGTACTTGGTGCAAGTCGGCGAAAGTCATTATGTTGCGGGTGGGGAGTACCATCTTCGAATGGGTGACTTTCCGATCATCGATCACGTTTTTCCATTAGCTGCTCGGCCCGGTGAGACGACTAAGATTGGTTTTACCGGCTTGGATGCCTCGCTTATCGTTAGTCCTGATCTTACTCTGCCGACGGAACTGACAGGCGATTTTATCTCCGTATCGGCGCGCATGCCTGACGGGCATTCGTCGGCCTGGGGGAGGATCGCGGTCAGTAAGTTGCCTCAATTCGTGGAACCAGTTGGGTCTGGTGCGCAAGAGGTTCCGGTAAAGCATGTCGTCGACTTTCCGATGGGTATTAGCGGTCGGTTGGAACAACCTGGTCAGCGCGATAGCTATTGGATTCGTGGGCTCAAGGGGCAAGTCATCCGTTTTGCGTCTCGGACGCGAAGCCTCGGGTGCGCGACCTTGCTTCAAATGCAGTTATGGAATGCGTCTGGAGTCAAGCTTGCCGAATCGGCGGTCAACGATTCGGAGGAATGGATCTTGGACACCACCCTTCCAGAAGAGGGTGAATACCGGCTCGAGGTCGGCGACTTATTAAAGCGAGGCGGTAGCGAATTCGGTTATTGGGTTGAGGTCGTCCCCTCCGGAAGTTTTTCGATTGCAATCAAGGCCGACGCAAAGAGCCGACGATCGTTCGCCATCGAACAAGCCAACGGTGGCTGCGCAGTCGACTTGCAGATATCCCGTTTCGGTTACGAAGGGGATATCGACGTGTCGTTCAAGGATTCGATTAAGGGACTCCGATTGTTGAATCCTCGCATCGCTGCAGGAGCGAAAGAGCACCACGCCGTTCTGCTTTCGGCAGAGGGTTGGGAGCCTCAATCGTTTTCTCTAGTTCGATTGTCTGCCCAGGCTGTAGGCAATAGCACCATAGCATGTGACGTTTCGAGCTGGCCGCTTTCGCGTTTGCAGGAACCGCATGTGCTTGCCCCGCACGGATCGGACGATGGGGTCTTTTCGATGGTTGGAGCAGACAAGACCGCGAGCTTGTTTGCGTTGGAGCCGACGACTGCATTGCTCTTTGCTCGGGCAGCTCAAACACACACTGCCGTCTTGAACCTCAAACGCCTCAAAGAGGATTTCAAAGCGGGGGTAGTTGTCAATAGTAGCTTGCTTCCGACTGGCTGGGGGGTAACCACCAAAGCCGACAAGGACCAATATACTGCGACCTTCACACGGCCAAAAGAGTCTAGCGTAGCCGTCCCAGGCCCTGGGGCGGATGCAAGTGTGGCCGTCCCAGGCCCTGGGATGGAAGTTGGTGCGCTCGACCGCGAACCAACTCAAATACCACTCTTGGTCTATGCCGAGTTGCCAGACCGCGTTCGTTGGGAAACCATTCAGGTGCCGGTGAAATGGATTGACCAACCCCAGCGATTGGAAGCCTTTCCAGCCAACATTGAACTGGAGGGTCCGAACGCCAGCCAACAAATCGTGGTGACAGGTTTTGACGCAAATGGACAAGCACGAGATTGGACGCACGAGATATCGCTCGTCTCAGCCAACCCTGCCATTGCGGCTGTGATCAAAAATACTGTCACTCCAATTGCAAACGGAGCCACTGAGATCGTCGTCCAGATCGGCGAGACTCGGCAAACGATTCCTGTGCGTGTGGCAAGCTTCGAACAAAAGCGACCGATCGCGTTCGAATCGGAGGTGCTGGTAGCGCTATCCAAACAAGGCTGCAATTCCGGTGCGTGCCATGGATCCCCCAGTGGCAAAGGAAATTTTAGACTGTCGTTGCGAGCTTTTGATCGTGTGCTCGATGAGTTGACATTGATCCGCGAGGACTTCGGTCGGCGAGTGAACCCTATCGATCCGGATCAGAGTTTGCTGCTGCTCAAGCCCATGATGAAACTGACGCATGGGGGCGGCAAGCAATTGAACAAGGAGGATGCAGCCTATAAGATCTTGCGAGACTGGATTGCCGAGGGAGCCAAGGTGGATCCGCCCGGTACATCGCGTTGTGTTAAGTTAGAGGTCTATCCAAATCAGAAGCGGGTCTTGCGATGGACCGATGGTACACAGCAACTATCGGCCATAGCCAACTTTGCCGATGGCAAAAAGCGTGACGCAACTCGCTTGGTTGCGTATGAAAGCACGAACACGGAAGTTGCGACCGTCGATAAGCTCGGTTTGGTGACACCACACGGGAGGGGCGAGACAGTCATCCTGGCCCGATACCTGGAACACATCGAATCGATACCGCTGATGTTTGTAGATGAAGTGCCAGGTTTTCAGTGGAGCCAGCCTACTCCGGGGAATTACATCGACGAATTGGTGAATGCCAAACTGAAGCAGCTTCAGTATCTGCCAGCCCCAACCTGTAGCGACCCGGTCTTCCTGCGTCGAGTGTACATGGACGTCATTGGAATCCTTCCGACGATCGACGAGACGAATGCGTTTCTTGTCGATAGCGCCACCGACAAACGATCGAAGCTGATAGACCAACTGCTTCAGCGGGACGAGTACCCCAAGTTTTGGGCGTTAAAGTGGGGGGACCTATTGAAGATGACCAGCAAATTGGTCGGAAGCGATGGTGTGTATAAATACCATCGATGGGTGGAAGCGGCCATTCGCTCCAACATGCCTTATGACGCATTTGCTCGTGAGTTGTTGTCTGCGTCGGGCAGTACGCTCTCCAATCCCGCGGCCAATTTCTACCGCACTTCCACAGACATGAACGAATGTGTCGAAACCGTTTCGCAAGTTTTTTTGGGGGCACGATTGCAATGCGCGAAATGCCATAATCATCCTTTCGAACGATGGACGCAGGATAACTACTATGGTTTGGGAGCCTTCTTTAATCGTCTTCAACGCAAGAGTAGTCCTAGGCCTGGTGAAATGTTTGTTTGGACGGCTTCAACCGGAGAAGTGACGCAGCCTCGTACAGGTGAGGTCATGAAGCCGTGGCTGCCTCGCGTTGGCAGTATTGACCCGAAGGCGGACGAAGATCGGCGGCCTGCTTTTGTGAATTGGCTAGTAGATGCTAAGAACCCGTTCTTTGCCAAGATCGAGGCCAATCGTATTTGGAGTCAAATGTTCTCGCGAGGAATCGTCGACCCGATCGATGATTTCCGGGATTCGAACCCCCCCTCGAACGAACCATTGCTCGACGCACTTGCGAAGGATTTCGTAGAGAGCGGCTTTGACCGGAAGCACTTGATGCGGACGATACTCAATAGCAAGACCTATCAGGCTAGCAGCGAAGCGTCCGAATGGAATGAGAAAGACAAAATATACTTTTCGCATCAATCACCGCGAATGCTGAGCGCGGAGCAATTGCTGGATGCGATCAATCATGTTGCAGGCTTGACTCAAATATTCGCGGGGCTTCCTTCGGACATGAAAGCCACACAATTGCCAGCTCCTGATGTGGCGAAGAATGCGTTTTTGAAGGTTTTTGGCCAACCGGAGCGAACTACTGTCTGCGCTTGTGAACGAGCCGAAGATTCCAACTTGGGCATGGCTATCGAACTGTTCAACGGCCCACTCGTCTATGAAAAGTTACGAGACGCCAACAATCGATTTCGAAAATCGCATGTTGCCGGACGCACCCCCCAAGAGGTGATTCGAGAATTGTATTTGGCAGCATTGTGCCGTCTGCCGACCGATACCGAACTAGAAGCATCGTTGCAACATTGCCAATCACGCGGTGAACTTGTCTCCGGATTCGAAGATTTGTGCTGGGTACTTTTAAATACGGATGAGTTTCTATTTCAACATTAGCTAGTACGATACGTACTTTCGCGGAGAGACTGTGAATCTATTCGTAAGGTGCAAAGCATTGTCGCCTTTTGCTCCGCAAAAGTGCGTTGACGAGGCGCACTTTCGCGGAGCGAAAGGTGACAATGGCTCGACTCGCATGCGCAACTTCCAAAAAAGAACAAGTGAATCCATAATGCATCCCCCAGTTTCTGTACTGTTACTTACGATCTTCGTTGCAACTACCGACTGTTTCTCAACGAGTTTCGCGTCCGCATGGGAAGGCCAGCCAGTTAGTTTTCGCAAAGAGGTCGCTACGATTCTGCTAGAAAACTGCGTCGCCTGCCATGGTCCAAAGAAGGCCGAGGGTGGTTATCGTATCGACACTTTCGACGAGCTACTCAAGCCAGGGGACACGGGCGAGGCACCGGTAGTCGCTGCATCGGATGCAAAAGGAGAATTGATACGTCGCATCACATCGAGCGACAAGTCCGAACGTATGCCAGCCGAAGCAGATGCTCTTGCGACGGCGCAGATCGATGTCCTGAAACGCTGGTTGGCGGAGGGGGCCAAGTTTGATGGCGAGAAAAGCAATGCGACTTTGAACTTGGTGATTCCTCCCCGAACCTTCGCCGATCCACCTGCTACGTATCCCGCCCCAGCACCAATCACTGCCATGGCCTTTTCGCCTGACGGTGCTTTGCTCCTGGTCGGCGGTTATCACGAAGTCACCGTATGGAACACTGCCGATGGGACGTTGGCGCGGCGAATTAAAAACGTTGGTCAACGAGTCTACGCCATCGTCTTTTTGGCAGATCAGAAGACCATTGCTGTCGGCTGCGGCGAGCCTAGCAGAAACGGGGAAGTTCGATTGATGGACTTTGAATCGGGGCAGTTGAAAGGGGTTGTGGGGCGAACCAGCGACGTGGTTCTCGACATTGCGGTCAGGCCAATCAAAGCAGCGGCAGATCCTGCTACTTCACCCGCAGCGCCACCAGTCGGCAACGAAGTCGCTATTGCGTCGGCGGACGGACTTATTCGTATTGTCAATACCGATACGATGGTTGAGACGCGTACGATAGCCAACCACGCCGATTGGGTGACGGCGGTCGCATGGAGCGACGATGGCGCGCGGCTGGTATCGGCGAGTCGCGATAAGTCGGCGAAAGTTTTTGATGCCAACAGTGGAGAATTGTTGGTGAGCTATCCTGGACATGCTGCGGCAGTTCGCGGGGTCGCTTTCTTACCCGACGGAAAGCAAGTGTTTTCGACAGGTACCGACAAAAAGCTGCATCGCTGGGAAGTTGAGGGAGCCAAGAAGGTGATCGAGGTAACAGTTGGCGGCGAAGCATACAAAATTGTACGCGGCGATGCATTCGTTTTTTTTCCTGGGGCCGATAACCAATTGCGACGAATCGACACGGCAACCAACAAGGTTTCGCATACGCTCGCCGGTTATCAAGACTGGGTTCTTTCAGCAGCTTTCCATGCGGTTACAAATCGGGTTGCGGGGGGGGCCATGAACGGCGAAGTCCGACTCTGGAACGCAACGGACGGTACGCTCATTCGCAATTGGATCGCCAAGCCGTAGTTTGGGCTTTGTTTTTTGATTACGAGTTCAACCAATCCGTACGACCCTCCGCTATCAAGCGTAGCAGCGTGCCAAGACATTCTGGAGTCGAGTTCGTTCAAATACAACCATTGATGCTTGAGCATTCGCCACCATGCTTCGATCATGCTGTTGGAAAAAACCACGTCGACTTGAGCCAATATACGCCTGAGAGTGCCTGACTCTACGAGCGCCGTGACGGCGGAGTTGGTGTTTTCGACCCCACTGTCCATGTAAACTTGTGGAGCGGAATCCGTTAGTAGCCCCTTCGCCGCTTGCTGTAGGAGTGATGGAGTTGACTAATAGCCCAACGGGCTAAAAGTCTGAACGCATGAAAGGCATTTTGCCCTGAAGGAGCCCTCTCACCCTACCAGTCGTATTGAAGCGGAGAAGCAGATAGACTTTGTCGATTCAACCATTCCAAGTGAATCGCAAATTGCTGGGCAGAAAAATGAAAGGCAAAAAAACAGCCGAAGCGACTGAGACCGCATAATCGACTCGTTCACTATTTGCGAAATCGCGGTTTGCCGCTGGCAATTTCGGGTGTGTTACAATCACTGTTATGAAAAGCCATGTTTGACCGTGAGGG
>JANPNA010000490.1:0-6191 GCA_031427235.1 Pirellula sp.
GGATCTTTAACAAGATCCACTACGGCCAACCTTAATTCTTAGTTGTCACAAAACACTAGCTCCGCAATCGTCGCCTACGGCTCGGGCTTAGACAAAGCAAGCACCATAGTTTATTCGAACTTTTACCAACTCCATTCCTCCATTCCTTCATTCCTCCACTTCTCCGGTTGATCCATCCATGCACTACTTAGTCATGCCTCTCGGCAGCGCGGGGGACGTTCATCCTTTTGTCGGCTTGGCGTTGGAGTTGAAACGCCGTGGACACTCCGTCACGCTTTCTACCAACGGATACTTCGCCGGACTGGCCGAGCGGTTTGGTCTTGATTTCATTGAACTCGGTTCGAAGGATGCTTTCCATTCCGGAATCCAAAGTCCAGATCTTTGGCACCCCTTTCGATCCTTTCCATACTTGTATAGGAATATGATCGAGCCGACAGTACGGCCACAGTTCGAAATCGTACAGCAGGAATCCGCAAAGCGTCCAACGACCGTTTTATCGAACTGCTTTGGGTTCGGTGCCCTCAACGCTCAGGACAAGATAGGGGTCACTGTCGTTTCGGTTCACTTGCAGCCAGCCATGTTGTGGAGTCGAATACGCCCACCTCGAATGCCTGGGCTAGTTGGTCCTAACTGGCTACAGCAACGTATCTATCAACTCGCGCAATCCTTAGTGATTGACCCAGTTGTTCTTCCTAGCCTAAATCGGGTTCGAGCCGAGTTAGGCTTGAAACCCGTAAGCCACTTGATGCAGTGGTGGCATTCGAAAACGCAACTGCTTTGCCTATTTCCGAACTGGTTTTGCGCACCACAAACCGACTGGCCTGGTCCGTGTACGCAGGTTGACTTCCCGCTTTGGGACGAACGCAAAAGCGATCAAAGCACCTTTCTCTCCGAGTCACAAGAAGTCCTGGAAACGTTTTTGGCGAGCGACTCACCTCCAATCGCATTCACGCCTGGTTCCGCCAACCTCTTCGGAAAGAATTTCTTTCAAACGGCCATAGAGGCATGCCAGCAGATTGGTCGCCGAGCGATTTTCCTAACTCGGTTCCAAGAACAGATTCCGCAATCATTGCCAAAATCCATTCTACATGTACCGTTTGCTCCCTTAAGTTTATTGCTCCCACACTGTTGTGCGTTGGTGCATCATGGAGGTATTGGCACTGCTGCGCAAGCCATGGCCGCCGGGATCCCACAGTTGATCCGCCCGCAGGCCCATGATCAATTTGACAATGCTATGCGAATCGTCGAACTGGGGGTCGGAGATTGTCTAAAGCCACGGAAATTCACGCGAAACGCGTTAGCCAGCAAACTAAAAACGATGATTGAATCCGAGCCAATGAGGTATCGGTGCAGCCAAGTTGTGGCAAGAATGATACCGGCACGCGGGCTATCGCAAGCTATTGACGTATTAGAAAAGCACGCCACATCATGAAATTGCGGCGGCAATCTACCCATGAAAATTCTACGCAGCACGCCTTTCTGAGATGTCTGCCTCTGCCGAATTCGCCTTTTTGATTCGGATCTTCTCCCGAAGTTCCAAAATCCTTTGCCGTTTTTGAGATTCAATCTGCTGCTTTTTGACATGCTCGATCAACAACCCTTGCAATCGGTCCCGGAGCAGGATCGACATTGAAATCAGGCATCGCATCGTGAGGAAAAACACGAGCACCCACAGGATCCAACGCAACGGTAGTTCATTCATCATGTAAACCAGCTATGCAGCCTTCCTTTTTTGGTCGTTTGCTAGCATACTCTTGAGGCGATCGAACTCTTCGATGCTGGTGAAGTGAATCGTGATTCGACCGCGACCTCGGCTCGTTTGACTAATGTCAACTCTCGTACCGAGATTCATTTTTATTTCATTTTCGAGGGCGGAGAGCAAATCGGATTTCGTAGCTTTTCGTCTGGGTAAAGCACCTAGGTAGCCTTCTTCCGAATCGGCTGCGGCAGCAATTGCTTCGGCGACTCGCGATTCCGTTTCTCGAACGCTCCAACCCTCTTCCCGGATCTTCTTTAGGAAGCTGACTTGATCACGAATGCTGCCTAAGCTGAGCAAGGCCTTAGCGTGTCCAGCCGAGACTTCGTCCCGTTGAACCGCATCGGTGATTGTGTCTGGGAGTTCGAGCAACCGCATCATATTGGCAATCGTGCTGCGATCGATTTTGAGTCGTTGTGCAAGCTCATCTTGCGTGCATTTATGCTCGGTGATGTACCGCTTGAAGCAAAGGGCTTTTTCAATTGCGTTCAGGTCTTTGCGTTGCAAGTTCTCGATGATCGAGAGTTCAGCTACAAGCCGATCGTCAGCCACACGAACTTCCGCTCGGATCGTTGGGAGTCCCGCAAAAACAGTGGCTCGCAGGCGTCGTTCACCGCTAATCAATTGGTAACGCTCGCCAACACGACGGACCAGGATTGGCTGCAGTTGCTTGTGCTCTTTGAGCGATTCGGCGAGGGACTCAATTTCCGTAGGATTGAATTGACGCCTTGGCTGAAAGGGATTGGCATCGATCAAACCGGTTTCGATGTCGAGCGTCGCGGTTGACGACGCGTTTGGGTGGATGCCAGAAATCGGCACGGTGACCGGCGAAAGGCTGGAGCGCGTAGGGGTGATCCCGCTACGTGTTTCGTTGGCGAGGGACCGAATGGTCTCGCTCCGGCTTACCTGGTTTTCTCGCGAAGTCTGCGCTTCTAGAGAAGTGCCCGGGGAGCCATCCACATTTCCTTGAGTCGTTGCGTTTTCCGAGGAGCCCTCTTCGATTTGAGTTCCAAGCAGGGCAGCCAAACCACGCCCAAGTCGTCGATCTTTAGTCACGTTCCAATACCTCCATGCAAAGTTCAATGTATGCCCGAGTCCCTCGCGATCGCGGCGAATAGGCTAAGACACTTTGCCCATGGCTGGGTGCCTCGCTGATCGCAATGTCACGGGGGATCACGGTGTCAAAAACAATATCACCAAAAAACTCTCTCACTTCGCTATCCACTTCGTGGGTTAGCTCGAATCGAGGGTCGTACATCGTCAACAAGATTCCACCGAATGTTAGTCGGCCGGGGTGTTTCTCCATCACGTCACGGATGACGTGAATCATTTGCGTTAAGCCTTCCATCGCATAATACTCGCACTGGATGGGTATAAGCACTTCGGTGCTCGACGCTAGTGCTGCTTGAGTTAGTTCCCCGAGGGACGGTGGGCAATCGATGAACACCGCATCGTAGCCACCCATTCCGGCCTCCAAATGTTGCTTGAGCAACGCTCCCTGCGACAGTTCCCCTTTCTCAAGGCGATCGACGTCTTGAAAGGCTCGACAACCGGGCATCAAGAAAAGGTTCGGCTGCGTGGTCTGCAGAATGCTCTCTCGAATCGGGGAATCGATGAGCAGTGGGTGTCGGTCTGCCGGTTGCTGACCAAGACCGCTGGTTGCATTGCATTGTGGATCCAAGTCCACCACGAGTGTTTTATTGGCTGACTTTGCCATGGCCCAAGCCAAATTGATGGCCGTCGTCGTTTTGCCGACACCACCTTTCTGGTTTGCTATGCAAAATACACGGGCCATCTTGAATTCACGCCATCCGTAAAATGTTAATTTGGGGGATTCAAACTCGACAATACGAAAATTCCGTGGGTTGCGCGAATAGCAGTTCCACGAAACACTAATGATTGCAAAAGAAAATAGGGCAATTTTCGCTCGTGGCGGAACGAGGCCCTCGCTCCGATTCTTCCAAACAGAACGAGCGAAGGGCCTCGTACGTCCACAACAGCGAAAACGCAGAACCTGGACGTGCCGCACGGATCCTGTGTACCAACGCGGCCACATTCCGTTAGCATCATTTCGAGCCATCGCCTTTTTGGTATATTAAAATTCTATCCACGTTGCTTCCCACCCCTTCCAAAAAAATGCCATCATGATCGTTCCGCTTAAAACCGCTCGGCTTGCATGCCGATTTTTGTTTCGCTCCAACTTCGTTCTTGCCACGTTATGCCTTGCCGGTGGATCGGTTTTTGCGGACGATGTCAAAGACGCAAGTTTGACAGGGAACAAGGGAAAACCAACAGATTGGTACCATTGGCGAGGGCCAATGCAGAACGGGCACTCCTTAGAAAAAGGACTTCCAGATACCTTTAAGACAGATGGCGAGAATCTCCTTTGGCGAAAAGAAGCGTTTGCAACTCGTGCTACTCCGATCGTGATGAACGGGCGACTTTACACGATTTGTCGGTCCGAACCCGAGACGACCAAAGAGGCGGAAAAGACGGTTTGCGTAAATGCCGAAACAGGTGAGCTCATTTGGGAAAGCATTCACAACATCTTTTTGTCGGATGCCCCTTCTGAGCGAATCGGTTGGGCGAGCCTGACAGGAGATCCCGAGTCAGACAGTGTGTACATGCTCGGCTTGGGTTGCGTTTTGCAGTGCTTGGAAGGAAAAACGGGCAAGATCCTTTGGGAAAAGTCCATGCTTGAGGAATACGGCATGCTTTCGACCTATGGTGGCCGCACCAATTTCCCTGTCATCTTCGAAGACATGTTAGTCGTTTCCGGAGTAATGACTGGCTGGGAGCAGACGGCGATTCCAGCTCACAGAATCATGGCGATGGATAAAAGAACTGGCGCACCAATCTGGATGATGAGCACTCGACCGAGGCCGGAAGATACCACCTACAGCACGCCCGTTTTCACCGTGCTAAACGGACAGGCGGCTATGGTTGTCGGTGCAGCCGATGGAGCTGTTTACGCCCTGCAGCCTCGAACTGGAAAGGTCATCTGGAAATACCAAGCGTCTCCTCGAGGCGTTAACGTTACACCCCTGGTTGAGAACGGAATTGTCTATTGCGGGCACGGGGAACAAAACGAATCGGATCGCACCGTCCTTGGGGCAATCTTCGCATTCGATGGGAATACAACAGGCGATATTCCAGAAGACAAATTGCTTTGGAAGATTCCTGCAAAGACGATTTCCCGAAGTTCGCCAGTCAAAATCGGCGAGCGAGTCTACTTTGTCGACGACGGCGGAACGATGTTTGGAATCAACGCAAAAACCGGGGCCATTGAAACCGAGAAAAAGCTCGGCCGAATCATGTTCGGCTCGCCAGTTGTCTCGGAAGGCAAGATTTATATTGGGGAAAACACCGGCAGAATATACACGCTGAAACCAACCGAAAACGGTTTGGAGGTTCTAGGTCAAACACGACTCAACGACGGAAGTGAAGTTTTCGGCTCGATTGCAATTGCAAATGGTCGCCTGTATCTGCCAACAAACAAGGCCCTGTTTTGCATCGGAAAGAAAGAAGTCAAAGTCGACGCCGACCCGATGCCCAAACAACTCGCGGAAGTCTCGCTGTCCGATCGGAAAGTCGCCCACATTCAACTCTGCCCAGTCGAAATGTTGCTTTCGCCCGGACAAAAAGCCAAATTGCAAGTTCGTGCTTACAACGCCGCCGGCCAATATTTGACCAACTTGACCGACACCAAAATTTCGGTCGATGGGGGCGGAACCGTCAGCGATGAAATGGTGTACACCGCGCCATCCGAAACCACCGGTACGGGTCTGTTTCTCACCGCAACTTCGGGCGAAATGAAGAGTATCGCGAGAGGCCGGGTCATCGCAGCTTTTCCTTGGAAATACGATTTCGAAGACAAAAAAGTCCCGTTGTTTTGGATCGGGGCGGCCTACCGACACCAACCGATCGAATTGCCCACCGGCGGCAACGGGTTAGTAAAGATCAGCACCATTCCCAAAGGTACTCGTAGCCAAGCGTTCATGGGCAAACCAGCCGTTCACGACTACACCGTACAAGCGGAAGTCTATGGCACTGATATGAAGAACAAAGTCCCAACCACCAAACTTCCGGACATGGGAGTGGTCAACCAACGCTACACCCTCTCGCTCGAAGGGGCTCAAAAGCTCCAAATCCGTTCGTGGGTTTCGCTGCAAGAACAACGCTTTGCAAAGACTATCCCATTTGAATGGCAAGCAAACACCTGGTACACGATGAAACTAAAGAGTGAAAACAAGGACGGTAAGGCAGCTCTACGTGGCAAGGTTTGGAAGACCGGCGAAGCGGAACCGGAAGCTTGGACAATCGAAGGAGAGGACTTACTGCCAAACACCATCGGCAGCCCCGGTCTCTTCGGCAATTCGACCGACGCGGAATTCTACATAGACAATGTCGTGGTAACCGCCAACGACAAGTAGCG
>JANPNA010000491.1:0-2825 GCA_031427235.1 Pirellula sp.
GTTCGAGAGAATAGCGAACGCGAGGAGGTCAATCCCGAAGTTTGCCGAAAGAAGTTTGAGCTGTTCTTCGATCCAAATCTTTCGGTGATCGTGGTTTTTTCCCGTAACCGGATCGACGCCAAAGAGAAAGCAACGACGAACCACCCGGGCACACAAATGTAGGACGGCAACCTCGCTAGGATCGAACAACTCCGCACGCGCGAGTCTGGCCATGGCAGTAACCTCCGTGAAAGAATGATCAAGATCGTAAGTTCGTACCGAAATTGAATCATATCGGATACCGAAAAACAACTACCCCCCAAAAAAATGGTGTGTCCCCTTGCACCCAGTGTTCGATAACGGTCCTGAGGGTGGTTGTGCGCCCTCTCCCTGAGGGAATTGGCAAAGTCAATGGGTAGCGGTTGCAAGATAGGTGCGCCTCAGTTTAAACTGTATCCCATCAACTTGACGCCGCGAAAACGCCTTCAATATCCAAAAGATTCTTTATGTTCCATCGACTATCCCGTTCCGCGGCCTTTCTTTTTCTGTCGACGACTCTTGTTGGACTTTTGGGAATCGAGGTTCAAGCTCAATTTGATGGTAGCATCGAACCTGCTAGCGATTTAAAGACGGGATTTGATGCGATCACCGACGAACGCGCGAAAGAGTGGCTTTCGGTGCTGGCGGGCCCCGTATTCGAAGGTCGAGGCTCAGGGCAAATTGGATACACCAAAGCAGCCCACTGGGTCGCTGGAAAAACTGCCGAATTTGGGCTCGAGCCAATGGGGGACGGTGGTACCTACTTTCAAATGCTTCCGATGTCTCGACTGTGGGTCGAGCCAACCCAATCCAAGTTGACAGGTCCTAACGATCTCTCAATCCTTTTCGATAAGGCCATCGGACTCGAACGTTTTACGAACGTTGCAGAGGTAAGTGGCGGGGTTGCATTCGTTCGTCTTGCTGGTGATTCCCAAAAACTTGACCCATCCGTTTCACTGCGAGACAAAATTGTCTTTTACACTGCTGACGGAAAAGCTCAGGGACCAGCCGCCGGATTGATTGCTTTCCAAAGACCGGCGGCCACTTTCCGCATCGTCGATGGCGAGCCCAAATCGGGATCGCAACTGCAACGTGAAGGCGGGCGACAGCGGGCAGCCAGTCTTTCTGGGACTATTTCCACGGCAGCAGCCACCACCATTGTGCAAGCGATGAACGGGGATCCAACTTGGATTAAGTCACTCGATGGAGAGGGGGCGGAAGTCCATCTTGTCGAGGGAAACGTGAAACTCGACCTTAGGTATCGCGAGGAACCGACCGCCATTCCCAACGTCCTTGCTTGGCAACCCGGTTCCGATCCGGATCTCAGGAATGAATATGTCGTCATTGGCGCTCATTTGGATCACTTAGGCTTGTCGAATGGGTCGTTATTTCCTGGCGCCGACGACAACGGATCCGGTTCCACCGCGCTGCTGAGTATTGCGCGTGCCGTCACCGCCAATCCCATCAAGCCCAAGCGAAGCGTCTTGTTCATGTGGTTCGCTGGCGAGGAGATTGGATTGGTTGGATCCGCGTACTATGTCGATCACCCTTTGCTGCCTTTGGACAAAATGGTCTGCATGCTCAACGTGGACATGGTCGGTCGAAACGAAGAGAAGCAAGGGGAAACCGCAAGTGAGAACGAGACATCCATTCACTTGGTCGGCAGCAAACAAGGAGATCAAGACCTGCACGAAGTGATCATGAGAGCGAATCAGTACGTCAACTTTGCCTTCGAATATGACGAGGAAGGTGTTTTTGGACGAAGCGATCAGGCCAATTTCTTTAAGAAGGGAACCTCGGTCGCGTTTCTGTTTGGTGGTTTTCATCCCGACTATCACAGGCCTACGGATGAAGTCTCGAAAATCAATTTTCACAAGATTGCATCGGCTGCCAAGCTGTTTTACTTGACGGCGCACTTCGCCGCCGACCACGGTGCGTTCAAGGTTCCACCCAAGGAAGAGAAAAAAGACGCCAATATCCTTCCGTAAGCGGACCATATGCGTCGATGGTCTTTGTCGGTAACATCAATCAAAGCGTGGATACTCTGGTAAAGACAAGCCATCTTTTTGCACCGTTTCCCGAGACGATGATTGATTCGGCGTTCTTCGACCGTTTCCATTCGTATGTTCCAGGCTGGGAAATCCCCAAGATGCGACCTGAGTTCTTCACGAACCAATACGGCATGATTGTGGACTATCTCGCTGAATGGTTGCGAGAGATGCGAAAACGCAGCTTTGGCGACGCCATTAATAAGTATTTCAAGCTAGGTCGTGACCTCAATCAACGTGACACGATTGCAGTTAAGCACACGGTATCGGGTCTTTTGAAGCTACTATATCCCAACGAGGCCTACGATAAGGAGGCCGTTCGTCGATGCTTGGAGTACGCACTCGAAGTTCGTCGGCGAGTGAAAGAGCAACTCAAGAAGATTGGAGGCATGGAGTTCTACGATGTCCATTTTTCCTACATCGACATCGAGACCTTGGAAGAAAAGTTCATTAGCGTTCCTGAACAAGGTGGTGGCTCACTCATTCCAGACGGACCATTAAACCCCGGCGTGATGCACACAGTTGCAACTGGTAGTTCCCATTTGGGACTCTACCGAATTGAAACGCAGGTAACTGCCGGAAATGGTTCGTTGAAAACATCGGGGCTTGGTTCCAACTCGGCGTCGATCTTAAGCTGGGCCGCGAAACACTTTCGCTAGCGTTCCCTAGTAGCGGAATGCGTCCAGCATTTCGTTGGCGTCCAGCATTCACGAAAGCTTTGACAGCTTCCGCTACGATTTAAATCGGCCCGCCTTAAGA
>JANPNA010000492.1:0-3972 GCA_031427235.1 Pirellula sp.
CAAATCGCCGCTCGCCTTAAACGACGTATTTTCTAAAGAAAGAAGCGCCCTTGCTATGACTGAACCCATGCTGAAGATTAGAAACCATCATGCTGCCTCATGCGGTGATCCGCCAATAGTGGCGAGTGATACCGAAGACGTCTACCTCGGCTACTTCGAAAATCGCCACGGAGAACAATGGATTTTTACGTTTGATCGAAAAACGCGCGCGGCGACTCTACGAGGTGGCGATGTCGGTTGGAATTCCCTGTTCCATGTCGTTGACGGGATTGTTCCAGACTTGATTCTCGGGAACGATGAGCAAGCCTGGCTTCGAGCGTGTTGGATGGCAGTGAATTAGTGACAGCCTTACCTCGGTTTGCTTTCGACAAAGGGTGAGAACTGCATGTAGTTGAGATGTCGGTAAATCTCGCTTTGTTCGAGCAACTGAGCGTGTGTGCCGATGCCGGCGACTTTATGATCATGGAGTACTATGATTTGATCGGCGGCCCGCAACGTGGATAATCGATGCGGAAGAACAATCAGCATCGTATTCTCGGATTTCAGTTGCAAAATCGCATCGAGCGTTTCGGACTCGGTGGTTGACTTCACGCGTACGCTTGGCTCTTGTGCCACGATGAGGCTGCGTTTTTTGACAACTCCTCTAGCAAGACCAATCCTAAAGAGGGCGTCCGGCTGCAAACGATCTTCATTGGGCGTAACCAGCGTCGCGAGCCCGTCCGGCAAGTTCAGAATCGCATCCGACACATGCATGCGGGTGGCGATCTTCATCAAATCCACGGTTGCATCGGGTGAGCCAACCGACCACAAATTGTCTTCGACCGTGCCATGAACCAAAGGACCTCGGGCAGCGGCCCAAAGTGAAAAATGGCGAATCGCCGATGAATCCAGATCCGTTGAATCCACGCCATCAATCATGATTCTGCCGCTGACCGGTCGACCAAACCCAAAAATAAGTTCGGCAAATGCATTCGCTTGAACGCTCTGACTGGCGACGACCGCGGTCAACTGTCCGGGTTTGATCGTTGTTGAAATGTCCTCCAGCAGTTTTTGTCCCGAGCTGTTCTTGATGGTGACATGCTCCAAGACAATGCTGTGCAAGATTTTTGTTGGCCGAATTCGGTCTTGCTGGCTGTAGTCGACGGTCGGCTGTTCAAAATAAGTGGCCAGTCGATCGACGGCCGGTTCTGCCATTTTGTAACGATGAAATGTACGCTGAAAACGATGCAGGCTTGCGACAGAAAGAACGATCGAGGTACACAGAACAAAGAGTTCCCCAAAATGCAGCTTGGACGTTTCGTCCAAAAAACGAATGGAAACCACCACAATGAGAAAAGCGATGAGCACGGCGCATGTCAACAGCATCGTCGGCGACTTCCACGTGCCTCCATCCGCCAATTGCATTTGGGATTGGCGATAGGAATTCAAGTGACCTTCGTAACTCAGTTTCGTATCCTCGTGATCATGCACAAAAGCCAATAGGGGTGCCGTGTTGCACAGGTACGAAAGCTGTTCGCTTGCAGCCCGTGCACGTTCGAATAGCACCGGTCTTTTTTTTCGGCGAGCCGATTCTAAATTGGAAAAGAGTAACCACACCAAGACAGCACAAATGAGTGCCAACGCCGTGATCCAAAGGTGAATGGACGCACATAGCACTAGCAGTAGAATGGCCTGAATGATGTGCCTCGGGAATACGCGAAACCACTGACTCATCGACTCGCGAACGGTCGGTACGTGAATAAACAGCATCTCTCGCATCGCGTCTTGCTGTCCTGACAGTCCCTGCTCCATTGCCAACGCGCCAGATTTCCCAAAGAGCTTTCGTTGTAACTCGACAGCGATTTCCAGCGACGTATGCAGGGCTGCTCGATAGCAAGTAAGCATCGCGATACATTCCAACGCGATCACGATGACCACCAAAGCTACAATTCCAAGAACTCCTCGCAGAATACTGCCGCCTGAATTGAGCCATGCTGTACCCAGCTCAAAGAATTGGCCGACCTTTAAGTGGTCTGGCATGGCAGACATTTTACCCTCAGCGGTCCCGTGCTGACCTGCAAGCAACAGTTGGATTAGCCACCCTCCCAAAACCAGCAGAATCGGAACAAGCACACCTGCCAAGGCTCCGAAAAACCAAACTGCCCAATGGTATTCTGGCATTTTTATTTGCCGAAGTAATCGCTGCCAAACTCGTGAATGCAAAATAAAAAATCTCCTGAACGTGTCAAACGGGACCACTCTAGGATATTCCACCGGGATCCAGTCGTCTTGATATCCACGGCCGATTTTAACGATTTTGACGCTGAATCGAACCGCATTTCAAGAAGAAAGGCTGTTGGATCCGGGAAACAGACTGTTTGCCCGGCATGTTGCGAAAAGTCAACCTATGTTTCCTAAGTGTGACTTAGCTTCCGATCTTCGCAAAAACACAACCTGCAATTCACCATCCAATTGATGCCAATCAACAACACGAAAAAAGAGCACAAGTCACGCCTTTTGATCGCGGACGACGATCAATGGCTTCTGGAGTCTATGGCAGACTGGCTCTCCAGCGAAGGCTACTTTGTTCAAACGGCTCTAAGCATCGAGCAGACAACGAAGATGCTCGCCAAGGACTCTTTTGACTTGCTGTTGTGCGACGTCCGATTTGACGATGGTGACGGTCTGACCTTGCTTAAGAAAGTACGCAAACGATTTCCGCAATTGCCGGTTTTGATGATGACTGGATATGCTGGTCCCGATGCGGCACGCGAATCGATTGCCTCGGGTGCTTTCGAACTGCTGACAAAGCCCATTATTGACGAGGAACTGCAAACAGCCATAACCCGAGCTCTCCAGCAAAAAGGCATCAAGGACGAAAACGAACGTCTCAAGGAAGCCCTCGATCGGCGATTTGGTCTAGAGAGTATTGTCAGTCATGATTTGCGCATGCTCAAAATCTTTGAGATGATCGACAACGTTGCAGATTCCCGCGCGTCAATTCTCATCACTGGTGAAAACGGAACCGGAAAAAGCATGATCGCCCGGGCTATCCACAAAAAGTCATCGCGCCGCAAAGCCCCTTTTGTGGAAGTTGCTTGTGGTGCGCTACCCGATACCTTGTTGGAAAGCGAATTGTTTGGCCATATGGCTGGCTCCTTTACAGGTGCCACCCACAACAAAATCGGTAAGTTCCAACTTTCCGATAAAGGCACGATTTTCCTAGACGAAATCGGAACGGCAAGCCAAGCGTTGCAAGTCAAATTGTTGCGAGTTTTGCAAGAGTTGCAATTCGAACCGCTCGGAGGAACCGAAACCATTTCGGTCGATACCCGAACCATTTTAGCCACCAACGAGAACCTGGATTCCGCCGTTGCCGAAGGCAGGTTCCGTCAGGACCTTTTTTACCGCGTGAACGTAATCCACATTGAACTGCCGGCGTTGCGTGAGCGTCCCGACGATATTCCGTTGCTCGCCGAACACTTCTTGCAAACCGCTTGTCAAGAATTCGCTCGGGAGGTCGACGGTTTCACGAGTAAAGCCATGAATACCATGTTGGCACATGCATGGCCGGGTAATATTCGCGAACTTGAAAACGTTATTCAACGTGGGGTTTTGCTTACCAAGTCTCGAAGTATCGACTGCGATTCCCTGCCTCGTTCGTTGCTTGGAGCGACAAATACTGGGGCGCAAGCGTTTCCTAACCAAAGGCCGGATTCGGTGCCCCAACATGTCGCTGCAATCGCGCAGACACTTAGCGAAGCACTGGAAGCTCCCGAACGAAAGATCATCTTGGAAGTGCTCAAAGCCAACGACTGGAACCGAAATGTCACTGCCGATCAGTTGGGTATTAACCGAACGACTCTCTACAAAAAGATGAAAAAACTCGGTATTGCAACCATGGCCCAGTAATGTGGACGAGCGAGGCCCTTCGCCCGTTGCTCGCGCAGCCACATTAAGGGCCGCACTTTAGTGGCGTAAGCTTCCAGCTTG
>JANPNA010000493.1:0-4519 GCA_031427235.1 Pirellula sp.
CAAGACGGTTAATTGTCTGAAATGCGAAGCCCCTTTTAAGATTCCCCCCGCGAAAGTCGCCGAAGCATTTTATTCCGACTCTCATGTGTCGATTGGAATTGGTGGCGAAATCAGTTTGGCCGTCGAAACGTTGGTTCACGCAAAGATTGCCATCAACAATTTGCGGTTACAGAAGAAGCAATTGCAACTGGAACTAAAGACAATAAGCGTTGAACTTCGTCAGATTTCGAAGGCGTTCAACGAAATGGCCCAACGAATGGTTAAAGTTCCAAAATTGCCAAAAAACTATGATATTGCCCGGAACCTGTTGCAATGCGGATTGAACGCACAGAACGACAAAATTGAATCACAAATGCGGGCGATTAAAGCTTCTCGCCTCCCCCTTGAGGACAGAAAAACACACGTTGAAAACGGGAGCGCGCAAATTGAACGTGCGGTAATACTTGTTGAGAATTGGATTTTGCAGCAAGGAAGCAACAAAGATGCTGGGTGAGATTCTGCCGGTCGACGCTACGCCTGAAGAATTTGAATTGTGCGTTTTGGAGTGGGTAAAACGGTCCAATCCAGGGGGTATGAACTTTGAGGCAACACATCTGAAAATACTTCATGGTGACAGCGGTGACTACGAAATAGACATTCTCGTGACCTTCGAATTCTTTCAAGGCGCGGAATTCAAAACGCTAATCGAGTGCAAGAAATACGGACGGGCCATTGAACGGGAAAAGGTAATGGTGCTTTGTGAGAAGGTAAAGGACAGCAACGCCCATAAAGGCATGCTAGTTGCTTCCTCAGGTTTTCAGTCGGGCGCAATTGAATTTGCTCAAAAACGGGGAATCGCGCTCGTCACATTTCAGAACGGAGACGGGAGGTACATAACAAAGAGCGAGGGTAGCGAGACAGCGCAGGCCCCAAATGGGGTTCACGTTTCTAAGTTCCAGGGGCATTTTATGACCATCGGCGATAGGGGATTCCCCCAGTACGCTCTAATTGACGATAAATACATTTCGCCTTTGGTCAGGTGGTTTGGCTCTTGAAGAAACTACTTTGCATTCTCCTTGCGTTCTTAATTGGATTGAACCCCCTGCCAGCCCTTGCATGGTCCGAAGGTGGGCACCCTATCATTGCCCTAATGGCATCCGATCTTCTCAACAAAGAGGAGCAAGCCAAGTTTCTCGCGACACTTGAGAAACACCCGAGGTACAAAGAGGACTTTGCACCGCCTGCGAAGTTGCCCAACGATACCGAGGTGACCCGGTGCCGAGTTGGGCGTGCAGGCTACTGGCCAGACGTTGCAAGACGCCAACCCAAGTTCCATCGTTCCACTTGGCACTATGAGTTAGGCCCGGCGCTGACCATTGGAAACCTTAAAACGCCAACCCGACCGGGACCGTTGCCAGCCAATGCCACGCTTGACACCCAAGCCCTTCACATTTCCCAAGCCATCGAACTTTGTCGGAATACTTTGAAGGGCACGAGTCCGGCGGAAGACAAGGCCTTGGCATTGTGTTGGATGGCCCACTTAGGTCGCCGATGCCTACCAGCCATGCCACGCGGTCAGCCTCTACGTTGAAGGTGTCTTCATGGAAGAGGACTGTCTAGCAAGTGCCTAGCACCTGACTGCTACTAGCCAAGCTTCGGTTCACCCTATGGTTCGTTGGTTTCGGGTATTGGACAACTTGCCGTTAGATAAGAAGCAGATCAAATCCTATTCGAGAAGTGCGAAAGTTCGAACATGGGAACTCAAGAGCCGCGGCCTAGAAGTGGACTTGGATAGTTTGCGAAGGATTCTGCCGTGCGATTTGACTAGCACGGAAACGATGACGATACTGTGTACCAAGCTTGGCAATCAACACCGGGCCATTTTTTGCAATGAAGTAGAATGATTTTCATTGTCGGCTTTCGCTCCGCGAAAGTGCGCATTGCAAACTCACTTTTGCGGAGCAAAAGGGGACACTTGTGGACGAGCGAGGCCCTTCTCTCGTTGGGTTGCTGCAAGACCTGAGCGAGAGCCTCGCTCAGCCACAAAAACGCACCATAACTCAGATCGTTGATTGTTCTGTTTGTTGCTTTTTTTGTTCCGCCGGACTCAGAAATAGCGAGTGAATAGCCAACATGACCGCCCCTACCACGAGCAGCGAATCGGCGATGTTGAAGTTTGGCCAAATAAATTCTTGGTATCGAAACAAAATCCAATCGCGGACACCGCCTCGCAATTCACCAGGCAATCCGGGAATGCCCAGGCGATCGTAGAGGTTGCCAATGATTCCACCCGTTACCAGTCCCATCGCGACCAGTAACCACTTGGATTCGGAGGCCCTAAAGACAAACAGCCAAACGCAAATGCCGACTAACGCAAACAGTGACAAACTTGCAAAGAGCCAACCCTTACCTTGCCCCATGCCAAACAAGGCTCCTTGATTCACTGCCGTCTCAATTCCAACATACGGTTCAATCAGCCACCAGGGTGGCATTTGCTGAGGCAGGCCACGCCAAGCAAAGACCCACTGCTTGGACAGCAAATCCGCTGCGGCCCCAGCCACCAACAAGGTTCCAAATAGGGCGACATGACTAATTGGAATGGACGGGAGTGTTCGTTTTGCGATCTTCTCAGGCTCAGCCATAGGATGCGTTGGATGTGAAGGGTTGGAAATGGTCAGGCGGGGAATTTCAACTGTCGTTTCCGAAATACCCTTTTACGGGGTAAACTATACTGATTCCATAAGCTGGGAAGAATATCCATTTGATGACCTGAACGGATATTCCGAGAATGAGAAGTTTGGCAGTCTGAAAATGCCGATTTCTTTTTGCAGCTTTGAACCGATCCTCAAGAACCCTCAATCGTCCCAAACTACCATGGCAATCGCGCTCTCGCCAACACAAGCCGCAATCAAGTCGGACTTGGCATTCCAAAGGTGCATCAACGTCGATTGCAATACGACTTTCGGAACCGATGAAGTCCTGACGAGTTGCAAAAAGTGCGGCGATCTCTTGGACATTGTCTATAACTGGGATCGTATTCAAGTCCCCAGTCGAATGAGCGATTTTGAGAAGATGTGGACCCGTCGTCATGAGCCATTGAGGTTCAGCGGCGTGTGGCGATTCCACGAATTGCTACAGTTCGCGCCCGCGGAGCGTGTCATTACCGTGGGCGAGGGACAAACGCTGCTTCAACAGGCGAATTCGGTCGCCCGTTACGTTGGGATTCGACAAGGGCAGCTTTACCTCCAGTACGAAGGCATGAATCCCTCTGGATCTTTCAAGGATAACGGTATGAGTGCGGCTTTTACGCACGCGCACATGGTTGGTGCCAAAAGAGCAGCTTGTGCATCGACTGGAAACACCAGCGCTTCGCTCGCCATGTACTGTTCGGTCACACAACTGATGAAGGCGGTGATTTTCATCGGTTCGGGCAAAATTTCCTACGGCAAGCTCTCGCAGGCCTTAGAGTACGGTGCTCTGACCGTCCAAATATCGGGTGACTTCGACGATGCAATGGCCCGGGTAAAAGAAGTTTCGCAAGAACTGGGAATCTACTTGGTCAACAGTATCAACCCATTTCGACTAGAAGGACAAAAGACCATCATGTACCGGGTCCTCGAATCGCTCCGCTGGGAGGTTCCAGATTGGATCGTGGTTCCAGGCGGAAATCTGGGCAATAGCAGCGCGTTCGGCAAGGCATTTATAGAACTCAAGGAGCTGGGGCTAATCGATCGAATTCCAAGGTTGGCGGTGATCAATGCAGCCGGCGCTGATACGCTCGACGTGGTTTATAATCATCGCAATCTTCGCTGGAGCCGCGGTCGGCCTCGCATGGAAATTGCTCGTTGGTATTACGATGAAATGGACAAAGCCAAGCACAAGGCAGACACCATTGCGAGCGCCATCGAGATCAACCGCCCCGTGAATTTGAAAAAATGCTTACGAGCTCTGGAAGTATGCGACGGGGTCGTTCGAAAAGTGACGGACCAGGAAATCCTGGACGCAAAGGCTCAGGTAGGTGCTGGCGGCATCGGTTGTGAACCCGCCAGCGCGGCAAGCGTCGCGGGTGCCAAATTGCTTCGACAACAAGGTGTCATCGGAATGGATGACAGGGTGGTGTGCATTTTAACAGGCCATCAGCTCAAAGATCCAACGGCAACGGTCGCTTATCATACTACCGACCAAGACAAGTTTAACGAAGTTCTCGGAAGTCGTGGCGTGTCTCGGGCTTCCTTCGCCAATCGGGCCATTGCCGTTCCAAACGACATGGAAGCCATTGTTAAAGCCATCCAGCTTTATTCTTAAGTGGAATCGCCCCGAATGGGGCAGCAACGTCATAGCCCAGGGCTTTGTTACAACTAAGAATTAGGGTCGGCGGTAGTGGATCTTGTTAACGATCCGGCGTCGATCTTAAGGCGGGCCGATTTAAATCGTAGCGGAAGCTGTCAAAGCTTTCGTGAATGCTGGACGCCAACGAAATGCTTGACGCATTCCGCTACTAGGGAACGCTAGCGAAAGTGTTTCGCGGCCCAGCTTAAGA
>JANPNA010000494.1:0-2954 GCA_031427235.1 Pirellula sp.
TACTTGTGAAACTCCGTATCCTTTTTATACAGCGAACGGTACTGAACGTGTTCATCTGCTTTGCCAAGCTTATTTCCTAAATAATGCCCCAGGTCATACTGAAGGATTGGTTTTCGATCGTTGTACTTGGTGCCTCGAATCAGATAATCAACTCCTTTTTTGATCCATTCGTAGCGTTGTCGATAGTCCTCGAACTCGGGCGCCACGTTGTAGCTCAAGTTGTGCGCCTGGTGTTGCCATACGCTAATAAAGTGTGGCTGGAGCAATGCGATTTGATTCAAGGTCGCTGAGAAACGGTCGAAGTACTTTTCTTCTTTGTAGTAATCCGCCCGCAACCAAAGGACAGTTGAGGCGATCCCTTTCAGTCCGAGAGTAGCCAGACGCATGCTCTCGCTGGTCGGATCCAATTTGCCAAGATTGGCCTGGCCCATCTTGTACTTGGTACGAAGCTGCCCGATTATGCCGTTAGAAGGTCTTCCCAACGCGAACAAAGGGAGAAGCAGAAGCACAATCGCTGCAATGTAAGCAATTTTTCGAAACAAACTATTCTTGTTCATGCTGCCATCTCGCGCGTCTTTAAGAAGAAGTAGCTAATAATCCCAGTCATCAGAAAGTACCCAGCACAAATGGTTAGATGGCGGGCCAGGAGCCCTTCGAACAAGTTGACTCCGTAGGCAACAAAATCAGCCGTACCCAGTTGGATGAAATTTGGAATCGCCAGGGAAAGCTTCTGCAAACAAATGAGAATTCCCTGATCTACCCTTTTGATCACGCTTTCCAGCACCACATTTCCTAAATCGAGTTCGGTACCCGAGCCGCTCTGCAACGGAATTCGAATGAGCGATGCGATCGGACCGATCCCCTTGTCTGCCTCTTTGACTATGTCATCGACAAAGAATCCAAAGAAACCCAAGACGATGATGGAAACGGTCGCGATGACGGCTACTGGCCCCGACAAAAACGTAGAAAACATCACACCAAAACAAATCACAATCACCATCTGCAACCAGATACTGATATAGCCCTTGATGAAATTCCACCAAAATGGCATCGGTTTGGCTCGGAAATACAAATCCGCCGAAGCCATTCCTAGGTATTGGCTTTTGTCCAAACAACGAATCATTACCTCGAATTTTCCATCCGGCGCGATATCGGTAAAGAAGTCTAAGTCCGCTGGCTGTTCATTTCGAAAGCCCTTCAGTCCCTTGGTTGGTATCGAACGCTGGTCCACTTGAAACTCTTTCACCTTAAACGGCAATCGATCGCTAACCACGGTTCCATCCATACTGCGGAACACAACGACTCCACCCACCGGCGTCACGATATCGCCTTTGTACGTTCGAAACGCAGAGATGGTCATGTCGTAAGTCAATTCATTGCCGAATCGCGATCGATCGACTCCTTTGAAGGTCCAAATCGCACTCGAAAGGGAATCACCCTCAATGTACTTTTGATACTCCGACATGTAGCCAACGTTGAGTCCTGTGCTCTCTTCGCCATCCCGACCCGTAAATCGCAGCAAACCGTAGATCGGCACGCGAGCCTCAAGGTCGCCCGTGGCTTCGCCAACAACGATCTTGTCTCCAACTTTACTAACGATGTGCTTATGCCCTTTGGCCTCATTGGTAGTACCTTCGCCGGAATCATCCAGAGAAAAGGTATGCGAGTGATATCGCTGGCTGGTAGTCACACCGGAATTTCCATCCGCAGAGATCTCCATCTCTTCGTGCTTGTGATCCACCCCGCGAACAACGAACAAATAGCTCATCGACCCGAGCAGCAACAAAATCATGGTTCCAACGGCCGAAAAACCAACAACTCGCCCCAAAAACAGTTCGGTCGGCCGCACCGGCTTGGTCACGATCGTGTAGATGATCTTGCTTTTAATGTCGGTTGGTAGACTGAAACAACTCAAAAACAGACCGAGCAAAATGACCATGTAATTCGTGGTCGTCAGCACAAACGAAATGTAAAGCCTAGCTGGGTATTGAGCTTGAGGATCCAAGTACCAGCCCGCAAACATGATCGCTACAATAAAGACAGCGACGACAACCAACACTTTCTTTCGTATCGCTTCTTTGATCGCCAGACGCGCAATCGCTCCGATGCGTCGCGATGACGTCTGCGGGATATCCACGGCGAACAACTCGCGTATGAGCTTTGAGACCTGCAAGAAACCTTCCGTCGGACCGTGCTTGAGCAAAGCCACCACGAATCCGATAACGAATCCAACGATGACTAGCACCAACACCAATAGAAAGCCCTGGAGGAGGGCAAAATGGTTAAACAACCATTCGAAGTAATTCCAAAATTGATCTGGTGATAAACGCATGTTTGCTAAATTTGCCTTTCAACGACCTCGGTATTCCGAATGTATGGGAGGGAGCCTATCATCTTGCTAAGCACCGCTACCGCGACGACCTGGACGCTGATCGCTTTCGCGAACAATGTCTAGGAACAGCTCTTCCATCGTTGTGGTCGGATTGTCCATTCGCAGCATCTCGCCATTCGAACGCGCAATCAAATCCTTAATCTCTTGCTTGGTCTTTTCGTCCAATCCTTTTGCATGAATTTGGGTCACGTCTTGCACTTTCAAAAGGCTATCCACACGTCCTAATTCCTTCAATTCACCTTGATGCAAAATTGCCACTCGGTCACAAACATCCTGAACGTCCGCCAATTGGTGCGAGCACAACAGAATCGTTTTACCTTGATCCCGTAAACGAAGAATCAAATCCTTCATTTCACGGGTCCCGATGGGGTCCAAGCCGGTTGTCGGCTCATCGAGAACCAAAAACTCCGGCTCATTTATCAAAGCCTGTGCCAAACCAATTCGGCGGGTCATCCCTTTGGAATATTCCTTGAGTTGACGGCGCCGAGCTCGTTGCAACCCCACCATCTGAATCAGTTGTTCCGTTCGCTCCCGACGTACGCTAGCTGGCATGTCGAATAGT
>JANPNA010000495.1:0-2968 GCA_031427235.1 Pirellula sp.
GATGGACATGAGCATGATGGACCGATCCGTCAACGAAGGATTCTCAGGCGGTGAAAAGAAACGCAACGAGATTCTGCAAATGGCGATGCTGCAACCAACACTCGCGGTGCTCGACGAAACCGATTCTGGTTTGGACATCGACGCATGGAAGATTGTTGCTGATGGCGTCAATGCTTTACGCAGTCCCGAGCGGGCCATCATTGTAGTGACCCACTACCAACGCCTGCTAGAGTACATCGTGCCAGATAAAGTTCACGTCCTAGCCGGCGGAAAGATCGTGCGTTCCGGCGACTAGTCACTAGAGTTGGTATTGGAAGACAGGGGCTACAGTTTCTTGAACGAAGATGCGGAAGCGGTGGCTACTTTCGTAAGACCGACTGCCAGCCTGCGGTCTTCAATTCACAGACTGGAAGCCTAGTCCACGATGGAAAACAGACAGTAATTTCCCGCTCAAAGACACAACGAAACTCACGAAACATGATTGCCACCGAAACCGAGACCTATCAAGAGCAGTATGGAAAATTCCTACTAGAGCAAACGCTTTCCACACCGACATGGCTCAGCGATCTGCGACAACGTGGATTTAAAAAGTTCATGGGGCTCGGCATTCCGACGCGTCGAATCGAAGACTGGCGATTTACCAATATTGCGTCGCTGGCTGGTCGTCCCTACCATCTCTCTCTCCCCGCGTCATTGGCGACGAGCCAAATTGAGGAGCTGATTGAGCGAGCTACCTTAGACCGAGACTTTTATCGCCTCGTTTTTGTGAACGGTCACTATGCCGACGAGTGGTCCACTCTTCATGACTCGCCTGACGGAGTCGTCATCGAGAGTTTGGTGACCGCGGTTCGCGATCGATCCGCTGCCGTGCAGAAACATTTTGGTCGCCGTGTAGAGTTCGACGATGCCACGTTCACCGCCCTGAACACCGCTTTCGTTAGCGATGGCGCGTTCATCCAGGTTCCCGACGATGCTTTAGTTGCTCGGTCTATTCATTTAGTGTACTTGTCGGTTGGAGACGGCCACACCGTTACGCATCCTCGCAACATCATCCATCTCGGCAAGAACAGCAAAGCCCGTGTGATCGAAAGTTACCTGGGTCAAACAAGCAGTGGCTACTTTACTAATGCCGTCACGGAGCTAGAGCTGGACGAATCGGCCGAGCTGGACCATCACAAACTCCAGCATGAACAACTTGGGGCATTACACATCGCGATGACACATGTTGATCAAAAGTCCAGCAGTCGATTCCGCTCGCATTATTTCTCTTTTGGTGCGGCGCTGTCACGCAACGAAATCCGTTGCGCGCTCGATGGCGAACAAATCGAAGCGACTCTCAATGGACTCTATATGCCCACGGGCGAACAGTTAATGGACTGCCGTACACGCATCGATCACCTGCGACCGCATTGTAAAAGTTACGAGTTATACAAAGGCGTCTTGAATGACAGATCCAAGGGCGTTTTTAACGGCAAGATTTTCGTCCACCAAGACGCGCAAAAGACCGATGCGAAACAAAGCAATCAAGCACTATTGCTATCCGATGATGCAGTGGTCAACACGAAGCCGCAATTGGAAATCTACGCCGATGACGTACGTTGTACCCACGGAGCGACGATCGGCGAACTGGATGAAAAGGCATTGTACTACCTGCGTTCGCGTGGGATTCCGCTTGAACTCGCGCGAAAGATGTTGATTTTCGCGTTCGCCAACGATGTTGTGTTGTCTGTCGATGTCCCCGCCGTGCGTCAGCATCTTGAATCGATATTGCTTAGTAGCCACGGGCTGCCGAACATTTAAGAAAAATCAAAACCTGAAGGAGAACTAAGATGACACATGTCATTGCCCAACCATGCACGGGATGCAAGTACACAGACTGCGTGGTGGTTTGCCCGGTAGAGTGTTTCTACGAGGGTGAGCAGATGTTATACATCCATCCGGAAGAATGCATCGACTGCGAAGCCTGTGTTGCAGAATGTCCCGTTGAAGCGATCTTCCACGAGGACAACCTGCCCGAGGAGTGGAAGGAATATACGGCGCTGAACGCGGAGATGGCTCCACAGTGTCCGGTGATTACCGAAAAGAAAACGCCCCTGGCCAAACCATAGGTATAGGTATTTCTATCCGCTTGGACACGAACGACTCAGAAGGAACCACAACCATGACTCCACTGGAAGCCGCCCGCAAGGGCACCGTCACGCCCGAAATGCGCCGGGTGTCTGAACGGGAGAACGCCACTCCGGAATTCATCCATGACGAAGTGATCTCGACGACAGACTCCCTCGAATCGCACAGCCGCGAACAACTCCCGAACTCCCAGCGCGTTTACGTCGCCGGCAAACTTTACCCCGACGTCCGCGTGCCGATGCGCGAAGTCGAACTCGCACCAACGTCTTTCAACGACGCGCTCAAACCCAACGAACCGGTACGCTTGTATGACTGTTCCGGGCCTTGGGGCGATCCGAATTTCACCGGTAATTCCGAAGCCGGCTTGCCCGCGTTGCGTGCGCAGTGGATCCGCGCTCGCGGCGACGTCGCCGACTATGAGGGTCGCGAAGTGAAGTCGATGGACAACGGCTATCTCTCCGGCAAGCTCGCCGAATACGCCAGCCAGGCGGAGAAGAATCGGCTCGTCGAATTTCCCGGTCTCCAAGGCCAGCGCCGACGACCGCTCCGCGCCAGCCAAGGCCATCCCGTCACGCAACTCTGGTATGCCAGGCAGGGCCTCATCACGCCGGAAATGGAATTCATCGCGATCCGCGAGAACATGGGTCGTGCCAAGCTGGCGGACATGGCGAACGACATCGTTCGCGACGACCTGCACAAGCAGCACGCCGGTTCAAGTCAGCTCACGAGCAGCGAGTATTCGCCCTCCGTCTTCCGCCGGTTTCCGCAACGCATTCCCGTCGAGATCACCCCCGAATTCGTCCGCGCCGAAGTCGCCGCCGGCCGCGCCATCATTCCGGTC
>JANPNA010000496.1:0-5401 GCA_031427235.1 Pirellula sp.
TGGTTTTTGAAACCGGTCGGTGACCTTGGTCATTTGGTCACCTAAATTTTCAATCATAAAACTCATCAGGTAATCGACGTTTGCTATAAACATCAATTTAAAAACTCATCCACCAGATTGTCAAAGATCAGTTCCACCTACAAACGTTTCGCAAGCTCCTAACACTCTTTCAAGTGTCCCTCGCCCGCAAACTGCTGTTCAGTTGGGGTCACGAGTGTAACCGAGACTGGCAAGTGCTGTCAAGTGATACGGCAAGGTTTCGGTGTACAAATTCGACAGCCGATGCACTACCATAAGGTGATCAGCCCAAATCTCCCATTCTTTCAGGAGTTCTCCATGCAAACAACGAAACGAATCTTCTCACTCGGCACCGCCGTTATGGTGCTAGCAAGCTTAATCTCCCCCAATTTGCACTCGCAAGAATCGCCGATTCTGCACCTACCTTCGGAAAATTGCAGTTCTCCGGCTGGAATATTGATGTGCACCACCTGTCGCGACCACGCCGGCCTACCGCCTCTGTTGACTTCGGGAAACGTCGATTGGAGGATCGAAAAAAAACCACCAGTAACAGGTCAACTGGTTAGCTTCCGAACGGAAGACAGGGACGACGACGACGATCGCCGCGAAAAGGCTCGCGATCGCCACAGAACCAAAAAAGACAAACAAAGCGAAAAATCTAGGAAATCGCAACCTGTGCAGCGTGAACAAGCTCATGCCGCACCTGTCCAACCCGAAGTCCTTGATCTGCTCCGGAACATAAACCGAACGCTGAAATCCATGGAAACCATGATGCAAGAGGACATGGAGCAAGACCGAAAACGACCCGAACAAACGTTCCAACCCATGATGCCATCAATGCCACCTAAGTTCGGACCTCAAAACTTCAACCAAACGTTTGGACCTGGAATGCAGATGCCGTCGCCACGAAACAATCGAGGACCACAACCTCAAAATCAGGATAATCGCGGCCCCCGTAGCTTCGGACCACGAAACGACGGACCACGAAACTTCGGACCACGAAACGACGGCCCTAGAGGCGACGGCCCAAGGAATGATGATTCTAGAAGCGATGATTCTAGAAATGATGGCCCTAGAAATGACGGACCTAGAAATGACGGACCGAGAAATGACGGACCGAGAAATGACGGACCAAGAAATGACGGTTCTAGAAGCGACGGCCCTAGAAATTACTGACTTTGAAATGAGTGGTCAAGAAACGACGGTCCATTCAGGAGCCAAACAGTTCGATGTCTTTCACACAGCCGCGTTTTCGCTAATCGTGGCTGGGGGTCGCGTGGCGGTCTTGTATCACGGTTTTTCACGAAGCTGCAGATACTCTTGCCACGTGTCCGATTCTATCTTGCTCACTTCCAACTCTCGAGCCAATTTAGCGTTGGTCATAGGATAGACCGAGAACGGGTTGAAATTTGGGGAGAAATTGGAATTCTGAAATCCATGACATGCGACACAATGTTCCATGGACGGCACCCCGACATGCCCCTTGCCCCGGCCCAGTACCAGAAGTTCTCCATCTGTGAATGGAAAACAGCGACCGGTGATTAACGGATTTCGTATGGGCAGGAGCACTCTGGACGAGTTCTTCGAACTCTTCAATTCTATTGTGGGTGGCAAGCGTGATCCATTCGGTGTTGTCGCTCAATAATGCTGTCGGCAGATAGGGCTTCGCCCGATTCGCGGAATCGGGGGCTTCCAAAAATTGCCGTTGATCGCGAAGCAACGCCAAAGAATCGGGCAATTGGGAAACTTCGTCGTCCGAAAGTTCCAGCCGATTCATGATCCGGGCCACTCGCTGGCGAAGTTCCGCTCCCCGCTCTTTGGAAACCATTCCATTCAGTTTCTCGAAGACGGTTCACAAGTCGCGAAAGAAAATCAGCCGTAGAATTGCCGGAGCTGCTTCCATTTGTTCACGGGGAAGTTGATCGATTGCGTCGAACTTCTTGAGGATGGCTTGATATTCTGCTGCCCCATTTGAAAGCCGCTGAAAATCGGTCCAGGGCACATCGAAGGACAAGCGGTGGTGATACGTTTCTCCAGTGGTGAAGGTGCGCACGAAAAAAGCTTTGTGCACGCCATCCCAAGCGTGATCGCCCTGTTTGCTGTACATGGGCGTGTATTTTGTCACATCGAGAGAAGCACTTTGCCCAAGAATGCAACTGAGCAAGATCATCGAATTCACCATGATGGAACTTTCCCACGAGCATGGAACACATCGGAACCGTTCGGGGAATTCTACCAGGTGGGAGGCCTTCCGGGCGATGGGCAAAGACCCGGTTTAGCCCGGCGGCCAAGCCAACGGTCGCCCACCTAGTACGTGATAGTGAATGTGTCCAACCGATTGGCCACCGTCGCGACCGCAATTCATGACGACTCGATAGCCTGACTCGTGAATATCGAGCATTCTCGCAACCTTTTGAATGACGATTTGCAAATGCCCTAACAAATTGACATCGTCAACCGTGGCAACTTCCAGCGAGTCGATTTGCCGTTTTGGAATGACTAAAACGTGAATAGGGGCTTGGCCGTTCAAATCGTGGAATGCCAAGCTGACATCGTCTTCGTAAACGATTTTGGCAGGAATCTCTTTTCGTACGATCCTCGAAAAAATGGTCTCAGGCATTGGGTAATTCCTCGGCAACGTTATTTACGGTGGCTTGATTGGAGCTTTCAGACTCCTTCAAGCGGGGCAGTTTCCGAAAACGATAACATAAGAATCGAAACGCGAAAGCATTTGCGATCATCAAACCCAATCCAGAGGAAGCAAAAAGAAGTATCCCAATTCTCTACTTTGCGGTCCAACCTCCGTCGACCGTCAGTAAACTCCCCGTACAGTAACTGCTTGCTTGACTCGCCAGAAAAACAACGGCTCCTTGAATTTCCTCGAGTCGCCCCCAACGTTCTAGGGCTGTTGCCCCCAGGATGTTGCGTTTGGCGTCTTCTGTGTCCGCGATCGGTTCGTTCATCGGAGTTAAGAATGGGCCTGGGCAAATGGCATTGACCGTAATTCCGTTTTTGGCCAATTCAATGGCAAGAGAACGGGTTAGCTGAACGACTGCCCCTTTGCTGCTGGCATACGGAGTTCGATTTGCCAAACCTACCATCCCCAGCGTGCTTGCTATGTTGATAATGCGACCGAAGCTCTGTCTTTTCATGTAAGGCACGATATGTTTTGTCAAGTACCAAACGCCGGTCACATTCACATCGCAAACTTTCCGAAATTCTTCCAGGCTTAATGCCTCGATAGGGCCTCGAATATTGATACCAGCGTTGTTGATGAGAATATCAACGCCCCCTAGTTTTTCGACCGACTGTTCGACGAACTTGGGAAACGCTTCGGTTTCTCCAATTTCCAGCCCCATCCCGTATACGGATTGGTTGGTGGCTTCCGCGATGGAGTCAGCCACGCGTTGAGCATCTTCAGGTTTTCTAGCTGTCAGTAGAACTTTCGCGCCACAACTGGCCAGCGCCACAGCCATGGCTGTTCCGAGGCCTCGTGAGCCACCTGTGATGATGGCACGGCGACCCGTTAGATCGAACATGCGAGGTCCTAAAAGCCAAGATTCCGGGATCGTTGTCATGTGCATTCGTCGTGGAAGTGGAAAGAAATAATCAAGACTCTAGGTTGCGGGCGCGGGTTGCACTTCCGACCTGAGCAATCTGGACTAGAATTCAACGTCCCTTAGATTAGCGTTCGACCGCGTTTTTTGCGACGGACCCCAGATGAAATCAGTAAACCAGAAAGAAGATTCCAAGCGATGCGTGACTATGACGTTTGTGGCCTAGGAAATGCCATCGTCGATATTTTCTTAGAATTGGACGATTCTGAGTTTGCATCGCTGGCATTCGAACGCGGAACGATGCGTTTAGTCGATGCCGACGAACAAAGCAAACTGTTGCACTTGTTTTCGGAAGGGCATCGCGAGCTTCGGCTGGTCAGCGGCGGTTCCGTTGCCAACTCCGTCATCGGCGTTTCGCAATTAGGGGGTCGGTCTGCATTCATCGGTTGTGTTGGCGACGATCGATATGGTCTGCACTACGCGGAAGAGTTCAACGACCTCAAGATCAACATCGGAAATCCGATCATGGTCGGCGAAACAACCGGTACATGCATTGCCCTTATTACTCCCGATGCGGAACGGACCATGCGGACCTGCTTGGCGGTCTCGAGCCACTTAGCCGCCAAGCATGTCGATTCACACCGAATTGCCCGCTCCACTTGGCTATTTATTGAAGGATACGTTTTTGCGAACCCCGCCACCGGCCAAATGGCCATTCGAGAAGCGATCCAAGCCGCCAAAGCTTCTGGGACGAAAATAGCCCTGACCTGTTCCGATGCATTCATTCCAGAAGTGTTTGGGGACGCATTTCAAGCTGCACTGGCCGAAAGCGATTTGCTGTTTTGCAATGCACCTGAATCGATTGCCGTAACCAAGGCAGCGACCAGCGAAACGGCCTTTGCAGCCCTCAAATCATTGGTGCCCAATTGCGTTGTTACGGACGGTCCTCACGGTGCGTTCGTTCGGTACGATGGCGAAGAGTCGCATGTTCCTGCATTTGCTTGCCACCCAAAGGATTTGACCGGGGCCGGTGACATGTTTGCAGGTGCCTTTCTCTACGGTATTACGCACGGCTACTCACCTGCGATTGCAGCTCGCGGAGCCAATTTCATGTGCATGAACGTCATTACTCAAGTGGGTGCGAGATTGCAAGAAGACGCGAAAACACTTTGGGCGGAAGGATTAGAGGATCACCGGGCCGACGATGTCGGTGGTTGAACACACGAGTTTATCATCGCAAGTCACCCTCCCTCCGCAACGCTGTGAAGCATTTTCGTCCGATCGGAGCTTGCCTCCGACGGACGCCGCTTTGACGTACTAAAGTGCTGCTCCGACCTTAAAGTACCGCACTTCGCTCCCGCCTGGACCGCCTAGGGCGGGCCAGGCGGGAGCGCAGTGCGGCGGTTACCGGGCCGTTACGTAGGACGCCAAAACAAGGTGGAGGGGAGGAAAAAATTTAATTTCCCGTTATTAACCCGCTTCCATTGAGAAATGGAGCGAACGTGGTCTGGCGATCTTTTGATATCAGCGAGTGCTTATTCGAGATGGTTTTCATAAGCCATGATGCTGTCAATGACACAATCCTCCGGTGCAACATTCCCATCCGCCATCCGCATGCAGTTTAGGTAGGCTAAGAAAGGGGTTGTAATTTGCAATTTTCGCCCCATTTATGTACCCTGCACGTTCGTAATTTAAGTTAATTTTTCCTAGGAGAAACAATTATGCAATTCCCATCCGTCTCGCAACCAGTCCTGCTGGGACTCGAACAAAACAAGGTGCTGCGCAATACTTATACGATGTTGGCACTCACCATGGTTCCCACCATC
>JANPNA010000497.1:0-13770 GCA_031427235.1 Pirellula sp.
CGTGACTGTCCCAGATCCCAACCGCGAATCTTAGCACCTCGTCGAAAGCCCTCAGGAAACTCTGCGGTCATCAGCATCGTATCAAATAAAGGGAGGAGCTTGTATTGGATTTGCATGGCGCGTTCCCATTGACCTGCTCGAGCAGCTTCGTAAATACTTCTTGTCAGTTCAGGAACTACTCCGCTCGTTGCATTGGTGCCGCCGTCGCATCCGATCATGAGCATGGGCACAAGCGAAGCATCCCAGCCGGTCATAAAAAAGAAGTCGCTACGGATGGGACGTATTTCCGCAATCATCCGCATCATGTGTGGAATATCGCCAGAACTATCTTTAATCCCAACTACGCGCGGACACTCTTGCGCCAAGCGCTTTACAGTCGGCACGTCGATTGGTGATGCAAACATTGGAATATTATAGAGGGTGACATCGACGGAAACACGGTCTGCTATTTGCTTAAAGTAAGCGTAAACTCAGTCCGGAGCCAGGCGATAGTAGAACGGGGCAACGATGGCAACCGCCCGGACGCCTAATGCACCGTATGTGTCGCAGGCTCGGATGGTTTCTTCGATGTTGGCTTCAGCAGCCCCTGCTAAGATCGGAACCCGACCTCGTGTCTGGTCAACAACCACTTCGATGACCCGCCTGCGTTCTTCGGGCGTGAAACGTACGAATTCACCGGTACTGCCGTTGGGGTAAAGTCCGTGAACCCCATGCTCGATTAACCAGTCGATGTAGCCGCGGAGCGTGTCTTCATCAAGCTCGCCACGAGCGTTGATAGGAGTGATATTGGGGGTAAATATCCCCGCTAAAGGTTGTTTGCTCATGCCACAACCATAACACACCGAATACGCCGCTGGCAATCCGGCGAACGATTTGTCATTATTTGAACTGGGACAGGGGTATGTTTTTGAGGGTTTTCCCAATATCCTTGCCGTTTTCGCGAAAGATTTTCATGCGTTCCGCCTTGCTTTTTGCCATTCGATTGTTGATCCCAGGGATGGTGTTGGGTTATTTGGTGGCGATGCTGGCTTCCTCCTGCATGCCGTTGGCGGACGCGATTGGGGCTGCTCAAGCCGTTCCTCGCTGGGAGTTTTGGTTTCTTTACGCTTCGGTGCCGTCGGCCATTTGGTGGCAATGGACGGGCGGATTGCAGCCGATTACCGTTTCCGATCGTCTGCCGATTCTCGCTGCGGCAACCATATGGCTGTTGGCTTGCTGGTGGATTGGCAAATGGATTTTGCGGTGCGATCCAATAGAAACCCGCCTCTCCAAATACGAACGGATCGGCGTTTCGATCCTTGTTGGCCAGTCTGCACTTTCATCATTGGTGTTTTTGCATTGTTGGCTCTTTGGCACCAGCTCCTTCGGCTGGCTATTGGCGATTCTTTTCTTAACGGCAATCGGGCTATGGCCATTTCGCGTGCAGAGCGGCTCAATGTCCCAACTGTCCCAAGTGTCCCAAGTGGAACAATCCAGTGCGTTCGGCGAGGACTTGGAGGAGGATGTTTCGTTTGCCAGTTCGATCAGCAGACGAATGATTGGTCTCCTTTTTCTTGCAACGACGTTTCTAGCCTGCATCCAAGCGTACGGAGCAACCATCCCAACCCACGACATGCAAGTCCGAGAGGTGGACTGGTGGATAGCCAAACATGCAGCCCAGGATGGAAGGCTTCGTTGGTCCGCGGAAAACGCGTTGGCCAATGCACCTGCTAGCTTCGCGATGCCATCTGTGGCATTTGTTAGTTTGCTTACGATCGATTTGCCTTCGATTTCTTCACATGGTATGGCCTCGATAGAACAACGGGAGCGATGGAACGGTCGACTGCTTACCGGGGTGTTGGCGGGCAAGACCGTGAATGCGTTGCTTTGCCTCGTCGGTGTATTTCTGGCAAGCGTTCACGTCGGTCGACGGTGGGGTTATTTGCCTGGTCTATTCGTCGGTTTTCTCCTGGTGGCGACACCTGGAATCGCCGAACTAACTCGGTTAGGTCGCACGGAGGCATTGATTGGGATATGGTCTGCGGCATTGCTCGTCGTTTGGCATGCCGCTCAAGAGTCACAGCCATCGAAACTCCCGCTGGGGTTGGTTTGGGGGTTTTTATTGGCTGGCGCATTTAGCTCTGGCTATGGATCAGGCGTTGTTATTGGAGTGCCGGCGGTCGTTTTGTGGATCTGGAGCTATCGAAGAAGAATCGGGCTACGGGAGGGTGAGTCTCCTGCCGAACCCTTGCGGCCCCAGCTCGGCAGGAGCCTCGCTCTCCCGTTGTTTGCGGTTGTTCTACTTACCACGAGCGCTTTCTATCTTCGCAATTGGGTTGCCAGTGGCGATCCAACTTATCCGTGGGGTGGAGTTTTCGCGCAGCAACTTGGGATGGTGAAGCAAAGCGAAAATCGAGACTCATTGCTTTATGTGTTTCGTGTTCCTAGCGAGACGACTTCTGAGTTTATCGCGGCGACGAGTGAAGAAAACACGGTGCTGCCCCCGAGCGAAAACAAATCACCTTATCGACTCGAAAACTGGGTGGACGGCATCTTTCGATTGCTAGGAAACTCGAATGCACATGGGTTGATGCTTGTTCCGTTTGCGATTGTGGGGATTCTTTTTGGGGGAAGATCTTTGTGGAGTCGCGTTGCCATTTTATGGTTCGTTTACTGGGTGTCGATTTGGTGGTGTTTTTCGATGCGGCAGGATCGGGATTGGGTCGGAGCGTTGATGCTGCTTAGCTGGCCAGCCGCAGCCGGGGTAAACTGGATGGCAAGGCAAGTCCGCGGCATGTGGATGATGTTTTTTGTTTCGATCGCGATTCTATGGTCGGTGGTGGTCATCCCGATTTGGCCCACCAGCGATAATCGCCTATGCGTCGGACTGGATTCCTTCGATAGCAGTAAGTCCTCGCAGATTGGATCCAAATTGGCGGATGGGGCAGTAGCCGTGTTGCCAACTTTTTCAGGCCAATTCAATGCGAAGGTACATCAAGGAGATGGATTCAAGGCGGATTCCAAGCTTCTGTTGATCGGAGAGAACGACGACTTTGATTTGCTGGTGGACTGCCTGAGCAACGGGCCGTTCGACCAAGGATTGCTGGACAAATGGCTGGACCTGCCCGCCAAAGAAGTAGGATCGTTGCTTCGCGCGCATGGGATTTCGCATGTTTTGGTCGCATGGTCGGGGGTGCAGTATCGAGATCGGTTAACGGGTCGGGAAACCGAATCCAAGTACCGGACTGCGATCAGCGAATTGTTGGGCGATTCGCAATTAACGCCAATTCGCTGGGAAATCAACTCATCGCAGGCGGAGTTATTCCAGGTGATCGAAAAGTGACTGGCTGATACAATGGGGAGCGATCAAAACAGAGGTTTGAGGATTTTTTATGCCGAAAATAGTTTTTCGAGTTTTGTACCGAAACCGACACCGTCTCATCATCTTGGTGAGCCTAAGTTTGGCACTCATTTTTTCTTGCTACGCTTCGGGACAAGTTTCCGACAGTGAATTGAATCAGTTGGCGCGCGACGCAGCATCCAATCGAGCAACGACGCTATCGTCTCCCAGCTCCCCAAACGGCATCGACTTTTTCAGCCTATTGGTCAAGGGCGGGATATTCATGATTCCCATCGGCTTGGTGAGCCTGATGGTGGTTACGTTGGTATTTGATCGATGGATTGGTTTGAGATCAGGTCGAATGTTGCCTGGGAGTCTGCGCAGGAGTTTGTTGCAACTAACACGTCACGGGGATTTGGATCCTCGCGATGTGTACCGAGTTTGTGGCGAATCGACGTCGGCGGCTGCGAGAATTATCCGAGCCATGGTTGTCAAGACAGGCAGGCCGCAGCCGGAAATTCAGGCTACGACCACGGAAGCGTCGCAACGCGAGGCGGATCGCGCTTACAGCCATGTCCGATGGCTAAACCTATCCGCGGGTATTGCTCCACTGTTGGGATTGCTCGGTACGGTTTGGGGATTGATCCGCGCGTTCCATGACACAACGCAATTAACGGCTGGTCAGAATCGGGCGGATTTTTTAGCGGTGGGCATTTACGAAGCTTTGGTAACAACCTTGGCAGGTTTGATCGTAGCTATTCCAGCCGCGGTCGCATCGCATTTCTTTGAAGGCAGGATAACCAAAATTTTTGGCTCGATCGAGGAGTTGGCATCGGAGCTCATGATGAAGCTCGAACGATTTGAAGGGCGAACACGTTTCGAGCCCATTGGCCGAGAGTTGGCGGCCAGAGACTTGCTCCACGCTCCATCTAACGCTTCAGGTACCATGGCTTCCGCCGTTCCGCCGCCAGTAGTCAGAGGAGTCGCCAAGCCTGAATTGCGGCCTCGAACGTCGAAGACTTTGGAATAATCGTCGCCTTCCCTGCTAACCTTGAAATCGAACTGGCTTTTGTTTCGATGACGTATTCAAGATGCTAGACATCGACTCCCAAGAACCGTTTTCCAGACTGGCAACCGTTGCATCTGCATGGTCAATGCCATGTTCAATGGACTGGATCAATCGCGATCGCATGCATCCAAGAGAATCAAATAAATGAGGATGGATCATTCCAATCGCAGCTTCGCAGATGCGTTGGTTCATGCGAGGCGAAACAGGTGGGTGATCGCAATGTTCGTCCAGCCATGCACGGCAACTTGCTTGGAGGAGCGACCATACCACTTTAGACTCGGTACCAAGCGTGCGTTGACTATAGTCCTCCGCAAACTCCTCCATTCGAGAAACAGAAAAAGAGTATTGAGCTCCTGAGGACGAATTGGCAAAATGCCCGAGCAGCATGTCGGTCCAATGCTCCAAGTAGTGTCGCAATCGGTTTAGCTCCTCGGCATCCGAAATCCCGCGTTCCACTCCTTCGAGGATGATCGTCAGGCAACGATTACGGACTTCGCAGTGCGTGCTCAAAACGTTGTGTAATATTGATCGCGAATCGCAATCCACTTGTCTTTCTTCGAGCTGAGCGGCAACGGCGACACAAACTCGCGTAAGCGGTTCCGCTAGAAGTATTTCTTCGATGACGCTCCTGAGTTTATGCCAAGCCCGAACGCGCCGTGCAATGCTTAGTGAAAGGGTTTGTGTGCGAAGATTCGAAAGCATCGCGTTCCAACCATCGAAACGGATCCGGCTCCTCAGCCAGTATTCGTTGACCGCTTCAACCGGCAAAGCGTGTCGTTCGCAACTCAGTGTTGCGCCGTGGTATCCCCACAAGCCTGCCATTTCAACCAGCCAACCGGAGTGCATGAGGTTTCTCTTGATCAGTGTCGCCTCTCCCGAAGCGTGGTTCGTAATCTTGGATTCCTCTAGGTTCATCCAAGTCGACCAACAACTCAAGGATGTCACCGCTCGAAATCAGAGGATGAGTTAGCAGCCAGGTGCCTCAATCGGTACAAACAACATTGTTGTCGCCAAGCGTTATCTCTTGCGGGAAATACTCAATTCCAAGTAATGATGAGGTACAATCTTGAACGATCAGAAAGGTCATTCTTGACTCGAAATAGGAACTTCAAAGCGATGAAAACCAGGACAACCCGTAGAATCGTTACTATCACACTTGTCGCGTTCGTTATGACGGTATTGTCGAGCGACGCTAGTGCAAAACAACACAAGCAAATAGTCAATGGCAAGGAAGTAGTGGTTCACAGCAACCCCATTCCTGTTATCCTGCATCGAATGGTGCCACCGCAGTACGGCCGGCACGTTACTCAAAAGGAAGTATCTCACAACAAAAAATCGCAGCCAAGAGCGACCACTCCGGCCAAAAATCGACCGTAGTAGAAAATTGCTTACCAAAATCATGGTTTGGTTTTCGAAGCATTCTGAGCTGAAGTAGTGGTTATCGCGGGTGTGAATTTGTCGACAAAATGAAAGTTTAACGTGGAAATTTGGCCTGCGATTGATTTGCTCGGTGGCAAATGCGTGAGATTACAACAGGGCGACTACAGCCGAAACACGATTTTCAGCGATAGCCCTGCGGACGTGGCAATTAGGTGGTTCGCGGCCGGTTCTCGATTCCTCCATTGTGTCGACTTGGACGGCGCTAAGTCCGGAAGTATCGTCAACGAGCAGGCAATTCTCAGTATCGTTGCGGTGGCCGAAAATCGAATCGTTCAATTAGGTGGCGGCGTTCGAACCGAAGCGACGATTGAACGGTTGCTCAATCTGGGGCTATCTCGCTTGGTGGTTGGTACCGCAGCCTTAAAGGACCCAGCTTGGTTTGCAAAAATGTGTGAGAAGTATCCAGGGCATTTGGTGCTCGGATTGGATGCGCTCAACGGAATGGTTGCGACAGAGGGATGGTTGGAAAATTCCCAGACATCCGCCAGTGAACTGGTAGATCGCGTAGCGCAGCACACCGATGCTTGTGTGGCGGTCGTGTACACAGACATCTCGAAAGATGGAATGATGGCGGGGCCTAATTTCCAGTCGCTAGCCGAAATCCAAGCGACAAGCCCGTTTCCCGTCATCTGCTCTGGGGGTGTCACCACCATGCAGGACGTTCGCGAATTGATCCGACAAAAAACCGCCGGGGCGATCATTGGACGTTCCCTCTACGAAGGCCAAATCCACCTCGAAGAGGTGCTCGAACTATGTCACAGCACTTGAGGACTAAGTTAGTAACTACCCCGCTGGGAGATAGTCCGGTTTAGTAACCCTCCCTCGGGGTGGGTCGAGCGACGCGAGGGGAGGGAGAAACGCTGTGAAGCATTTTTACCAACAATTGACTTAGGTTGAGCGGGAGCTTGCCTCCCCTCCACCTTGTTTTGGCGTCCTACGTAACGGCCCGATAACCGCCGCACTTCGCTCCCGCCGGCGGGAGCGAAGTGCGGTACTTTAAGGTCGGAGCAGCACTTTAGTACGCCAAAACGGCGTCCGTCGGAGGCAAGCTCCGATCGGACGAAAATGCTTCACAGCGTTAGTGGTCGGGGGTTAGGGGGGTAGAGACTAGGGGCTATGGAAATAGTATTGATTACCAATTGCTTTTGCCGTGCTAGTCCGGCGGCTTGCCTGTTTGCGCTGTTTCTTGCTGGTAACCTCTTCTTGCCTATCGCATCGTTTGACCATCTTAGCGATCCTTCCAATTCGTATGTTCAAGTACTCGGCAACGCGTTGCCTTACGGGCCATGGCTCAATCGGGCTACACTGCTTGGGCCTGTCGTTTTTGCACTCGCCTTAGTTGTCGCTTGGCGCAGTCGACGGTGCCCAGTGTTTCATTGGCTCGATTCGCTAGTTGGTCTGTGGATACTCACGCCGACTTTGGTCGGGGTTTTTAACGATAGCCCGTTTGTGGCTGATTTGTTTCAAAGTCTTTATCTTGCGCTCACCTGGGGAACGCCTTACGCTGCTAGCCGAATGGTTTTTAACAGCACCCAGGACTTGCACGCAACTCTGCTTGTGCTTTGTATGTTTGGATTCGTAACATTCGCACTGGCTTTACTGGAGTTTGCTTTTGGGCGCTTTCTGTACGCGGTTCTCTATGGTTTCCACCCTTATTACCTAGAGGGGGTGACTCGCTATGTTGGGTACCGTCCCATGCTATTTTTCGAAGATCCGAATCAGATCGCGATGTGGTGGATGACGATTGCAGTGGCGTCGCTAACCCTTTTAAAGGAATGTGTACCGAATTCCCTCCGGCAGTGGGCACTGTTGACGCTGCCTACCGCGCCGTTCCTTTTTCAAGCCTTCGGTGCGAGCATCCTGACCTTGATTGGGGCCATGGTTCTTCGAATGCGACGTCTCAAGTCCTTTCGTATCGTGGTGATTTCCGTGTTGATCATGATGATTTCGGCTTTCGTGTTGCGTGGCCCAGTGCTGAGATTTGGTCGTGAGTTTGTCGATACGAATCCGTCGGGAAAATTCATCCGAAGCATTTTGCGAGGTAGTACGATCGGCTCGTTTGGATGGCGATTGGGGTTAGAGGACGATGCTTATGCGCGCCTGAAACTGCGACCGGTATTCGGTTCTGGCAGTGTCAATTTTTGGCGAACCGGTAACCAACAACAAGAGCGACCGTGGGGATTCGCGACATTAGTCGCTGGCGCGTACGGTTTGGTAGGTGTTGGTGTTTGGGGCGGGATGATGTTGATACCACCCTGTTGGATACTCCTCCGTCGAAACTTAATCGCATCCGCTGTTCGGCCGATCGATGGGATTGCGACAATCGTCGGTTTGCATTGCGTGGATGCGCTTTTGAACAGCGCTTTTTTCCTGCCCGCTGTTTTTTGCCTTGGCCTGGTGGTGAGTTTCAATGCACACCGAAGAATCGCAGAATGATCTCTACCATGGGTTATGTTGTTCAACGCTTTCAGCGTAGGGAATTACTGGCTCGTCGCCTGTTTTGAGCTTTAAAGTGTGTAACTTCAAGACGCGTAAGCCAGGGATTGCGGCCAAACCCATCGCTTATGCGTCGGTTTACCACAAGAAGTCTACCTTGAATGCAAATGGAGCGTTGAGTAATTCATGGTTTTTTTTGCAACAGACGATTTTTTTAATTCAGCAATTGCGAATAATGGGTACACTGCTTCTAAGGAAACTACTGATTGAATTAATGAGTACAAATTTACAGTTGAAAGAACTTGAACTTGCATGCGAATGGTTCGCGAAAACATGGAATGTCGATTAACTACCCGCAAGTTCGAACGGCAATTTATTTTTTCAGTTTGGGAACCGAGATCTACGCCCTTTTTGAAGAGAACAACATGATCCAGAATCGATTTCGGCGGTTGGCTCCGCTGGCCGTTGTAATGTTTGCGATTTGCATAGCGCCGTTGACGACGCATGCTTCTTGGGTGGTAAACGTAGGGACTACGATTAAATTCGGAGATGGCCCTGGCTCCCTCGCGGGGGAGTTCAATATCAAGACCAACCAAAGCGGCAGTGGCGGGGGAAACGTCATCAGCAACTCCTATGATTCACGCTTTAACTCGTTTTGCGTGCAAACCAATGAATACATGAACTATTCCGATGTGTTCACTATTAATAATATCTCGTTCAACTCTCAGTTGGGCGGGCAAGTGCTTGCCGCTCGTACTTCGGCACTCTACCGAACGTTTATGAGTGGATTCGAAGCCGGCGCGAGTGGTGTTTATGCCATGATCGGTTCGGATGTTAATGCTGCGACGTATGATTTTGGTGCTGGCCGAGCAGCTGACGCGGATTTACTACAAAAAGCGATTTGGTACTACCAAGGTCAGAGCGTAGCGGAGCAAACCGTTGCCAACAATAAGTATGTTAAAGCAGTGGAATCATTGGGTTTTGTAGCAAACTTGGCGGCTTCTTCGCTCACCGGTACGAACTTGACCAACTACGGTGGGGTAAGGATATTGAATTTGGTTAAAGGTTCTTCGTTAATCGCGAGTCCTACGTTGGCTCAATCTGCTCAAGATCAGTTGTATTTTGGGGGAGCACCCGTCGGCAGTCCTGAAGTGCCTGAGCCAGCAACGATGTTGTTGTTTGGTTTAGGGGCTCTCGGCGTGTGTTACGTTCGTCGTCGGCGAATCTAGTGACATGCATGGAAAGTAATGATGTGCTGTGCAATCTCGTCCCCCAGGCTTTGCGGTAGTCTGCGAACGAGTGAAAAGAGCACGTAACGAGAAATGCCCGTTTCCTAACGCCTGAGCGAGGGATGAAAAATGGTACCTCGCTCACGCGTCGGGTTGATTTAACTCTCGCACGCGTCGGTTTATTTAAAACAAAGCCTACGTAGCGTGCCACAATCTGCACGCGGAGACTTGCTACGAAAATGGAATCATCGCTCGATCCGGATTCGAATACTCCGATCTCTGACGCTTTATCGCCTAAAATCAAAACGAATCTCTGGCAAGGGGAAGGGTTTTGGCTGGTTTTAGCATTGGCAGCATTGTTCTTGGTGTACTGGAATGTTTTCGTTTGGATGTCCGGGGTTTGGTCGCATAACGCTGACTACTCGCACGGCTACCTTGTCCCCGTTTTTGCCGCCTATATCCTTTGGTCCAACCGTGGCTCCCTACGCCTACCCCGAGGTGACGAACTCGAAACGCAAACGAGCCGGCAATTCGACTCAGGCCTGGTGTTAGGTGGGATGTTGTTGGGCTGTGGCCTGTTGATGCGATTGGCTGGGATCTACATGCGTCTTCAAACACTCGAGGGAGTATCCTTGATTCCGTCGGTGCTTGGAATCATCACGATCTTGTATGGTAGACGCGCAGCCCGTTGGGGCGCTCCGGCAGTCCTATTCCTGCTTTTCATGGTCCCGCTCCCTAGCTTTTTGTCGGGGCAGCTCAGTGGCTTGCTTCAGACGATCGCTACCAAGGTCAGTACCTTTGCCTTCCAAACGCTTGGGATTCCTGCTTTCGCGGAGGGAAACATCATATCGCTGAGCACTGGTCAGATTGGAGTCGCGGAAGCGTGCAGCGGCCTGCGGATGCTGTACGCGTTTTTTGCCCTGACAGTGGGTGCCTGTATGATGATCGATCGCACCTGGCTAGAAAAAGTGATAATCGCGTTGACCGCCGTCCCGATTGCGATTGCAGCCAACTGCATCCGGATAATCGCTACAGGCATGGCATTTGAATACCAAAATCCGGAAACAGCCAAACATATCTTTCACGACGTCGCGGGTTGGTTAATGATGCCCCTTGGCTTTGCTATCCTATTAGGTGTGCTTGCTATCCTCGATCGACTGATTGTGCCAGAAGAACAATTACCGATTCAGTCTGGGTTGCGATAATCGGAATAAGATAAACGGATGAATGGGAGTCCAATCAGGATTTTATGATCAAAGACAACTCAGCCGAACATCGAATCGGGCACACAGGGCTACCACCCTCGGTGGTCATGGTGGCCAAATCGGCTCATGGCGACGAACAGGAGCAACAAAAACACTACTTCGCAGCGCTGTTAAGTGCAATTCGAAGGGGATGGTGGCTGGCGGTTCCGTTGGGAATCTGCCTTTCCTTGGTTAGTGCGTTTGCGGCCTGGCATTTGTTCGTTCCCAAATACGCAGCGTCTGCCTATTTGCGCATTGACTCAGACAACCGTCCTCTCATTTTCAAAACGGCTGACGAGTCGTCAGGGCATGGGAACGATTTTAAGCTGTACAAGAACACCCATCAGCAATTGCTGGTAACCCCGTTTGTGCTTAACGCTGCCTTGCGCGATACGCAAGTGTCTTCGCTAGCCGAGATCATTAGCCAAGAAGATGCCATTGGTTGGCTGCAGGCTAATTTGAAAGTGAAGTTTCCTGGGGACGGCGAAATCATGCAGGTTTCTGTTGAGACTGTCTCTCGCGTTGGGTGTGTGCAGATCGTCAACGGCGTGGTCAATGCGTTCATGCAAGAAGTGGTCCAGAATGAGCGCAACGATCGATTGACGCGTTTGAACAACCTCGAAGGGGTTTATAGCGTGGCGGAAAGCAAGGTTCGAAACAAGCAGGGAGAATTGAAATCTTTTGCTGCGGCGTTAGGGACCAGCGACACCCAGTCCCTGACGGTAGCCCAACAAAGCGCTTTGAGTCAGTTTGGGAAAATGTCGGAGAAGCTAAGCGAGGTTCAATTCTCATTAATGCAAGCCGAAGGAGAATTGAAAATGGCCGATGAATTCGAACGGAGGCAGAACGAAATTAGAGAGAAAGACGCTTTATCGAAATCGGAATCTTCCAAAGATTCTCAATTGTTGCCAGAGGTAGATGAGCGGACTGCCGACGTAGTCCGATTGGAGGAGGATATCGCCATGGCAAAGCTGAAATTGAAATCGTTGTTGCGAGATCTAGGCTTGTCGCACCCATCGGTGGTGAGTTTGGTTGGTGAAATAGAACTCAAAAACCAGTTGCTCGAACTCCGAAAAACCGATGCCAAAAAGCGTCCGAAGATGGCCGAGGGGAGAGTCGCCGATGAGCGAGTCTTGCGCACAACCGGGGGCGTAACCTACGATTTGGTAGCCTTGGCAACACGAACGCAGGTATTAACCAATCAAGAGAATATACTTAAGGAGAAAGTAGAAAAGCTATCCGACGAGACGAGGCAGCTTGGGCGGTCCTCGATTGACATCGAATTGATGCGATCCGAGATTTCTGGACTTGAAGTCGTTTTGCGCCGCGTAGGAGATGAGATCGAACGCACATCGATCGAGTTGAAGACTGCGTCTCGAATCAAATTGCTCAGTTCGGCGGTTAACGCAACGAGTCCGGATGCGATGAAGCGTTGGACGCGGGTGATTGGCGTAGGAGCATTCGCATTGGCGGCACCGCTTGGGTTGCTGGTATTATGGGATTTCACGCGGAAACGGGTAAACAATGTGGAGGGAACTAGCCATTCACTGTCGCTCCCTACGATTGCAACGATTCCAAGGGTCTCGAGGAATCCACTCCAGCGGGGCGATCAGGTTTCTCAACGCGATTGGAATCGAACTCGGGCCGAATTGGATGAGGCATTGGATGGCCTTGCATCGATGGTCCTCCACAGTGCCCAGAAAGACCAACGCAAGGTTTTTATGATCAGCAGTGCGATGCCTGGGGAGGGGAAATCAACGGTCGCGTGTCAATTGGCGCAGGGGTTGGCGCGAGCGGGAAGAACGGTGGCACTCGTCGACTTTGATTTGCGACGTCCTTGCATTCATAGTTATTTGCAACTTCAGCTTGATCCAGGGGTTGCGGAGGCGCTGTCCGGCGAGTGTTCTTTTGATAAAGCGCTTCAAAAGACGGATTTGGTCCATTTGAGTGTCATGACTGCTGGCGATTGGAAAGGAAATTTGCATGAGCGGTGCACGAGCGGGACGGTGGACGATTTGTTTGATTTCTTGAGACGATCGTTTGATTTGGTTATTGTGGATTCCAGCCCTGTTTTGCCTGTTCACGATTCACGGGTCCTGGGCAAGTTCACGGATGGCGTCATTTTGACTTTGGTCCGTGATCAGTCAAGATTGCCAGCGGCAGCGCAAGCTTGTGAGATTTTGCGGGCCTATGGCGTACCTGTTCTCGGAACGGTCATCATTGGACTGAGTTCGCGAGCTTATCCAAACTACTATCCGTTTCCGACAAAGAATCGCGAACCGAAGCGCTTGGTCGATGTCCACTCAACATGAGTAATATCATGAACCAGAGAATTGTCCTGTTGTTTACATTGCTAGCCGTCAGCTATGTCGCGGTTCAATGGATCGGTTCGGGCAAAGATGCTTCGGTGGCGCCAGCGATAGACGTTACCGACATTCCCGTGGAGATTGACGGCTGGGTAGGCGAGGACGTTGAAATCCGTGACGATACCATTCAGGTCTTAAATGCCCAATCGTTCATCAGTCGCATCTACCGAAATCCGACAGGACATGCCATTTCAATGCATGTCGCGAATTGGACAAACCCAAATACGATTTCGGCGGCTCCGCATCATCCGGAGGTATGCTTTGCAGGCGCGGGCTGGTTGTTGCTCGATCGAAGAACCACGGAATTTCCAACGGCAAGAGGTAACGTGCCCATCGAATTGATTCTATTTCAGAAGGGGCAGCAACGCGTGGTAAGCGGTCACTGGTTTCGCATCGGGGACGTAACACACGTTGATTTCCAAGGATTTCAGAACCAGCGGAGTAAGTTTTGGGGAAAGAAGTCCTGGCCAGACACCACCAAGTTTCTTTTTCAGTTGAGCTCTCCCTCGTTAAAGGCCGCGGAAGAATCGATCAAGAGTTTTGCTTCGAAGGTCGCCGACGCCAGCCAATTGAAGGGCTAAGTGGTTCTAGAACGGGTGGTAAATATCCCCCGAGATAAACTCGGGGGCATTAGCGTGCCGTCGGCTTTACGCCGAGGGTCCTGACC
>JANPNA010000498.1:0-2175 GCA_031427235.1 Pirellula sp.
CCACGCAAGGCCGAGCAAAGGATTGAGATTGCTGCCCCACCCGCTCCCCCACCGCGTTTGCGCTTGATCGCCAAGTAGCGTATACCGCACGAATACTAAATAGGTTGTCATACAAGGAATCACTGTGCCTCCTAAAACAAGACTGAACTTGAACCACCAAGGCATAGCCAGAGGTACCAGTAGTGTTTGCAGGAAGAGCACTATCGGCATGGTCGTTGATTTACCGGCCCCGTTTGGACCGATTAAGCCAGCAACCGTACCACGCTGCACCGAAAAATGGATATTTCTAAGCTTAAAGTGCTTGTAGGATTTGTTCACATCGATCAGCGACGCGGCGAGCATCGAAGCTTGCAAGCCAGGCCGATCCGCGACGACCGACCCTTTGCCCTGCCGCGTAGCAATCACACCGTCCCGCTCAAGCTCCAGATAGGCATGCTTAACTTATCTTCCGGATTCAGTTCTATTGTTGAAGATTTAGAACGGAAATACCGATTATGACGGTTGCGAGAACGTGACATCATACACACCGGAGTCGACGCATGTGGTGGCAAAACAGCGATCCACAATCCCAAACTAGCTCGACTTCCATTGCATTAACCAGCCCTAAAGCACGCGATTTCCTTAAGGTTGAGTTCCTCCATGCAAAGATAGCTCTTTTGGAGAAACAGGATTTCAAACGAGAAGCCTACTTCGCTAAACGGCTAGCCAAGTCCCATAGTGCCAAACAGGAGTTGCAGGATCAGCTTACAAGCGCCCTGGCGAGGGCCGATCAATCCGAAAAGCGGGAAAAGCAAATAAACGCGGCGCTTACAAAAGCAATTAACGCTGCAAACTGTGCCAAACGTAACGCTGACAAAATAAATCAAAAGCACGCCGCTGAATTCAAACAAATGCGTTATTCAATTGCGACCCTGGAGCAGCAGTTGAATGAGAGAGAGAAAGACCATCGTGTACGACTGTCCTCGCATCAAAGTACCCACCACAAGATGGAAATTCAACTTACACATCTGCTAGCAAAGCAAGCCGATTTAACGGCCAAGTTAGCGGTGAAAACGGTCGTCCATGAACAATCCGTGAAAGTGCATCACGAGGACATCGCACGATGTGAAGCGACGCTAGCCGAACGAACACTTGAGATTAGTGAATTGAAAAAATGCAGTCGCGATGCTGAAATCAAAACCGCGCAGTCCCATGACGACCAAAAGAAATTGGTTGAGCAGCAAGTTCTAGCCATAGCCGAGATGCAGGTGAACATCGCCGCGCTTCAGCAATTCGTGGCGGATCGCGATGCGACGATTCATCAGCACCAAAGCGATTTTTCGGAGCAAGCCAACCGAATCGTTGAATTGGAGAATATCCATTCCGAATCGGAAAAGCAGATCGCGCTTTTGACGGAGAAGCAGTCCACCGTGACTGCTGAACTCGAGGTGAATATCGCCACGCTTCAGCAATTCGTGGCGGATCGCGATGCGACGATCGAAGGGTTGGAAGCCAAATTGGCCGAGATAACGAACAAGATCGTCGAGCTAGAGGAATTCCAGCGCCACGCCGAATTCAGATATTCTCAGTCTCAAGATTCCTGTAATGAATCGCAGCGAGAGAATGCATTTTTGAGTGAGCTACAAGCTGGAGCAACTGCGAAGATAGAAGAGACAACGGCAGCGCATGAGGAATCCGTACGTGTAGCCAATCGTTTGAATGACATAAATGAGGCCCAGAAGCAGCAATTGGTGCACTTCCGAAATTCGTTAGACGAGTCTCTGCAAGCGATGAACGCTGCGAAGATCGCTCAAATGTCGGCTGAGTCTCAAGTCCATCGGTGCGAGCAAGCTATTTCGGATCTGCAGGAGAGGACGACTCAGTTACAGTACCGGCTGCAACGTGAAGCGGCTGGCCGAAGAAAAAGCCGAAGCTGCCATGAAACAAGTCTCGGGATCGACCAATGGTGATTCGGCATCGAGAATTGTCGCAGTACAATTTGAAACCGAACGACGTATCGATCAACTTACCAATGAGTTGAAAGCAACTCGTGGACTGTGTCGGATATTGCAGTCACGAGTGAACGCAAAAGTTGAACAAAGCCTAAACGAAAAACCGTTGAATCAGGCCCCTGTTGTTCTGCCTCGCAGAGCAGGTTAACATCCGAGGAGACATCAAAGGGGTCAAACCTCTTTG
>JANPNA010000499.1:0-8728 GCA_031427235.1 Pirellula sp.
TCCAAGTGCTTTGTGACAGCTTGATTTTAGGGTAGTGGATCTTGTTAGAGATCCAGCAGGATTCGGATCTTTAACAAGATCCAGCAGGATTCGGATCTTGTTAAAGATCCAGCAGGATTCGGATCTTTAACAAGATCCACTACCCTAAAATCAAGCTGTCACAAAGCACTAGTCCACGAAACAAATGATCCGATCCATCCACTACAATAATTACTATTCGCCCACCTGACCCCACCTGACCCCACCTGAACTCTTTCAAACACTCTCCTTATGAAACTCATAAAATGCATCGTTCTCGCTGCGTTCCTTTGCATGTCTCCGCTGCGAGCCGACGACGGACTTAATCCATCGAACCCCGACCGCAACGTGCAACCGGGTGTCCCACAAGGGAAGATAACATCCGGCGTTTTCGCCGAGAGCAAGATCTTTCCTGGCACCCGTCGCGACTATAGCGTGTATGTGCCTGCTCAATACTCAGCGGACACGCCCGCCTGCTTAATGGTGTTTCAGGATGGTCCCGGCTATTCGAAACCGGACGGTGCCTTTCGAGTACCGATTGTGTTCGATAATCTGATTCACCAGAAAGCCATGCCGGTCACCATCGCAGTTTTCGTTAGCCCTGGAACCATTCCGGCTACCAAGCCAGGTGCGAGTGACCGCAGCAACCGTTCGTTCGAGTACGACTCGATGGGTGACCGCTACGCGCGCTTTCTCGTGGAAGAATTCCTTCCCATCGCGCTCAAAGGTTTCAATGTCTCGCCCGACCCAAAACAGCGGGCCGTCAGCGGCATCTCGTCCGGCGGTATCTGTGCGTTCACCGTCGCTTGGGAAAAACCCGATCAATTCGGCAAAGTGCTCAGCCACATCGGAAGCTTTACCAACATTCGCGGCGGCAGCGATTACCCAGCCCTCGTTCGCAAATCCAAATCCAAACCCAAAGCGATCAAGGTCTACCTGCAAGACGGTAAAGACGACCTAAACAATCTCTTTGGAAACTGGCCATTAGGCAATCAAGACCTTGCTTCCGCCCTTCGCTTTGCCGGTTACGAAAATCAATTCGTGATGACCGAGGGAGGACACAGTGGAACTTGGGGCGGCGACCAAATTGCAAACGCCCTCCGCTGGCTTTGGTCCGATCAAGCCAACTCGACAGTAGCTGTCCAAACCCAAGACAAACCTGCTGCTTGGAAACCGCATCCGGACGCTATCGTCAACGAGAGCGTGCCGCACGGCCAGGTCGAACAACTGCCTCCTTGGGAATCCAAAGTTTTCGAAAGCACCGTACGCGAATGGTCCATCTACGTCCCGGCTCAATACAACAAGGAACAGCCCGCCGCCTTGATGGTCTTCCAGGATGGCCATTCGTACCTCGACGTAAAGGGACGCTTTCGAGTGCCTATCGTCTTCGACAATCTCATCGCTCGCGGCGACATGCCGACCACCATCGCAGTCTTCCTCAATCCAGGACACGAAAAATCGAAAGGCAAGCCGGACAGCCCGTGGAAAAACTCCAATCGAAGTTATGAGTACGACGGCCTTGGTGATCGCTACGCCCGATTCCTTCTCGAAGAGATCATTCCAGAAGTCGAGAAACAGTACAACGTGTCGAAAGACCCTGAGATGCGGGCCATTTGCGGCGCAAGCTCAGGTGGTATTTGTTCCTTCACGGTCGCATGGGAACGTCCTGACGCGTTTCGCAAGGTGCTTTCGTCCATCGGTAGCTTCACCAACCTTCGCGGCGGCAACGTCTACCCTTCTCACATTCGCAAAACCGAACCAAAACCACTGCGAGTCTACCTAGCCGACACCAGTGGTGACCTCGACAATCCATTTGGGAATTGGCCTTTGTCGAATCAACTCATGGCCTCCGCGTTGCAATACATGGGCTACGATTTGCGTTTTGACTGGTCAGAGGGTTTCGGGCACAACGCTGACCATGCCGGTGCACAATTCCCGGAAGCCCTCAAGTGGCTCTGGCGAAAAGACAAGCATCAAGCAGTGCTTGACACCAAAGGGGATCTCAAGGGCGATATGACCTTGCTCAAACTGCTTCTACCCGACCAATCTTGGGAAGTGGTTTCAGACAACTTGGGCTTTGCCGATGCTCCATGCCCAGACGCCGATGGAAACTTTTTCTATTCCGACATGAAGGCACCAGCTATCTACAAACTCAGCCTGGCCGATGGCAAGCGAACCGAGGTCGCCAAGGAAGCGGTCAGTGGACTCAAGTTCGGACCCGACGGTTTGCTGTACGGTTGCCAAGGAGCAAAAAAACGGGTGGTGTCCATCGATCCTAGCTCCGGTGCGTTGAAGGAGATTGCCAGCAACGTTGCTCCAAATGATCTGGCGGTGAGTTCCGATGGCTTCATCTATATCACCGAAACTCAACAACAACATATTACTCGCATCAACATCAAGACAGGTGAGGTGACTGCTGTCGACACGGGGATTACCAAGCCGAACGGCATTGCGATCTCCAAGGACGGCGGAACGCTGGCTGTCTCCGATTACGGCGGAGAGAACGTATGGACCTTTCGCGTGAATGCGGATGGCTCGCTCGATGCCAAGATGCCAACCATGTCAATGCGACTTGCCATCGATCCCAAGGGAGATTTTAAGTTCAACGAACCGCCCCCTTACCAACTCGCATCGAAGGGGGATGGCATGGCAGTCGACAAATCGGGACGTTATTACGTGACGTCAGCCCTTGGAATCCAAATCTTTGATCCGACAGGGCGCCAGTGCGGCGTTCTGCCCAAGCCCAACGAAGCTCAGCCGCTGACCAGTTGCACCCTTGCAGGTTTGAATCACGAATACCTTTACGTGACCAACGGCGACAAAGTGTTCCGACGCAAACTGAAAGTCGACTAATTTGGAGTGCTCCGATTCATCGGAGCTTTAAGACCACCCTGCGCCAGAATAGCCGATAACGATTGTCAATGGATTTCACGACCGCCTGGATCGGAATGCAGTGGTTTGCAGGACGATCTAAAAGCTGGGATTAATCCCAGCACTCCAAATTTGCCCATAACGATTGTCAAGCCTCATGAACAACCGCCGACCACTTGGAAGCGTCCAGTACGATCATTCTGGGCGAGTCGTATTAGTAACCGGTGGATGCAACGGCATTGGTCGTGCGATCTGCGAAGCCTTCGCAGCATCCGGGGCGCTGGTGTTATGTGCCGACGTAGACGAAAGGGCTGGAGCATCGCTCCAACCGGGGATTTCGTTTCGCAAAACCGACGTCTCGCAGGAAGAGGAGTGTTCGAAAGTTATCGACGAGGCCGTCTCCGAGTTCGGCGGACTGGATGTCCTGGTCAACAATGCGGCGATCCAGCCACCCAGTTCTTATGTCCGCGTGGAAGAAATCCGATCGGAGGACTACGATCGCATGTTAGCGGTGAATTTATCGGGCTACCTCTACATGGCCAAACACGCCCTGCGGGTCATGCGTCAGCAACAAAGTGGGGTGGTGGTCAACATTGCAAGTGGCCAGGGCCACCGGACAGCCAGGGGAGTACCCATTTACGGACCAATTAAAGCCGCCAATCTCTTGCAAGCCATGCAATGGGGGATCGAGTACGCCCGCGAGGGGGTGCGGGTGGTCAGCGTATCGCCCGGTGCGATTGATACACCGCTAGTTCGAGCCAGTCTCGACGCACAAGGTGGCGAAGCCAAACTAGCCAATCGACACCCCATGGGGCGTATCGGAAGACCGGAAGAGATCGCTCATGCAGTCCTATGGTTGTCGAGCAGTGCAGCGTCGTTCATCACCGCCACCGACCTATCCGTCGACGGCGGCCTAGACGCCTTCGGGGCCTTCGCCGACCCGTATTCGACCTAAAATGGGTATTTTCAGAAACCAGAATTCCGATCATCGCAAACTTCGTCGTCTGGTTGCGCTCGACTTGAAGCTGGACAGATTTATAAGCGGCATACAAAGGCCGACAGCATTGCCACTTCAATGGTTCAATCCCTCGTGGTCGTCAACTAAAAGCCTTGTAACCCCCATTCCTTCGATTGCGTCAGCGGCGTCGGCTGACTATGATTTCCTGACATCAGTCTTGAACATGGACGCAGGAAAGTAGAATTCGATTTTCTTATGGTGCCTTTCGCAACGAAATTGAGGAAACCCGATGGCGTCTTGTTTCAACAAGTGCCCGAGGGTGATTCCGTTCTGCTACACGTCAAGCGAGGAGAGTATTTCGGGCTCGACAAGATGGGACACATTATGTGGACCAAGCTCGTTTTGTCGCCATCGATACAAGCCGCATACGATGAGATCCTGTCGGAGTTCGACGCGGACGCCGAACGAATTCGAGCGGACATGGTTAAGTTGATTGATGAACTGGTTGCCCATGATCTGCTGGAAATCGTTGAGGCGTAAGATTCATTCGGTTTCACGAATGCCGTTTCACGACTTAATGCTCGTTTTGTATGCTGCCTTAGGCTTATCGGTTTTTTCCATTATGCTAAAGGTCTTCGGCTTTAATCGCTGTTCGGGCTGGATCAGTGGAATACGCTGTGCATCCGGTCCGTCAGTCGCCGATATGGTCGTTTGGGCACAAGTCCGAAGAGCGACTCGCTTAACCGCGATCGCGGCCCGCAACCATTTTTCGCGGCCGAATTGCTTGCGATCGTCGCTGCTCCTGGCGTGCATTTTGCGACGTCAAGGTATCCCGGTTGAACTTCGCATTGGTGTACGTCTCAAGAATGAGGCTCTCGACCACGCAGCTCTCGAAGCCCATGCTTGGGTTGAGTGGGAAGGAAATGTTGTCAATGATCGGCCCGATGTCGCCGAGATATACCTGCCCTTTTCAAACTTGCAAGACGCCGTTCGTTTACCGTAAACACCAGTATCACAATTCAGCACAGGGAGATGAGATTGAGCGGCATCGCAGCGATATTAAACCGGGACGGTGGACCGATTACCCCTGAAAGACTGGAGGCCATGTCAGACCAACTCAAGGTCCGCGGGCCAGATTCGCGAGAAACTGCGTACCATGGGCACATTGGGCTTGCCCATACCTTACTGAAGACCGATCCGACGCAGGTGACCGTACCCCAACCGCTGACATTCGACGGCGAAATTTGGATCGTCGCGGACGCGAGAATCGATGCGCAAGCCGACCTAATTCGACTTTTGCGAGGGAAAAATCGAAACGTGGATCACCGCTCGGTTACCGATGCGGAACTGATCCTTCACGCCTACCATGCCTGGGGAAACGAGTGTGTTGAGCACTTGCTCGGGGACTTTGCGTTTATCATCGCCCACCCCAAACAGAACCGTTTGTTTTGTGCTCGTGACCAGTTAGGTGTCAAGCCTCTTTTTTATGCGATGGAGGGGGGCTTTGCGATTGTGAGCAATGTGCTGGATAGCGTGCGCACCCACCCGGCAGTTTCGTCCGAACTGTGCGATGGTTTTATCTGCGATTTCTTGCTGTTTGGATGGAATACGAACACGCAAGCGACCGCGTTCAAAAGCATTCATCGTCTTGCCCCGGCTCACACGGCGGTGTTCACTCGAGACGGCGTCAAGACCCACCGCTACTGGCGCCCTCAGGTTCCGAACGAAATTCGTCATCGCCGACCCGAAGAACACATCGAAGGCTTTGTGGAAGTGTTCGAAGCAGCGGTTCGCGACCGATTACGCTCGGATCGCCTGATTGTCTCGATGAGCGGCGGACTGGACTCGACGGCCATCGCGGCAACAGCCCTGCCGATCCTCAAGCAGGAATCGCCAACTGCGTCTCTCCACGCTTTGTGCATCGTGTATGACCGAATCATTCCCGATAGGGAAAGACACTTCGCAAGCTTGGCCGCAGAACACATGCGGCTACCTATCGACTTCATCGTTGCCGACGATTTGCCACTCTACGATGCGGACTGGGATAGCCCAGATTTTCAGACCCCCGAACCATCCATGAGGTGCTTCCCGGCAAGTCGCATTTTCAACAACTTGGTCAAGGCCCACGGATGCCGCGTCGTTCTAGACGGTAAAGGCGGTGACGAGGCATTGAATACGGCATCCCAGTATTATCCGCGACTCATCCGGGATTTACGGTTTGGGCGCTGGCTAGCTGACGTTTTGCGACACCTTGCCATGTTGCGACGACCTCCGCCGATCGGGCTTCGTACAGCGTTGTTCCATCGACCGTTGGCTTGGATACGCGGTAATCGCAAACCAGGTACGGAACCGCCATTCCCCTCTTGGATCAATCCGGAAATGGTTCGGAAGCTTTCGCTGTTGGATCACTGGCATTGGTTTTGGGGATTCGGAGACGATTGTGCTTCGAGCGCGCCAGGTGGACTCGTGGCGATCGATTCATTCCTGTTACCGTCGTCTTTAGAAAGTTCTGACGCCAACTCACGCGGCCAATACGAGTCGCGATTTCCTTTCTTGGACCTGCAAGTCTTGAACTACTGCTGGTCGGTGCCGCCAATCCCGTTCCGCTTCGAAAAGGAACTTCTACGACGAGCTATGAAGAATCACCTACCTAGCACCGTGCTCAAAAGGCGAAAGCAGGGGTTGGCGGGTTGCCCACTGCTAGCCCGAGGAGACCGAGTTCCACTGAGTTGGTCGGAATGCCTTTCATGGGACACTGCAATCGAACGTTATGTGCGAAATGATCCATTTGACATGAGCCATATGAATCCACTCAACTCACACGTTACCTGGGGTAACCAGCGTCCTTACGAACTCGCTACCTGGCTAATCCATCGGGGTGCTAACCATCAAGAAAACCGAAGCGGACCCGATAAAATCAATTCATAACAACAAGTTTCATGCCGTCTTATCCATATTGCCTCCAGCAGGACCATCCCCAACCTGACTACTATTTGCAACCTGTTTTGTTATCGTACGAACATCGCCGTAGCGTACTAAACGTGGGCTCGCGTATTCTGTCTTTTTGCAGGTTTTCTCAGTCATTATTCGGAACCTTATAAATTGACGTAAAAAAAGTATCGGAAATCGTTTCGACAACAGTACAAAACTGAACTACAGTGAAGTATGTTCGACTCCGCACTCCTGTCAAGTCTTTAGATGGCTATTTTGAAATCTACGCACATAAGGCCGTCTTATACAGTGGGCATGCAACGGTATTTTGCGTTTGGATTGCATATTCGGAGTACGAGCGCTATTCCCGGGCTCGTCGATATCGGGAAAAGCGATCAAATCGATCTTACCGTCTGGGTAAATCGACAACCTACACCAAATGAGCCGGCGCAGCCAATTTTCTTGGAATCGACTGTACTAGGTGCGACCCATGAAAATCGGCGGTTGTTCCGTTTCCCTGAATCGGGGATTTTGTGGATTCGGTTTGATGATGGCACCGACTTCTACGTGAATCGCGATGGAACTGAGATTTGGACGACCTGGAAATCTCCCTACACGGTGGAGGATATGGCGACCTATTTACTGGGTCCGATTCTCGGATATGTCTTAAGAATCCGCGGGGCGGTTGCCCTACATGCCAGTTCTTTTATGGCTGGAGACAAAGCGATCGCCTTGTTAGGCGGCGCTGGAGCTGGCAAATCCACCACCGTCGCAGCATTGGCCCTACGCGGAAATAACGTCCTGGCGGATGACGTTACGGTGCTCGCCGAAGATAGCAACGGATTTTGGGCACTTCCTAGCTACCCTCATTTACGTCTGTGGCCCCAGTCCGTCGAAATGCTTTATGGATCGACTGATTGCTTGAAACCGATCACCCCCAATTGGGACAAGCGGGACTTTGACCTTCTAGACATCGGCCGTTTTCACGCCGAACCGGCCCATCTGTCGACGATCTACGTGATCGGAGACCGCGTGGAGGATGAAAACGCCCCTTGGATCGAGGAGATGGACGGTCAGCAATCTTTTGTTCATCTCGTCGGCAATACCTATGGCAACGGGCTTCTGGATGAGTCCATGCGGACCCAGGAGTTCGGATTGCTCGGACGACTCCTGGAGCACACCAAAATAAAGCGAGTCGTACCGCATATTTCATCCAGTCGGCTGGATCAACTGTGCGATGTTATTCTGAACGATTGCCGTTAGAGCCCAAAAACATCCCGAAAATATTCCAGGTGAATGCGATGTACAGCCTTCTCGGCTATGAGGAAATGATCAAGGACAAGGTGCGGATGGATGCGTATGTCGCGGCACTTAAGCAAGTAATCCAGCCCAATTCTGTTGTTTTAGAGATCGGTGCCGGAACGGGTGTCATGTCCATGCTCGCTTGTCGATTTGGCGCCAGGCACGTCTATTCCATTGAACCCGACAGCGCTATCGGCGTGGCCCGCGAGTTCGCACATGCGAACAACCTGTCCGACCGCATCACTTTTTTTCAGAGTCTTTCCACGCAAGTCGACTTGCCGGAAAAAGCGGATGTTGTCGTCTCCGATCTACGTGGCGTTCTACCTCTATTCACGACTCATATCGACTCGATCATTCATGCGAGGGATCAACACCTCGCCCCGGGCGGCGTGCTGATTCCTTGCAAAGACACGCTTTGGGTCGCCTTGACAGATGCCCCAGGCCATAAGGAAGACCAAGGTCGGCAATGGGACCGAAGTCAGCATGACCTCGATCTGTCCGCGGTCAACAAGTACCTGGCCAATACCTGGACTAAAGCTCGCGTCGATTCGGATCGGCTGTTAACCCAGCCAGCTTGTTGGGGCACGCTCGATTATCGTCAAATCGCGTCGGCAGATGTTTCGGGAATTGTCAATTTAACCTGTACAA
>JANPNA010000500.1:0-14535 GCA_031427235.1 Pirellula sp.
CGACTTCGATTGGTTTGCTGTTCTCGGTCGAACTGGCCGATGGTGTCAAAGGCGTCGAACGAACGGACTGTCTGGCAAACCAGCTTTGACCGATCATCACCAAAACCAGAACACCTGCAATCCACATTCCCGGACAGACTCGGCAACAGGAACCGGTTAAGTTACACGCCATGATTCTAAACTCCTTTTGACAACCCAATGAAACGATTCACAAGTTAGACCCGCGAGGACCAAAAAAGTTACAAGAACATCTAGGATGCGGATCTCGTAACTCTCCGATGCGGCAGATATAACGCAAATTCAGGAACAAAACACAAATTTTCATGCAAAGCGTGTGCATGCAAAGCGTGTACCAAACGGCAGTCCTGTGCGGTTTGGCCATGGTTTTGAATGATTTTGAGCGAGAGAGTGACGTGATGCACACTACGACTGTGCCGAAAACGCTCTAAGCTGGCCTCGTCGGGCGCTCAAGCGAAGTGTGGCAGGGCGGTCCCGGCCGTGATCGTCCTGGGCTGGGTTGCGATTCTTTCGTGATGGAGCATTCACCCCCTCGAGTCGCTGTCGAATGTCCGACAGCCGTCGCCTAGGGCTCGGGGTTAAACGAAACGCAGCTTGATTTGCGCCATTTCAGCGCAGGCACCCCGCTATGCTTTGGGTATACTTAGGGTCCAGCCCCGCCGAAAATAATAGTGCGTTCGGTTTATTCCACCCTTCACTCCCACACCTGGATCACTCCGCTATGGCACAGAGATTCGTCCTCTGCCTACTTCTTTTGGCCTTCCTTGGTCCGTCGATTGATAATCCGATCGCAGCCCAAGAAATGCGTGGCAATTATTCTGAAATGGTGCTGGAGAATCAACCGGTCGCTTACTGGGACCTTTCCGAGCCCAAGCCCGTCAAGTCGATTCGTTCCAAAGCGGGCGCGGAACTTCCCGCAAAGCTGTTTGGCAAAGTCATCCTATCGCAACAAGGGCCACGCCCAAAATCCTTTCCGCTTTTCGCTGCAGATAACCTCGCGGGTGATTTCCCCGGTGGCAAAGACTGCCTCCAAGTTGACGACCCAGGCGAAAAAAGCCCACTGGATTTTGATTCCGGCGATTCGATCACCCTGGAAGCCTGGGTCTTCCCGCGCGCCATCGGAAAGGATCAGACCATGTCGGTCATCAGCAAAGGCCGAACTGGCAATGCAGGGTTCGAAAAAGAAAACTTGAACTACGCACTCCGTCTCAAAGGCCATGACAACGTGGCCTTAGTCAACTTTTTGTTCCGTAGTCGCGATACGCTGGATGAATCCACTCGTAAAGATAAACCCAATGGTGCACCTAAATTCCATCGATGGACCAGCAGCATAGGCTTCCCGGCAGAAAGCGGTTGGCACCACATTGCAGTCACTTATTCCTTTGGAACGACCGGAAGTTTACGAGCCTATCTCGATGGACGAGCCATTGATGGCTCCTGGGATATGGAGGGGGATACATCGGCGGCTCCGTTTGTGGACAACGACCAACTCTGGATTGGATCCGGACAACCAAACCATACCGCCGCCTTCAAAGGCTGGCTCGATGAAATCGCCATCTACCGCAAAGCCTTAACCGCAGAGCAAATCGCAAGTCGCTATCGTTGCGATGCTACCCCAACCAACACTTGGATCGCCGCCAAAGATTTACCTGACGATCGCGTCGTCGTTCAACTCTTCGACGGCTTGATGGACCGAACATGGGGTTTTGCGCTCGATAAGCCATCGATGGAATTCGATATTCCGGCGATGGCGATAAGTCAAATCCCGAAGCAGTACAACCATCGCGGCGTCATCGAAGACCGCCAACTTCCGATCTTAACGCAATATTACTTGAAACGCTCGCTACCAGCAGGCAAGTACTCGATCTTGCTGCGGTCCAAAAATGCAACACGGCTTTGGATCGATGAAAAGCAAATTACATCGCAACCGTTCTTAACCACCAACGGAGATGGACATGAAGCGGTACCCACCTTACCGGAACCGCCCAAGGCCAATTTAATACCCATTTCACAAGGGCACCGAGAAGACGTAATCGAAGTCGATTTAAGCGATGGGCTGCATGTGTTTCGCTTGGACGCGATCGTGGGTGGCCGAACGGTTCGTCCCGAAATCGGTGATTTGTGTGTGGCGATCGCGGCCGAAGACGGCGATTTCATGGTGTTGACGCCGGACGCAATCGAACCCTGGATTCCAACGGTCAAGCGTTGGACGGAATTCCTTGCCGAAGAGGCAAGCCGCATGCAGAAACTCAACCAACATCTGCGATTCGAGGCTAGCAAGCAAGAACGACAGTATTGGGACAACCGACATGCCATCGCCGGGGAGAAGGTTGTTGATCGCGATTCTAACAAGACAATCGATCAAATTTGTGTCGAGTCGTCCGATCGCGACATCGAGTCCATCACGGACATTGACGACTTTGCATTCCTACGACGAATAACGCTCGATACGATCGGCATCGTCCCGACTCGCGATGAAGTTGTGGCTTTCGTTGCCGACACCTCGGTCGACAAGCGTTCCAAGGCGATCGATCGACTCTTAGCAGACGATCGATGGGCGGACCATTGGGTCGGCTACTGGCAAGATGTTCTTGCCGAGAATCCAGGCATCGTCAAACCCGAACAGAACAACACAGGGCCATTTCGCTGGTGGATTCATGAGTCTTTCCTAGACAATAAGCCGTTCGATCGGTTTGCGACCGAACTCGTGCTGATGGAAGGAAGCAAGTTCTTTGGCGGACCCAATGGATTTGCCATGGCTTCGCAAAACGATTCACCGATGGCCGCCAAGGCACAGATCTTGACCAAGGCGTTCCTCGGCTTGGAGATGTCCTGTGCGCGTTGCCATGATTCACCCAACAGCCCATTCAAACAAGAAGAATTGTTTTCCTTGGCAGCCATGCTTCAACGAGAGACGCTCGCGCTCCCTAAGTCGAGCACGGTCCCATTGAATCCAGATGGACGCAAGCCGCTCATCACCATCTCGCTCAAAGCTGGCGATAAACTTGGGCCGGATTGGCATCTCGCATCTTTCCCCAAGATCGATTTAGCTGCCGGCGAGCTTCGCAACGACCAGGATTCTCGCGAGCGGTTTGCCGCGATCCTTACCTCACCATCGAACAACCGCTTTCCGCGGGTGATCATGAATCGTCTATGGCACCGCTACACAGGATGGGCGATGGTCGATCCCGTGGACAATTGGGACGCGGCGGAAACACTCGATCCGAAACTCCTTGATCTGCTCGAGCGCGAATTTGTAATGAGCGGATACGATTTGAAGCATGCTGCAAGACTCATCTTCCATTCGCAAATTTATCAGGCTAGCCCGCTGACTCAAAAGGAGTTGGATGCTTGCAAAAAGGCTAAGCAATTCGCCTACGGACCAGCCAGGCGAAGACTGACGGCTGAGCAAATGATCGACTCGTTGTTCACCGTTGCTGGCAAACCGATGGACGTCGAGCCGATGTCGCTCGACCCAGAAAGTCGACGACCACCCGAACAGTTTTTGCAGTTAGGTTTTCCGACACGGGCGTGGCAGTTAGCGTCGACCTCGACGGATCGCGATCGACCTGCATTGATGTTGCCAGCCCTGCAACAAGTCTGTGACTTGATGATGTCGCTTGGTTGGCGAGACTCTAGACCAACTCCGCTCACGGTCCGCGATGAGTCCGCAAGTCCCTTGCAGTCGTTGATCCTCGGAAACGGATTATCCGCGACAAAACTTGCACGTCTGTCGGACGACAGTCAGTTCACCGAAATGGCTTGGGGCGCACAGTCCGTAGAGGATCTGGTGGATCGTATGTTTCAAACCATACTTAGCCGTTTGCCAGTTCCTGAGGAACGAGCCGATTTCGCTGCACTGTTGAAGCCCGGCTTTGAGTCCCGAAAGTTAGATCGTTTGGTTCGTTCCAAGACATTAGAATCTTACAAGCGTAATGCGGTCTCCTGGGCAAACCATTTGGTACCGGAAGCAACTCGAATCAAGCTTTTACTCGAACAAGAGATTCTTCGAGGGGACACTCCAACACAATGGCTGGAGTCCGATTGGCGCGAGCGCATGGAGGATGCTTCGTGGGCGTTGATCAATAGCCCTGAATTCATGTTTGTACCATAGTCGCTTTTCGCTCCGCGAAAGTGCGCCTCGTTAACGCACTTTTGCGGAGCAAAAGGCGACAAAAGGCTGCTAGTGCTTTCTCCAGAATAAAAAGTGGGGTAAGCATCTTGCTTGCCATCGAAACGACCCTGGAAAATCGCAAGCTGGAAGCTTACGCCACTTTTACAAACTCAAAAATCTAAGCTGGACAAAGCACTAGCCTGTCCTAGCCCACACCCTTACACCCTCACTCTTTCAAAGAACCGAAATGAAACGACGAGAATACCTAAAGTGGATGGGCAGCGCGGCGGCTCTCGGCTGCGTCGAAACGACTGCGCGAACCTCGCATTTGCAAGCAAGCGTCGCGTCAAACAGACCGCGGGCTGCTTCCGCCGATAGTTGCATTTTCTTATGGCTGGGTGGTGGTGCTTGCCACGTTGACACGTTTGATCCGAAGCGACTTAGCAAAGGTCCAAAGGACCCAGGATCGTACTATGCGGCGGTGGATACGGCCATTCCTGGAGTGCAACTTTGCGAGCACCTTTCGCGAACAGCCAAGATCTTGGATCGATGTGCGTTGGTTCGAACCTTGAATCACAATGTGGTTGATGAGCACGCGGCGGCTACCAATCGGGTGCATACTGGGAGACCGCCTGCCGACTCCACAGTCTATCCGTCGATCGGCTCGATCGTGTCACATCAACTTGGGGCAGGCGGGGACGGAGTACCCGCCTACGTGGTGGCTGGCTACCCAAGCGCCTCGCGCGGGCCAGGATTCTTGGGTGCCAAGCATAGCTATGTCTATTTGACCGATACCGAACTCGGCCCGGCTGGCCTTCGTCGTCCGACAGGGCTTTCCAATGATCGCTTCGACCGACGCAATGCGCTGGTCGGAAAATTGCGCAAAGAGTATGGCGAACAGCATGTCGGTGACGAACGAATCCAAGACTACATCGCTGCGTCCGAAGCGGGATCCAAGCTAACTGGTCCGAAATTCATGAGTGTGTTCAATCTCAAATCGGAGCCCGATGCGTTGCGACAGGAATACGGCAGCGAGTTTGGTCAACGCTGTTTGTTGGCAAGGCGGCTCGTCGAATCGGGGGTTCGATTCGTTGAGGTTTCGTTTAATTTGAACTTCATCAACGGCACGGGCTGGGACACTCACAACGAGGGTCAGCTTCAACAGCATGTGCTGATCGATCAACTGGATCAAGCGATTGCTGCTTTATTGCGAGATCTCGAATCAAGAAAACGACTGGATCGAACGTTGGTGGTCGTTGCAACGGAATTCGGGCGGCCACCCGAGTTTGATGGCGGCGGAGGTCGTGGCCATCAAGGGACGGCTTTCAGCGGGTTGTTGGCCGGCGGCGGGTTGAAGCTTGGGCAGGCGATTGGCTCAACGGATGAACTTGGTCGGAAGATCGAATCGCGTCCGGTATCGATCCCCGATTTTCACGCAACGATCCATCATGCGTTAGGGATTAATCCAAGCGAAGAGCTCTACGACGGCGATCGGCCTGTGCCGATCACCGATCGCGGCCAACCGATCGCGGAATTGTTCTCGTAGAATTTCAGTTGTTATTGTCGCCTTTCGCTCCGCGAAAGTGCGTTTACCTGGCGCACTTTCGCCAAGCGAAAGGCGACATTACTGATATCGCAACTAAACCGATTCAAAAAAAGTGCGTCCGCGCCACAGCCAATAAGTCAACATGGGATCGGCTTGATTCTTGGTGGTAAAGGGTTCGCAAGTCACCCGGTCATCCTCGGACACCAATGCAATTCGGAGTTCGTCGTTGATCAGCACTCTGGCCAGGATTCCAAAGTGCTCGAAGAAGCTTACGCAGAGGAGTGTTTCAATCAGTTCCATTTGATCCGGCAAGGTCTCAGTTAGACGATTCATTCGCTCTTGAATGCGTGCGTCCAACGCGTTCGGGGCTACCTCAAATGCGTCGGGATGGTCGATGTCCCAGCCTACGAAAATTGCATAGGTATCATCCAGTGAAATGTCAGCCAAGTCTTGTGAAAACGTATGGCACATCGGGCCAGAGAATCCAACGTTGCTGTAAATGGAATCTTGGAGATCGTATTCGAAGCGGAACAGGAAACACTCTTGAGGTTGTTCAAATCCGGGCCAGTCCAAAGTTCGTTGGTCAAGCAATTCCATCCGACTCGGTGAAATCCCCATCTGTTCGTTCTGGGCCAGCCAGTTCGCCAGTCTGGACTCCGCCAATGCAGCAGCGGTGGTCCAGCGTTCATCGATTCGCTCCTCGATTCCCAACTCTTCGGCGTAGGCCAGGGCGCGCTGCCGGCTTGAAAAATCGGCGGCCAACTCGATGAGGAGTTCTTCACCCTTTTTGTCCCCTAACTTGGCCAACGCAAAGGCTGCCTCGGTCCGGATGCGACGATGGCTTAAGCGGGTGGCTTGTGTCAGTTTTCCGATCGCATCCTGGCTGCCAACTAGGCCGAACGTATCGCACAACGAAACACATAGCGAGACCGAGTCGAAGAGTATTTTTTGGATGGCGCTAACCGAACTACCGAATTGTGCAGGGTTTTCTTCGAGCATTCCGAGCTGGTTGACCAAGCCGCCCATGAGCCTTAGCAAGGTCCCCAATTCTCCTTGGGCAGGGTGTTCTGGCAGGGATCGACTTCGAACCGCATAGTTCGCCACATCCAAGGCAGGCGCCAGGACGGCCGGGGAAGTACTTTCCAGCAATTTAGGGAATACGTCTTCGACTCGCCAAGCCTTGGATTGCATCAAGGGGGCTAGCGAAAGCGATACATCGGCCCAATCGATTGGCGGCTGGGCCAGCAGTAATTCGACCCCTAAATGGATGGCAGTCGAATGACCGCTGGCGAAAAGAACCTGCAACAGACTTCCTTCGCAGCGTTGAAGTCCCCAACCATGGACCTTGGTGTAAAGCTCCGCCACGTGCTGCACGAGAACCAAACGTTGAAGCTGATCCATGTCAGAATAGGAGTTCTTAATCGCAATTGCTTGTCGGAAATTCCGAACCAGGCAGGTCAGAAACTGCTCAAGCCTGACTCGATTCCGGGCGATTCCGTCGATCTGTTTTTTGATGGATTCAGCGTTTTCGCACATCCAATTGGCACTCAGGATGGACCAAATGGGGTCGTCCGGCTCTTCCCACTGATCGATCAGATTGCGGTTTGGGGCAGCGGATTCGTCGAAACCGGCTTCCAGAATGGCTTCTGAGAGGTCAGCCCAGGCGTAGGCGGCGTTTGGGAGCTCGAACGGGATGGTGTCCATGAAACAATTAAGTGCGTAAGGGTGTTTTGAACTAATCAGGCAGCAAACTGTACCGTAGAATGCCGGTTTGATCGAGAACGAAAGAGATGGCCACGGCTTGCACTTGGCCTGAACACCATCCATCGACCGGACCATGGAAACGAAAACGCCAGAAACATTCGACGACCTGCATCTCTCTGCGATTACCCAGCGGGCCATTAAACGACTCGGTTACGAAAAGCCGAGCCCCATCCAGGCTAGCGTCATTCCGTGGGCTTTGGAAGGTTACGATGTGATCGGCCAAGCCAGAACGGGCACCGGGAAAACCGCTTCATTCGCTATTCCAATTCTGGAGCAACTGGATCCACTCCGAACGTCCCGATATCCCCAAGCCCTGGTTTTGGTGCCAACCCGAGAGCTCGCGGCCCAGGTTCATGGTGAATTCGTCAAGCTTGCTTACGGCTGCCCGACCGAAATCCTCGAGGTTGCTGGCGGTAAGCACATGACCAAGCAACTCAAAGCATTCGAGGGTGCAGTTCAAGTTGTCGTCGGAACCCCCGGACGCGTGATCGACCACATCAATCGAGGCACGTTGAAACTGAACAACATTTGGTGCGTCGTTCTCGATGAAGCGGACCGGATGCTCGACATCGGATTCCGACCCGATATCGAACGCATCTTGCGGCGTTGCCCCGAAAACCGTCAGACCCTCCTTTTGAGCGCTACCCTGGACGAAGAGGTCAAGCGACTCGCCCAGAAATACCTCTTCGAACCCGTCCATGTCGACTGCTCTAAAAAGGACGTTTCCGTCGACACCATCGAACAACGATACCTGACCGTCTCACCTGATCGCAAATTCGACGTGCTCGTTCAGTTGTTGACTCGAGAAAAGCCTCCACAGACGATTATCTTCTGCCGAACAAAACTGGGGACGGCAAAGCTTCATAACCAACTTGAAAAAGTACTGAATCGCATTCCCGAACTCTCGGACATGAGGCTCAGTACGATTCACGGAAACATGAACCAGACGCAACGGGATTCCGTTTTCAAATCGCTGCGAAGTGGTGCTATCCATATCCTGGTCGCGACCGATGTCGTTGGCCGGGGTATCGATGTGACAACGATTTCTCACATCATCAACTACGATCTGCCTGACGACGTGGATGATTACGTGCACCGTGTTGGACGGACTGGACGCATGGGACGGGACGGAATCGCTTTCACCTTCATCGTCAAGGGCCAAGGCGAATTGCTGACCGAAATCGAACAACGCATTAATCGACAACTAATTGCAGATCCGCTCGCACAAGATTTTGGCGTTATAAAAAAGGGCACCCCATCTTTGGCGGAGCAGGATGCAGTCGATTCTTCGACTTCGGAAGGCGCACCCGCAGCGGTCGAGGCGAAGAAGCGAAGTCTCAACCCGATGCGACGCAAAATCAGCGCCCGCTCAAAACGCCGCAGATAATGTTCTACAACGGGCGAAACGATTGAACCGTTCCCGCTAGAATTTCCACAACTTCCAACTGCTCGTTTTGAATGAGAATTGCACCCGACTCGTTGATCCCTAGGCATCGACCTCGGGCCACACCGGAAGGATGCTTGACCTCTATCCATTGCCCATCCAGTAAGCTTCTGGCAGGCCAATGTTCTAATAGCCATTTTGGATTGTCTTGCTGACGGATATTAGTAGCAAGCCATTGATGAACGAATTGCACCAGAACATTCTCGGTGCTAACGCTTTCGGATATCCCCTTTTTGGCCCATTCATGCAAACTGGTGGCGTTGGTTTGTACATCGGCTGGTGCGTCTCGAAAATCCACTTGGCAATTGATCCCTATCCCAATCACCGCCACCGACTGGGCCGGAGCTGGTTTCGGAATGACCTCGATCAAGACGCCACAGACTTTGCGTCCCGATAAATACACATCGTTTGGCCACTTGACCATGGGTTTTTGGGACGCGAACTGCTCTAAGCACTCTGCGATGGCACAACCGACTCGCAACGGCAACAACGCCGGACTGACAACCGAATCAATGGAACCATCCGGCTCATGTTTTTCGGGCTGACCGATTGGAATAGCCATCGAGAACATCAAACAACCCGTTGGAGACCACCATTGATGATTACCTCGTCCCACCCCGGTCGACTGTCGATCGGCTGCCAGTAGTGCCGGCAGTAAAATGGACTGCTGCCGAACGGATTGGACAAGCTGTTTGTTGGTCGAATCGACGGATTCGGCCCATTCGATCGACTTGAAATAGCCTAAATCCTCGATCTCATCCAATGCAAACCGTCGCTTTAAACCGGAGATCGAATTCAAGTTCATAAGGGGGCTAGTGGGAAGGTTAGGCAAAAGGTGTTAAGGGAAATCATCGATCGGTGTAGATGGGGTTATTTACTGGGTTTCGGTTGTGAAGCATTCTTTGTCCGCTCGGATCTTGCCTCCGATGGACTCCGTTTTGGCGTCCTATGCGTGGTTCAGCCCATAATTTCGAGCACTCCGCTCCTGCCTCGACCGCCTAAGGAGGTCGAGGCAGGAGCGGAGTGCGTCACGTCGCCCACAGCTAGATAGGACGCCAAAACAAGGTTGAGGGGAGACAAGCTCCCACTCAACCTGAACAATCGTTGGAGGTAATACTTCACAGCGCTGCACCCCTGTTCACAACGAATGATAGCGTTCCGCCAAAGTCCCAATAAGCCCCTTGGGCTAGGAAGTGCCCATGAATGGAAGCAAAGATTCCCTGTTGTGGCCTTGTCAAATGGTGGGCAATCGGAAAGATGTACAGATCGAAGTAACGAACTCGAAGTAAGGGAAGGCAACAATTGAATCACTTTTCGAAAATGCCGCCGGTCTATGACTCGCAAGCGTATCAAAGCTATCAACGCCAAAGGCAGATGACCCTGGGCGATCTGTTGCTGGAAAACCGAATTGTTTTCCTGCAAGGGGAGATTTACGCAGGCAACGCCAACGACGTCATCATGAAATTGCTCTACCTGCAAAGTGAGCAGCGTCGCAAAGACATTCACTTTTACATCAATTCTCCAGGCGGCGAAGTCGTTTCGACACTGGCAATTTACGACACCATGCAAATGCTGTCCTGCCCAGTCGCAACCTATTGTGTGGGACAAGCAGCAAGTGGAGCCGCAGTCTTGTTGGCGGGTGGTACGACAGGAAAACGTTACTGTTTGCCGAATAGTTCGGTTATGGTGCATCAACCGCACGGCGGGGTGCGAGGCCAGATTTCCGATATTGAAATCCAAGCCAGGGAAATCTTGAGGATGCGAGATCAACTCAACGATATCCTCGCCAAGCACACGGGCAAGTCAGCGGACCAAATCGCCTTGGACACAGATCGCGATTTCTTTCTTACGGCAAATCAGGCCTTGGAATATGGATTGGTCGATAAGATTTTGACCAAGACGCCAACTGGCGACGAAGAGAATTCCTAACGCACACCAACACTGGAGCCTACGATTAAATGCCAATGATCCCATACGTCATCGAAAAAAGCGGTCGAGAAGAACGCGTTTACGACATCTACAGCCGCTTGCTCAAGGATCGAATCATATTCTTGGGTTCGCAAGTGGATGACGAGATTGCCAACGCTCTGGTCGCCCAGATGCTATTCCTGCAATCGGATGATCCGAAAGCAGATATCCACATGTATATCAATAGTCCAGGCGGTAGCGTCAGCGCTGGTATGGCGATTTACGACACGATGCAGTTTGTTTCCTGCGATGTGGCTACCTATTGCATCGGACAAGCCGCATCCATGGGTGCTGTATTGCTGACAGCAGGCGCCAAGAACAAACGTTATTCGTTGCCGAACTCTCGAATCATGATTCACCAGCCGCTCGCCGGAATGCAAGGAACTGCAGAGGAAATCTCGATTCACTTAAAGGAGTTTCAGCGAACCAAACGTAAATTGAACGAAATATTGATTCGACATTGCGGACAAGGACTTGAGCAGATTGAAAAGGATACGGACCGTGACCGATTTATGGATCCGGAGGAGGCTTGTGCGTATGGGTTGATCGACAAGGTAGTCGAATCGATGCCACGTATTGAGCCAACCCCAGGTGCGAATCTGTAACGTAGTCAAGTCGCTCCGCCGACTTGAGTCCTCGCCTAAAAGAATCACCCCGCTGATTTGATTCATGAAAAATCGGTGGGCTGAGAAGAGGATTGAACCTGTTACAGTTTCTTAACGCCAGGAATTCCTAAATAGCGTTGGTCGATAACGACGAATTCGTAACCGCCCCCTTTTTTCTTCTGGCGGCACTCGAAAACAGTTTTGGCAATATCGGTTAATCGAAATTCTTTGTTTCGTTTTTCCATGTAGTAATCGGCTTCTGCTTGAGCGAGAACGTCCTCCGTTTGTTTTGGAACGAATTTGAGGACCTGTCTGCCTGCGATTGGAATTCCAGAGTTTTGCAAAATTTGCTTCTCGTACTGTTCTAAAACATTCAAGGTGGTGCTCATGAAATAGAGTTTGCCCTTGAACTCTTTGGACGTAGCGGATTTTTTGGTGGGGGCGCTGGCCACATTCGTGACGTAATCTACGGTTGCAATACCGCCGCCAATCGCACCGACATCCATTTTAAAGAATTCCAGTTGCAGGGTGTAGTTACGACGATCGCGAGCAGTGAATTTGAGCTCCCATCTCTCGCTGCGTTGCACAATTTTTTCGCCTTCCCCCTCTGGCCCGGCTTGGCGGCTATCTCCTTTGCCTGTACCAATGCCAGTCGCAGTCATGCCTGATTCAATACTCTCCAAGGAGGCCGAAACAGAGCTGATGGCGTCCGTCACCATTTGCAGAGATTGCTCCATGGCTGGTTCGGTTAGTTGTTCGACTTCCTCGGCACCGGGCGGGTCGAAGTCTCGTTCAAAACCCTCGGCATTAAGTCCGCGACCTTCAACGGTTTCCTGCTGTAGCTTGATGACTTTGGCAGTGCTCGACATCGACCGCATGAAGAACAATAGGGCGAGCAAGAAAACCGCCAAGCCAATCAAAAGGACCAAGCTCAGCAGAAAACTGGATGTTTGGTCCACTTTGTTGGTTCGCATCGAGGTCTCGTCGACCGCAAGGAGCCCTTGGGTGGGTTTTGTACTGGATGTAGCTGAGGACATAATTTAGCTTGGCTCAGAGAGTCATAAAGATTGGCATACGTTTTTCGATGCTTAATCGACGAAGACATAATCGGGGCGGAGGCCGGAAAACCATTTTTTCCATTCCGCGGCCGCTTTGGATTTGGTCTGAACGGATAGCTTAACCGCTTTGTCTTTAGGAAGGTGATGCGTGTCCAACTGCCGCGAAATGAGTCGCAACGACTGTTCCGCGATGCGGGGTACTTCGGGGTCAGGATCCGTTTGGAGCGTAAAGATTAAAGCCGGGACAACGTCCAAATCGTCTCCTCGCCCCAGCAGTTTCGCAGCGATTTTTCTGGTTTTTGGGTCCTTGGCGCTTAGAAGCCGAGTGAATCGATTGAGCTGTTCTTTCCTTTGATTTGGATCGGTCGCCAGCCGCATCTTTTCGGGAACCAGCTCCTCGGTTTCCGTTTTTCCATCTTGTTCGAGCATCTTGAGAGCATCGTCAATACTGGTCGTCGAGGTCTTTGACATGACTTTGCCACCCACCGCACGAACGGCCGTCAAGTCATCAGGCAAATCTACACCGCCGACAACATAGGCCTCGTTGAGAGCCCCGATAGCCTTTTGTGTACTCCGGATAAGAAATAGAACTGCAAAGCAAGTACAGGCTTCGGGAGCCAACGGGGTATCACCGTCGGCAGCGTTGCCCCAGGCTCCGTTCGCTCCTTGAGCGGCTTGAAGAATTTCGACCGCTTGATTGTACCATTCAGGGCTTTTTTGTGGTTTACCTTTGGTGATCTCCAGGAAGGACTCATAGCGTTCACGGCTATACACGTAGTAGTAATGCCATTGGGCACGCCTGTATGGGTTAGCGAGGTGCCAGGCTTCGCCTCGTTTGGTCGCGTTATCCAAGCGAGTTCGATCGATACTGACTCTGGTACGTTGGGCTTCAGGCATGATGCGATTGAAGACGGTTGGAATGATGCCTTCTTCCTCTTGATTTTCGGCGACTTTGCTTCGGTACATACCGAGGGAGTCACCAGCGATCAGCAAGGCAGAAAAGCCAGCGGCGGCGAGAGAATTGGTTGTGCCGCCCGCATCCGCAGTGGGCCCTCCGAACTGATAGGGCCATCCACCCTCATTGGTCTGAGCCGCTTCCAAAAAGGTGATGGTACGAGCGATCGCATCGTCAGGAACTTCGATTCCAAGTTGGCTCATGGTCCACAAACAGAGCATGACATATTGGGTTTGAGAAATGTCGCCGGAATTGATGTACGGGCCAGAAACGGTATATCCAAACCCACCGTGTGGTTTCTGGCACCTTAGTAAGAAGTCTCGAATTTGTCGAATTTGAAGACCATGAGCTTCAATATCGACGGAGGCCAAGAGCATTCCTGCTAAAGAAGGGATGTACATGGATCTGGACTCGGCGGAGTTGCCCCCGGCCGCGAACGTCGCGGCAAGTCGGCGAGCCTCAGCAACGGCGGAAGCGACGACTGGGTGGTCCGGGTTGCCATCGACTTTGTAAATGGTGTAACCGGTTAGAATATTGATCCCTTCGCCGGACAATACTGCGCCAGGGGAGGACAAAAACCCAACCCCTTTTCGAACCATTTCCTGCACGACAGGGTGTTCGGGCGTGTATTTTTCAGCAAACGCGAACCGGGAAAGCCCAAAATAGCAAACCAGAGTGCAGGTCAGCCATAACGCGTTTCCATGGGTGGGTTTTGTAAATATCGAGAACCAAGCCATAACCGCGAATTCCTGGGTCTGGAATTGAAAAGTCGAGCAGAAAAGTAGAGGTAAATGGGCATTCGTACCCCATAGACAGCATAATCATAAGATTAGCCGCTGAAGAAGTGGTTGACAAATGCATTGCCCCCGAATTGCTAGTGTAGCACGGCTCTCCGAGCCGTGACCGCCCGGAGAAGTGGGTGACAAATGCATTGACCTCGAATTGACAAAAAGTGAGGACGGAAATACATTGCAAGAGTAGAACAATTGGTTAGGTAGCTCAGTTGGTAGAGCAACGGACTGAAAATCCGTGTGTCGGCGGTTCAAGCCCGCCCCTGACCACT
>JANPNA010000501.1:0-7250 GCA_031427235.1 Pirellula sp.
TTTTGTGGGGGTTTTTTTTTTTTTTTATGCTTGTGGTTTTTTTTTTTTTTGTTTTGTGACTTTTTTTTTTTTGGTTTTTTCTTTTTTTAACATAACATTCTTTTTTCTTATTTAAAAAACCCCCCACTACAGCCGACCCTAATTCTTAGTTATAACGAAGCACTAGTGGTCCGTAACTACTTGAAGGGATCTTCTTCCGTGGTTGGCATTGGCTCGATAGGTTTTTCTCCAACAGCAGGCGTTTCCGGTGTGAACTCGTCAGGAGTGCCAGGTTCTTTAGGCATCGCCTTAGGATCTCCCTTGGTCATTCCTGCGTTGAATGGATCGTTGGGAGCAAAGGCACTTGGCGCTGGTGCGGCATCCAACCGGGGTGGAACAACGATTCCACCTGGTGCTGGTGCTGATCCGCCACGTTGCATTTCTTCGTATCGCGTTCGCTGGATTTCGAGGAGGCGGGAGCGGGAAGCCAACCTGGCTTTCGACCGGGATTTTTCAATGGAGATTCGGGCTGGCCCTTGAATGCGTTCCAATGCTTTTCCAACGTTGACGACTTTTTTGCCTTCGATTTCGAGTTGGGCCGCTCGTTCAAAATCCGGATTGCCGTCAAAGCTACCGTGGGACTGGCACAATCCACGGAAGAAGTAAGCTCGTGGATCTTGGCTTCCAGCATCGATTACTTCGTTGAGCAGTTCAGCCGCATGTCCTGAGTCGCCACGGAAGAACGAGTGGACGGCCTGGCCGTACATTTCGTCGAGCGGATCCTGGGCATGCACAAAGTTGGCGAGGGAAAGTGAGACGACAGTAAAAAGACATGCAAAAGGTCGCGTTCGCATAAATCAGGCCCAATTTGTTAAGCGAAAATTCGTCAAAACGACCACCCAGCATACAAATAACGATAGTAAGCAGGAAGTCATTCCTTGATGGAGAATTCTCTCAATGGTACTTGCCCTGCTGCCGAGTGCAAACAAATATTGGAAATCGTGTCGTTTCTCGCTGTTTGGCGAATAAAAGCCCCCCCAAAGGGCAACGCTCTGAAGTATTTTCGTCCGCTCGGAGCTTGCCTCCGACGGACGACGTTTTGGCGTCCTAAGAGTAGGGCGCCAAAACAAGGCTGAGGGGAGACAAGCTCCCGCTCAACCTAGGCTTGCCACAATGGCCGTTTCCAAGATTTCGGAATTCGAATCGAATAGGTGTACTGGCGATGGAACGGACCAGTCACTTAGCTTCCTCCGATTTTCCCTTGCTGAGCTGGCTGTCTAGTCGACCGCTTGCTCAAGTCGACCGCTTGCTCAAGGAATCCGATTCCGTATGTTTTTCTGGATTCGCTCAACGTTCTCGTTTCTTTGGAGAACCGCCAGCCTGATTGTACTGCTGAGTGTTGTGGCGACGATTCCAATTCTCCAGTTTGCCAGTTTTGGATACATGTTGGAGGTTTCGTCACGGATAGCCCGGGGCGAGCCGGCTCGAAGCTGTTTTCCGGGCACGGAAATAGCGGGACGGATGCTCGTCATCCTCATTTGCGTTTCCCTTTCATGGCTACCGGTTTGGTTTGTTGCAGACATGGCTTACACCGCCGAGCTTATCGAAAAGGGAAGTGATGTAGCGAGCAGGCTACGATTGGCGGCCCGCTTGGTATCCGTCCTCTGGGTTTTTTGGGTTGTGTGGGCAGTTTTTCGGGGGGGCAAACTTCGCCACTTTCTTTGGCCAGCCCCTTTATTGGCCATGACAAGCGTATTTCGTCCGAGCGTGTGGCGAGAGGTGGAGGACCGACTTTGGGAGTTTATAGTGTCGCTTCGCTTGCCGAGGCTATTGTGGCTTGGACTGATGGCCTCGATCGGTGCTTTGGTTTGGTTGGTATTGCCAAGTAGCTTCATCGCCATTGGACTTATTGGAAACGGCAATGCGGGGACAGGTTTGGTGGGACTTGTTGGCGCATTTTTAATGTGGTGGGTATTGCTACACCTCCCTTTTTTGCAAATACAAATGGCTCGCGAAGGTCGTTTGCTTTCGGTATTCGATATTCGGTCAGCGCGGAGATCGTTTCGACGGGCACCCTGGGCTTTCTGTTTGGCAACTTGGGCCACGTTTGTGTTGGCGGTTCCCCTGTACTTGCTGCGAATCGAACCGATTCCGGAAGAACTCTGGTGGATTCTATCTTTCTTTTTCGTCATCTTGATGTTCCCTGCCAAACTGTGCACGGGCTGGGCGCTGAGGCGCAGCAAGTTTCACAATCCCAGGAATACGGCAAGCGTCGTACACTGGTTCTGGCGATACTGCGCATGGCTTCCCCAAATCGCTGTCGTCCTAGTGTATCTTGGAGTCCTCTACTTGGCCAAATTTGCGCTATGGGAAGGGACGGCTAGCATCTACCTTCAACACGCGTTTTTACCTCCGGTGCCTTTTTTTATCCGCTAACCAACCACCCCGCATGTCAGCCAATCCGTATTCCGATAACAGCCAGGATAGCCCTTACGCCTTTCAAACGCAGCTCCCCAGTGGAAACGATGAATCGTATGTCAAACAACTCCCGGTAATTGGGATCCTGACTCTTGTTCAAGCAAGTTTGGAGTTAATGATGTCCGGGATGCTGGTCGTCGTAGGAGTCATGATGGGTTTCATGCAGAACAACCCAGAATTTCAGAAGATTCCCAATCCGCCAAACATGCAAATTGTTTCTATCGGTTACTCCATTTTTGGAGTGTTCATCGGCGTTATGGCATTGCTCCGATTGATTTCAGGAATCATGATTTTGCGCAAGCGGGGACGGTTGTTTTCGATCGTGGTTTCGGTCCTTGGACTGGCTAGTGTCTTCACCTGCTACTGTTCTCTTACTTCAGTAGGGCTTTGTGTCTATTCTCTGATCGTTTTAGTTCAGCCTTCCGTCATCGCGGAGTTTGAAAAAGGCCGCACAGTGCAGATTTGAGGCCTCGCTGATGGTGTCCTCCCTCGGAGTTGGCGAGGGCCGCGAAGGATTCTCCGTCCGCTCGGAGCTTGCCTCCGACGGACACCGTTTTGGCGTCCTAACCTATTGATACCAATAGTAAAACCTGTTACTCCCATAGGTTCCGCCAAAAAAACGAATCGACGTCAGTCCATCGCACGGTTTCGAAACAAAACCAAATTAAAATCACCCTTGGCTTCAAGGCTTATTAACGGCGTGCGATCTAAAAGCTGCGATGAATTCCAGCACTCCAAATTTTTTTCACTTCAACGCTTCAAACAGATTGCTTTTGTCGTCCGTCCATAACACTGGCTTTCCTCGTGGGACGATGGGCTTAACATCCCCTACGGCTTGGTTGAGGATTTCCTTATTGGTCGACATCAGCACCCAGCAGGACTTGAGCGATCCAGGGCAGGCTGCCTCGTCGTCGGACACGATCGTCGCTTCAAACGACGCATGGATCGCCAATCCGGTCACGATCGACTTCAAATCAAAGTACAGATTCGATATATGGATCGCTAGGACTCCATCCTCGGACAAGTGCCTGCAGTAAATCTCCATGGCTTCACGGGTCAGTAAATGGACCGGAATCGCATCCCCGCTGAAGGCGTCGAGGACAAGCACATCAAACGCCTGTGAGCTTTCTCGCTCCAGGGTCAATCTCGCGTCACCCAAAACCAATTCCACGTCCGCAGGAGTGTCTTTCAAAAATGTGAAATACGCGTTTGCCATCCCAATCACATTTTCGTTGATTTCATAAAAGCGAAACCGATCACCGGACTTGCCATACGTCGCCAATGTGCCAGCACCTAGCCCGACCACGCCGACGTGACGAGGCCGATCAACTCGATGATTGAGCAATGCTAGGCCAACGCCCGATGCTTGGGTGTAATAGGTTGTTGGTCGTTGTGTTGTTCCAGGTCCTTGGAATTGCGATCCATGCACAATGCGGCCGTGCACCAGATCACGGGTCATTTCGCCTGACTTCTTGTCACGACTCTCGGCGACACTGAGAACACCGTAAAAATTCCGCTTGGCAACAAGCTGATTGTTCGAAAACGAAGTCCATACGCTTAGCCAAACCACCGCCAGAACTGGCAGAGCCATGCCCATGGTCAACTTGCTCCAAGCAGGGACTCGATTCTTCCAAAGAGAATTGCTTTGAAGGTACGTTTCTAGGAAAACCAAGACGCACGCAAAGAGGCCAAGTTGCCACTCAAAGTACCCTTGAAAAAGTGACGGAGCCAAGAGTCCGACAAAAATGCCACCGGACGCGCCACCAGCGGACAGTGTCATATAGAACGAAGTGAGTTTGCTGGGATGCGGTTTGAGGCTCACCAGTTCTCCATGGCAAACCATGCAGGAGAAGAACAAGCCACCAAAGTAGAGCACCAACTCGATGGCCAACGGAGTTTGAACCTCAAGCAACTTGAGCAGAAACAGGACGAGGAATGAGATCGCCGCGAGCATGATCGACGGGCGGCGGCTATACCAGCGGTCGCTATCGAACGTCAAAATGAAACTGAGCAAATAAATGGCCAATGGTATCACCCAAAGGAATGGGATAACGCCTGTGTCCAAACATACTTGATTGGTGGTCGCTAACAGCATGACCGAAGGAATCATGGAAAGAGCAAACCAAGTGCCTACGGATTGCCAACTGATTTTCGGTGTTTCTAATTTGGATTGAGGTGTTGAAGCCGTCTGCGATGTTGTCTTGGAGCGAAAAAGTGCAAAACCGGACAGGCTGCAAGCGACTGCGAACATCCCGAAGGCAGTCGACCAGAGGATGGACTGTTGCGAGGAGGAAAATGCGGGCTCGATCACGAAAGGAAAGGACAACAGCGCCAACATCGATCCTACGTTCGAAAGCGAATAGAGTCGGTAAGGCTGTTCAATGATCTTGGATTGCCCAAGCCATGATTGCAGTAGTGGTCCAGTTGACGACAGCAAGAAATAGGGAGCACCCACTTTGCAGGCGAGCAACAGCATGATCATCCAGGTCGGGGAAGCGTCACCAGCCGGTTTCCACGAACTTGATGGGGTAATAGGTAGCGTGAAAGTTGCCAACAGGAGCAGTCCGCAGTGCAATGCAATTTGCGAACGCAAAGCCAGGAACCGATTCAGAGCATATGCATATGCGTATCCGCCAAACAGCAGCACTTGGAACACTAACATGCAGGTGGTCCACACGCCTGGACTGCCACCATACCAGGGCAGAATGTACTTTCCCATGATGGGTTGGACTTGGAACAGCAGGAATGCACTCACGAAGATGGTCGACGCAAATAACAAAACGGTGATGCGATGGGAGAGCGTGGGGTTCATGGACTCACTCGAAAAGGCCAGAAGGCATAGCGGCGAGAAACTTTCCTAAAGTGCTTTAGAAAAATACCGCATTATTAGCGAAATGGGGAAGCGAGCGTTCCCATTGAGAAAACATTAACGACTTTGCCGGTCAAGTTGGCGGGTTGTATCGGATCCGCAACCGACCAGTGTGCTGGCGGCGTCACGCCAGCGAGTACTGAGTGTCGGTTTTAGAGAGGTGGTAAATATCCCCCGAGTAAAACTCGGGGGCATTCACTTGTTTTTGCCGCTCACCGTGACGTACTTTTTGAGCGAAAGCAGTCTTCCCTCTTTGATTCCACGGATGTTCATCAGTTGGTCGACGGATTGGAAACCGCCGATTTCGTCGCGATACTTCAAGATATCGTTTGCTAGTTTTTCACCAACGCCGGGCAGCAGGTTTAGCTCCGCTTGTGTTGCGTCATTCAGATTGACGATCAACTCGTTGGGCAGTTCGGTATCTGTTCGTTGGGTGCTTACCCGGTAGGCACAAACCGCCATTGTCCAAAAGACGATGAAGAGCACGAGTGCGGCAAACGCTTGAGTGCGAACCCAAACGACTCGGTTTCGTTCTCGACTGCGGCTGTCGACCTCGTCCTTTTCGTTTGCCTCCTGCATCACCGGCATCCCTTTAGTTGGCCCGCAATTGCTGGAGAACTTCATTCACGATTCGGTCAATCACGGTATCGTCCGCGAGTAGACCGCTGCTGGACGTCCTATTGCCTTGCGACGGTCGTTTGGAATGCATGAAATCAAAGCCAGCCAACAACTCTTGCAGTTTAGTCTGTGTCGAGTCGGCCGCACTGACTTGTTGAGGTGTTAATGGTTGACGCGATTGGCCGAGATCCCAACCGCGAATTTTGGCCCCTCGCCGGAAGCCTTCCGGGAATTCCGCCGTCATCAACATCGTATCGAAGAGTGGTAGGAGCTTGTATTGGATCTGCATCGCCCGTTCCCACTGCCCAGCTCGAGCCGCTTCGTAAATGCTCCGAGTTAACTCAGGCACCACACCGCTAGTTGCGTTCGTGCCGCCATCACAACCGATCATAAGCATAGGTACGAGCGACGCATCCCAACCGGTCATGAAAAAGAAGTCGTTGCGAATAGGCCGCACTTCGGCGATCATCCGCATCATGTGTGGGATATCGCCAGAGCTATCTTTGATTCCGACCACACGTGGACACTCCTGAGCCAATCGCTTCACGGTAGGCACATCGATCGGTGAGGCAAACATCGGGATGTTGTAAAGGGTAACGTCGACCGAAACCCGGTCTGCAATTTGCTTGAAGTATGCGTAAACTCCATCGGGGGCAAGCCGATAGTAGAACGGGGCCACAATGGCAACGGCTCGAACACCCAAGGCACCGTACGTATCGCAAGCGCGGATGGTTTCTTCGATATTGGCTTCTGCAGCACCGGCCAAAATAGGGACTCGTCCACGCGTTTGATCGACGACGACTTCGATAACCCGTTTGCGCTCTTCCGGCGTGAAGCGAACGAATTCGCCTGTGCTTCCGTTTGGATAAAGACCATGCACACCGTGTTCGATGAGCCAGTCGATATAGCCTCGGAGAGTTTCTTCGTCGAGTTCGCCGCGGGCGTTGACCGGGGTAATGTTGGGGGTAAATATCCCCGCTAAAGGTTGTTTGCTCATACCACAACCATAACACATCGAATACGCTGCTGGCAATCCGCCAGACGATTTGTCACCATTTGGCCTACTGCTAAGGTGCGTTTTTGAGGGTTTTCCCAATATCCTGGCCGTTTTCACGAAGGATTTCCATGCGTTCCGCCTTGCTCTTTGCCTTACGATTGTTGATTCCGGCGATGGTTTTGGCATATGTTTTGGCGATGCTCTCGTCCTCTTGCTTGCCAGTCGCTGACTCCACAGGACAGGCCCAAGCGATTCCTAGATGGGAATATTGGCTGCTGCACGCTTCAATTCCGTCCGCCATTTGGTGGC
>JANPNA010000502.1:0-4206 GCA_031427235.1 Pirellula sp.
AGCATGTTCATGATGGCATCACCAACCTTCTGCGGCTTGCCATAAAGTGGCGATACGTGCGGTGATAGAGACGGTCCTGCGTTGACTTCAACCACAGCTCCCTTTTGTTCGTGTAGTGGACGGCTGATGTCGGTGGCCAATACATCCAGACCGGCAATATCCAATCCCACTACCCTGGCTGCGATAACCGCTTGTTCGGCGGTTTCTGCATGCACTTCATCCGTGCAATCCGTTGTCAAATCACCCGTTCGTCGCACAACAACGGTTCGGCCAGCTTCTGGAATAGAATCAACCGTGAGCCCTTGTTTGTTCAGTTCGATAATCGCTGGTGCACTTAAAAGTAATGTCCCTAACTGGTCCGAGTACGCTTCGCCGCGCCTTGGATCGGAATTGACAATCGCAACCAATTCTTTGATCGTCAGGATGCCGTCTCCAACGACACACTCGCTATGTCCCTTGGCTGCAGCCACGAGCCGGTTGCCAACCACGAGCAAACGATGATGCTGGCCTAAGGCATATTGCTCCACCAAGATGTCGTCCGTCTCGCCGGCTTCCACCGCAAAATCATAGGCTTTCATGATTTCTTCTTGGGTCGTCAACTCTATGGAGATTCCTCGTTGATGATTGGCGCTACATGGCTTCACGACAACTGGAAATCCAATCTCTTGAGAGGCGACCCAAGCATCCTCCGCGCTGCTGACAGCCCGACCGTGCGGTACTGGCACACCCACCTGACGCAGCAATCGCTTGGTCAGGTCCTTGTCGCTTGCGATGGCTTCTGCAATGGCACTGGTTGCATCCGTCTCCGCAGTCCAAATCCGACGTTGGTTTTTCCCTTCGCCAAGCTGGACAAGAGACCCACTGTTCAGACGCGTGTAAGGGATATTGCGTCGGCGGGCGGCACGCAAGATCGCTCGCGAACTTGGCCCCAATCGCACGTCGTCGGCGAAGTCAAACAGTTCACGAACTTTAACACCGAGCGGAAAGTCCACCAATGGATCGCTTGAATCGATCAACTCCATGGCCATTCCAAAGCATCGTTCGCTTAAGACCTGCTCCTCCATCTCCATCGCAAGGACGCTGGCGTCCCCAGTTTGAGGAACAGACCGATCTACGATACTACATGTGAGCTCTCCGGTTGGAACGCCCGCCATGGCCGAAAACCAACGCGCACAAGCAAGCCACAGCTCCGGATCGGTCTTCCAGGAAGGCATTTGCTCGACGATACGGATTGCATTGACTACGCACTGCGGGTGACTGATTGCAAACTGTTTGGCGTCGAGGAAATGGGCAATTTGTTCAGCAACCTGCCTCGCTCTCGCAGACCAGTCCGTTTTGGAGGGGTTCCGATAATGCACTTCGAGCATGGCCAAAGGGGACCAGCGATTGGGACCACGAAGGGCAACGAATTCATACGTTCGCATCAGGCAAGATAGAAAAGGCGGAGATGAAGCAGCGTTTAGGTTTGAACCCTCCTCGCGATCGATTTACGAACGCGAAGCGGGCGTCTGGCCGCTAGTGTAACTGAAAACCGCCTACTTGAGCGTCATGACCGGACGAAATCGGATGGTGCCGGTGGCAACTGGTGCCGACTTTTTGGCTTCAACCCCTGAAACCAATTGAATGGAGCTGCGAATCGAATTCTTAGACTCCAAGGCCACGGCGGAAACTGCGGAATCGAGATCCTCTTGAAGTCGAATGCGACCGGTTCGTTCCATGGCGACTCGGTCGTCTGGATCCAATAACGTTGGGGTCCAACGTGGGTTGCTGTCGAAGTCGTCTGGCGGGCTCAACGGCTGCATGCCGACGTTTCCGCGGGGTGCAAGGGTCTGTGGGATTTCCTGTGTTCCGTTAAGCATGCTGGGTGACAATGGGTTCGGTTGACTCGAAGGGGTGTCTCCCATGGCAACAGTATCTCGTGGTTTGAGCAAACCGTTCGGGTTGCTCAGGTTGGATGGTACCACTTTGCTTTTGGAATTCGACTCGCGATCGATGGCAACCATCGGCAACGTCTGAACGTTAACCGAAGGTTCGCTTGGCTGGAGTGTCGAGTTCGCTGATCCAGCGTTGTTCAATCCAAAACTTGGCCGACGATTTGCTTCGGGGTCCGAGTTCCTATTCGAATTAGAAGGCATGACTTGATTGTTTGGCAGGACAGGTGCACCTGCCGGTGGAGCGGGATAGGGGTTCACGTTGGTATATGGGTTTGCATAGCCTGGGTTGGTTGGCTGAGCGAAGTTGCCGTTTCCATAACCGGGATTTCCATAACCGGGACTTGGTACGGCGGAATATGTCGGTGGTCCGACCGGCGTTACGGAGGTCGCACCAGGAACGTACGGGATGGTCATGCCCGTGGCCGACGCTGCCGTGGCCGACGCTGCCGTGGCCGACGCTGCTAGCGTCGGATCGGATGCTGGCAGCATCCGCCACGCTTGGGCACACATGCCATTGGCACAAGCCGTCGATGGCATCCAAGCTGCCGTTGGAACGACCCCTGGGAAACCGCTTGAGTAGGCTGGGTTGGAAACAACTTGACCATTGTAGTTTTGGCCACCATAGAAAGATTGTTGACCGACGTTTTGTTGACCCACATAAGGTGGGTTGTACGGCATGGTTGTCAGTGGCAGCGTCGAGGCGGGCATCCCGCTAGAAACTCCCATTCCGCCTGCCGGTGCGACATAACTTGGTTGCCCAGTCATTTGCATGCCTGCATTGGGAATGAATTGATAGGGTTGCGCCACCGGTGCATACATTGCAGTGTTGGCTAAACCGGTTGGGTTGTAACCTGGACCGGTGATGGATGGCCAACGGTTTGCTTGCAATCCATAATCGCCAAGCAAAGGACGAGGCGCGATGACGGGTTGGCGTTGGGCCTGGTATTGGTACGAAGTACAAGGCTGAAGACTGGTTACCGTGGTTCCGTACCGCGGATCAAATGCAGTGACTGGTCGATAGTAAGTTACCGGTGTGCGTGCCCACTGCGAATCGTAAGCAGCAGTCGGCAAATGAGCAGCCACCGTTTGAGGAAATCCTGGTGCAAACAAGGGAGCATTGTTGGTGGGTGGAGAAGCGTAATTGCCGTAACCGAGAACTTGGTTGCCCGTCAAATTTGCATAGCTCGGTGGAATGTAGCCTGATGACGGATAGACTCCGGGTGAGTATGCTGCAACTTGACCATTCACAGGAACTGGAGCACCAACAGGATAGGCTGGCGGTCGACGTCCGAACAGCGAATCGAACCATGGACCTGCTTGACTCGTTTGCGCGGTTAGCGTTACAAAGCAAGCAACGGTGGCGACAACCACAAGACGTTTAGCTATCAACTTCATGGATGACGATTCCTGATGGGACTGGATGAAGGCAACTTGCCATCGGCAAAAAAGTGTGGACGAGGACAAGTGTGCATCAATGAGATGCCATACCCCCGTCCTGGGTCAACAAAAACAGTACCTTATTTTTCTGATTCGACAAAGAACGACCGGTTGCGGGTCCACTTGTATCGAACGTAACAATTGCAACATGGTCTTCGATGGGCAAGTCAACTCCAGCAAAAATCCAGATTCCGACACACAATCCCAAGTGGGACAGGTGGTCCTATCGGATAGGATGCCCAGTCTGGGGCTGCCGACAATGGTGTTTCAAGTTTCCACAACTTGCCCCATCGTTCTCTTTCGCCTACCTTACCCAGCTTGAGTCGTTTTTGCGACGATTGCCAAAAGACTGGCCGTGGGCTGTTGCACGATTTCATTCGATTGCATTTGCCCGAGTTGCCACTGCTGCCCGAGTTGCCAGAGTTGCCCGAGTTGCCAGAGTATCGTGGATTAGTGCAAGAAACTCAGGATCCTGAGAGTGATTTGAAACAAATGAGACTCTTTTAGCGCAAGCAACGTGTGACAAGCAACGTGTGACAAGCAACGTGTGGCACGCCCCATAGCGATAGCGGTGGGCGAGGGAAGTGAGGCAAATGATTCTAGTGCTTTGTGACAGCTTAATTTTAGGGTAGTGGATCTTGTTAAAGATCCGGCAGGATTCGCTTTGAAGCGGGAAGTGACCCGACCCAAGATGACGTCGATCCTCTCGCAAGCATTCGCAGGTCTGACGGAGACCTTTGAACTCAAGGCCGAGGATGCAACTCAGTTGCTGAAGGTCAGGGCCCAAGATGGGTGGCTCACCATCGACGGGCAACCACTGGTGCGTAGTGGCAGG